>JAJYCJ010000046.1 GCA_021778515.1 Acidobacteriota bacterium
CCATCGGATACCGCCGCTTCTATCAGGGCATCCTCGTCCGGAACGGCCTCGCCCGACGGGTGGCCTACGGCACCATTCTTCGCGTGGCCTCCATGGGGGGCGTCGCCCTCCTGCTCTCCCTCGGGTGGCACGCGCCCGGCGCCGTGGTGGGCGCCGCCTCCTTGTCGGCGGGGGTGGTGGTGGAGGCGGTCTCCAGCCGGCTGATGGCGCGGCGGGCCCTCCGGGCGATGAAGGGGGCGGCGTCCGTCGGTGGGGGCCCGGAGCCGCTCAGCTACCGCTACATCTGGCACTTCTATACGCCCCTGGCCCTCACCTCCATCCTGAGCATGGGGGTCAACCCGCTCGTCACCTTCTTCATGCCCTCCAGCCGGCTGGGCATCGAATCCCTGGCCGTCCTCCCGGTGGTGAACGCCCTCGTGTTCATCTTCCGAAGCCTCGGGCTGGCCTTCCAGGACGTGGGCATCGCCCTGGCCGGACCCCGGCGCGAGGGATACCGGCCGCTCCGCCGCTTCGCCAGCGCGCTGGCGGTTGCGGCCGCCGGAGGGCTGGCAGTCATCGCCTTCACGCCCCTCCTGGGCCTCTGGCTGCGGGGGCTCTCGGGGCTCTCGCCGGCTCTGGCGAGTGTGGCGGTGGTACCCACCCGCATCATGGCGATCATGCCCGCATTCTCCGTGCTCCTCTCCTTTCAGCACGGCATGCTGGTCTCGGCCCGCAACACGCGTCCCGTCAGCTTCGCCACCGCCCTGGAGGTGGCCAGCATCGCCCTCGCGCTCTTCGTGGGTATCCGGATGGCCGGGCTGGTGGGGGCCACGGCCGCCGCGGGAGCCCTCCTCTTCGGCCGGATCGCCGCCGTCCTCTTCCTCATGCCCTTCTTCCGCCGCGCCACGGCCCCCGGGCGCATCTCGAACTCCAGGAGAAGTCCTTCATGAATCGAGCGTCCCAAGCCTCTCGTGCCGGCCGCCCGTTTCGCGAGTGCCTCCAGGATTGCCGCCTCGTCCTGATGGAGGGGGCCGTCCTGGAGAGGCTTCGCCGTGAGACCCTTTTCGCGGTGGATTCTCCGGTCGCCAATGCGGCTTTGCTGTACTCGGAGGAGGGGCGCGCCGCCATGGGCGCCATTTACCGAGAATACATGCAGATCGGAGTGGATTCGGGGCTTCCCGTGCTCGCCCTCACGCCCACCTGGCGGGCGAGCCCGGAGCGCACCGCTGCCGCCGGCTTCTCCGGACGCGACGTGAACGCCGAGGCCGTCCGCTTCCTGCACCTACTGCGGGCACCTTTCGGGGAGGGGGCCAGGGGGATCTTCGTCGGCGGCCTGATGGGATGCCGGGGCGATGCCTACCGCCCACAGGAGGCCCTCTCGGCGAAGGAGGCGGAGCGCTTCCACCATGCCCAGGCCTGGGAGCTTGCCCGGGGGGGCGCGGACTGCCTCCTGGCCTCCACCCTGCCCGCGCTCTCCGAGGCGGCCGGATTGGCATCGGCCATGGCGGAGACGGGTCTGCCCTACCTGATCAGCTTCATCATCCGGTCCGACGGACGCCTCCTGGACGGCACGCCCTTTCCTGAGGCGGTGAAAGCCGTGGACGGCAGCACCGACCCTCCGCCCTCCGGCTACCTGCTGAACTGCGTCCACCCCTCCGCCGTGGTGCGGGCCGAGGGTCTCTGGCCTGGATGGCTCGCCCGGCGATGGATTGGCCTGCAGGCCAACGGCTCGGACAAGGCTCCGGAAGAGCTGGACGGAAGCCCCGTTCTGGAGGCCTCCGGTTCGCCCCAGTCTCTCGCCGCGCAGATGCTGGGCCTCCGGCGACGGTGGGGGCTCAAGCTCCTGGGCGGCTGCTGCGGGACGGACGGCCGCCTCATCCGTGCCCTGGCCTGCGGTGGGGCAGAGGAGAAGCCGGCATGACCTACAACTTCGACCCTGAACAGTGGCTGGAAAACCAGGTGCGTCTGCTGGAATCGCGCAGGGCGTCGGGAGAGCTGGGGGCGGCCGATTTCGAGCGGGAGAGGGCGGCCCTCGAGAGGCGCTACGAGGAGATGGTGGCGCGACTCGACGGCAGCTTCCAGATCCCGGGGCCGAGATCTGGCTCCCGAGAGGGGGACGGCGGATCCTCTGGCGAGAAGCCTTAGCGGTTTTGTGGCCGTCCAGGACGGCTCCAGCCCCGCTCAAGAGACGAAACTTTTCCCCTGCCGAGCACGGCCTCTCCCGAAGGCAAAGCCCCTTCAATCGCGGAATTTGGGAGAGAGCGCGGGCTTGACGGGCGCCGCGGCTTGGGGCCAGACTGTCGGCGAGCAAAGGACATCCGTCCGATGGCCCCGGGCCCGCGCTGGCCGCCGTCCCGATGGTCCTAGTCCTTCGCCATTCCAAGGAGATGATGATGTCCAAGCTGCCCAAGCCGTTTCTCGAATTCACGGAGAACTACCCCGACGTGGCGGAGGCGTATGAAAAGCTGGGGGAGGCGTGCCATTCGGCGGGCCCCCTCTCGGCGAAGGAGCGGGCCCTCGTCAAGCTCGGCATCGCCATGGGAGCGCGGCTGGAGGGCGCCGTTCACGCCCAGGCGCGAAAATCCCTGGCCGCGGGAGTCAAGCCCTCGGAGATCCGTCACGCCGTGCTCATGGCGTGCACCAGCGTGGGTTTCCCCACCATGATGGCCTCCATGACCTGGGTGGACGACGTGCTCAAGGGGGCCGACGTCAAGAAGGCCAAGGGCGGCAAGAAGAAATAGCGCTCATTCTTGGAGATCGGTTCGTGGATTCCGGGGGCGGCCCGGCGGGGAGCCTGGGGTGGTGAGCGATCCCATCCTCGATCGATCACGCGTTCTCAAAGCGGGGCCTCCATCAGGGGCCGCGGTGGAACCGGCGGGAGATGGGCGCCCCTGACCCGTCCAGGATGCAAACGGGCGCCCGCGGCGTTCTTCCTATCCGGCTCCTGTGAAGGGGCCGTCCATTCGATGGAGGCACGCACGCCATGAAGATCTTTGTGACGGGAGCCAGCGGGTACATCGGGCAGGCGGTGGCGGGTGCGCTCGCGCGCGCGGGCCACGAGGTCTTCGGTCTGGTGAGGTCGAGGGAGAAGGCGGCCGCCCTCGGCGCCTTGGAAGTCAGGCCGGTGCTGGGCACCATGGAGGAGCCGGACACCTATCGCGAGGCGGCCCTCGGCTGTTCTGTCCTGATCCACTGCGCGGCCGAGTACACGCGGCGCTACATGGAGTTGGACCGGGGGACCATCGACACGCTGGTGGCCGGCGCCAGGGAGACGGGCCGGCCCAGGCTGTTCATCTACACGAGCGGCGTATGGGTCTACGGAAACACGGGGCAGGGGAGCGTGGACGAGGCGGCCCCCCCGAACCCGCCCGCCATGGTGGTCCAGCGGGTGGCTCACGAGGAGGCCGTGCTTCAGGCCGACGGCGGAAACCTCCGGACCCTCGTGGTCAGGCCGGGCTGCGTCTACGGAGGCCGGGGCGGTCTGACCTCCGGGTGGTTCGAGAGCGCCTTGGCTGGCGGCGCCGCCCGGGTCGTGGGGGAAGGCCAAAACCGGTGGGCCATGATTCACGTGGAGGACCTGGCCGACCTGTACGTGCGGGCGGCCCAATCCCCCTGGAGGCGCGAGGTGTTCAACGCCACGGACCGCAGCCGCTTCACGGTCCTCGAATGTGCTCGGGCAGCCAGCAGGGCGGCCGGCGCCGACGGAAAAGTGGAACTGGTCTCGGCGGAGGCCGCCGCCCAGCAGTTCGGCCCCATGGTCGAAGGGTTTCTCCTCGACCAGCACTGCGACTCGCGAAAGGCGGTGCGGATGCTGGGCTGGCAGCCGTGCCACGGGGGCTTCGCCGACGGCGCGGAGCGCTATTTCGAGGCGTGGAAGGCGACCGCCGGCCGCTGAGCGGGGCGGCGCGGAGACCGGGCCGCTCCATCCCTCCGGTCCTCTTTTCGCCGTGGCGGCCCCGTTGAGGGAGGGAGGCGAGTGGTGCCAGGGCCGCAGCCCAGCGAGAGCTACCGACTCATCTGGCGGACCGTCCGGCGAATCCCGAAGGGCCGGGTGGCCACCTACGGGCAGGTGGCGCGCGCCGCCGGTTTGGGCGGCCAGGCGCGGCTGGTGGGGTACGCCATGCACGCCCTGCCCGAAGGCTCATCCGTGCCCTGGCACCGGGTCCTCAACTTCCGCGGCCGGATCTCTCTCCCGGAGGCCGACGGGCAGGCCGCCCTCCAGCGGGCCTTGCTCGAGGCGGAAGGGGTGCTCTTCCGGAACGGTGTCGTGGACCTGGACCGTTTCAGGTGGAGGGGCGCGCGGGAGCCCTAGGAGGCCGGTGCAGGAAATCTCTGGAGGATCAGGAGGGTTCTGTCGTCGGTGTGGGGCTCCCCGCCGCAGTAGGCTTCGAGGGTCTCTTCGAGGGCCTTTGCCACATCGTGCGGATGACGGTGTTCGGGGAGAGAGCAGGTGGCGAGAAGGCCCTCCCTTCCGAAAGGTTCGCCCTCCCGATCCGAGGCCTCGGAAATCCCGTCGCTGTATAGAATCAGGAAGTCTCCCGGATCGACTCCCGTCGTGTGCGTCTCGTAGGCGGACTCCGGAAAGAGGCCAAGGGGAGGGCCGGTCGCACCGAGCCATTCTGCCTCGCCGCCCCGGCGCAGCAGAAGGGCGGGTGGATGGCCCGCGTTGGCGAAGCGGATGACCCCGGTTTCCGGCTCCAGCACGGCTACGAAGGCCGTGGCGTAGCGTTCCGGAGGGGTCCGCCGGTACAGGAGGAGGGAGACCCGTTCAAAGATCTGGTGGGGCTCTCGGCCCGCCTCGATGGGGGCGGCGCACAAGGCCTCCAGGGAGGCCGCCAGGAGGGAGGCCCCCAGCCCTTTGCCCGAGACGTCGGCGAGGAGCAGAACCACCTCCTTCCCCTCCTTGCGGGGAGAGACCTCGTAGTAGTCGCCGGAGACCCACCGGGAGGGGACGTTGCCACCGAGGAGCAGGTAGCCTGGGATCTCGGGCATCTCGTCGGGGAGCAGTTCTACCTGGAGGCGGCGCGCCAGCTCCACCTCCTCCTGCAGTCGCCGCCTCTCCGCCGCCTCCTCCGCGAGGGACAGGTTGCGGATGCGAAGGGCGGCCACGGAGGCGAGGGAGGCCAGGAGGGCCAGCTCCTCCTCCCCGAAGGAGCGGACCGCCGTTCTGGAGGTGAGCGCGATCATGCCGAGGCAGCCTTCCGCATCCTGGAGCGGCGCCGCGATGAGGCTCCGGATGCCCGAGCGCAGGATGCTGTCCGAGTCGGCGAAGCGGGCGTCCGCCTGGACATCCTTCACGAGCGCGGCCATGCCCCGCTCCGCGACCTCGTGGATCAGGCTCCGCGAGATAAAGGGCTCTTCCAGATCCGACCTTAGCCGCGCCGCGGCTCGGCTGTAACCGCCCTCGGCGTCTTGCAGTAAAATCACTCCCTCATCCGCGGCGAGGTGGTCGAAGGCGGCGTCCAGGATCAGGTCGAGCAGTTCCTGGAGGGCCATGGGGCGACTGAGGCTCTTGTGAACCTCGTTCAGGATCCTCAGGTGGCCGAGGTATTGCCTCAGAGTCTCCTCGTCGCGCGGTTCCTCGCCAGGGCTGGTGCTTCCGCTCTCCTCCACCAGCTCCGAGGCTCGCCGGAGGAGGGCGCCGTCGGATGGCGAATCCGCCCCCATCCCCTCCGGCGCCATCCGTGACGGATCGAGGATCCTGACGGTGCTGCCTCCCATGCAGACCAGGTCGCCCGCCTTGATGGGAGCCAGTTGCCGGACCCTCTGCCCGTTGACCAGGGTCCCGTTCCGAGAGCCCATATCCTCCAAGAACCACCCCTCCTGAGTGCGGAAGAGGCGGGCGTGCTCCCGGGACATGGCCCGGTCCCCGATGACCACCTCCGCCTTGGAGGAGCGTCCGATCACCACGGCGTCTTGGCCCAACTGCCGGTCGAAGGGCGGCCCTTCGGCGGGCACCACGTGCAGGCCCAGAGCCGAGGGTTTGGAGTTTGGGGCATCTTCCGTCACTACCGCCTCCCCTCGATACGGGTCAGAAGAGGCTGCTCAGATGTGAAAGCAAACCATGGCAATAGGATACGCCTCCCTCCGTCTGTGGACAACGCCCCCGTTGCGAACGGCCGGCGGCGCCGTCATCGGAGAAGGACTCGACAATCCGGCCCGGCGGCCTGCCCGGAGTGTGCGAACGACGGCTGGCCCGAGGGCAGCTGCCTCCTGCCCGGCGGCTCACGTGCAGGCGATCCCGCCGTCAGGGGAGCGTGGCCATATGCGGCGAGCATGGAGGGGCCCCTGCGACGATGCCACGCGTCCTTCTCGGTCCCTCGCATCGGGGACCTGTTCTCGATCCAGCCCCGGCCTTACTCCACCTTGAATGCGATCTCAACGGTGGCCTGCCATTCGGAGGCCCGGCCGTCCTGGATGGCCCCGCGCAATTCCACCACCTCGAACCAGGCCATGCCGTGCACCGACGCCCCGGCCTTCACCACAGCCGATTCCACGGCCTTCTGGTAGCTCTCCGGGCTGCAGCCCACGACGCGGATCTTCTTGAACACCTTCTCGTTCATGGAATACCTCCTTGGTTGCGATCACTATAGCACCGGAGCCGTCCGAGCCGTGGCCCAGAGGGAGGGCAGGCGTGCTACACTATCGATCCCGCATCGATTCCGGGAGAGCAGGCAGGAGGCGAAGTTGGACGGCGCCGTACCGGATCCCAGGCAGGAATGGACGGCCGAGACGATCAACGCGCTCCCCATCCGGCGCTTCGAGGGGGGCGTCTACCTGGTCCATTCGGACGCCCAGGTGGGCACCGCCGCCGAGCGCCTCGGCCGCGAACGCGTGCTGGGCTTCGACACGGAGACCAAGCCCTCCTTTGCGAAGGGGCAGGTCAACCCTCCCGCCATCCTCCAGCTCTCCAGCGGCACCGAAGCCTATCTCTTCCAGCTCCTGAGGCTCCGCCGGCTGGGGCCGGTGCTGGCCCTGCTGGCCGATCCGGCCGTCCTGAAGGTGGGCGTGGCGCCCGGCTACGATGTCCGGAAGCTCCAGGAGGTCTACACCTTCGAGCCGAGGGGATTCGTGGATCTCGCGGCCCTCTCATCGGAAGCGGGGGTCCTTGCCAACGGCCTGAAGGGACTCGCGGCGAGCTTGCTCGGATACCGGGTTTCCAAGCGGGCCAAGATGTCGGACTGGAGCAGGCCGGAACTCGCCCCCGCCCAGATCTCCTATGCCGCCACGGACGCCTGGGTGGGCCGCGAGATCTTCATGGCGCTGGAGCGCCTGCGCCACGGCGCGTGAGCCGGGCCCATGCTCGCGCGGGCGAAGAAGTCGCTGGGCCAGCATTTCCTCGTGGATTCTGCCTGGGTTCGGCGAATCCTCGGGGCCGCCAGGGAGGCTTCCACCTCGGCCACCGCCCTCCTCGAGATCGGGCCGGGAGGCGGCGCGCTCACGTCGGGGCTCCTCGATCTGCACCTCCCCACGTGGGCCGTGGAGGTGGACCGGGAGCTGGCGGCGGCCCTCGAGCAGGAGCAACCCAACCTCCGCGTAGTGCTCGCAGACGCACGTGAGCTCGACCTGCGGAAGCTGGCAGGGAGCAGCGCAAAGTGGCTGGTGGTGGGCAACCTTCCCTACAACGCGGGGACTCAGATCTTGCGGAGAATCCTCTCGAGCCCGGGCGAAGT
The DNA here is from genome assembly GCA_021778515.1 of Acidobacteriota bacterium. Taxonomy (GTDB): domain Bacteria; phylum Acidobacteriota; class UBA4820; order UBA4820; family DSQY01; genus DTPS01. Next base: position 7,653 of record JAJYCJ010000046.1, read on the forward strand.
GGCATCCGCCGTGGTCATGCTCCAGCGGGAGGTGGCCTGGAAGTTCTGTGCCACTGCGGGAGGGGAGGGATACGGCCCCCTCGCCGTCTGGACCGACGCCTGGTGGGAACGCCGCCTGCTGTTCTCGGTGCCCCCGGGCGCCTTCAGGCCTTGCCCGAAGGTGATCTCCGCCGTCTGCCGCTTCGATCCGCGGGAGCGGGCGAGTCTTCCACCGGACGAGCAGGTCCGCTTCTGGTCCTTTTTGCGGAAGGCCTTCGCCTCGCCTCGGAAGGCCATGGGCACGGTGGGACGCTCGCTGGGTCTACAGGCGGAAAGCTGGACGGAAATCCTGGACCATCTGGGGATCGATCGGCTGGCCAGGCCGAACCAGGTCGAACCGGCCGTCTGGGCCCGCCTCTTTGAGGTCCGGGGGCTACGGTAGGATCAGGAGTTCCGGAGACTTGTCGGGAAAGGAGCGGAAGAGGGAGGCCCCGTCGTTGGCCGGCATGCTGGCGCTGATGCGGAGGGAGTCCGCCCTCCGAAGGCCCAGGCCCGCCAAGAAGTCCGCCCACCACCCGCGCCCTTTGTCGGGTTGCCCCACGGCTCCGGTGATCTTTCCGACCAGAGTTACGCGGATGACCCTCCCGCCGTCGAAGACGATGGTGTAGACGGGCGGCACGGGGATCAGATCGGACATGGTCGGCGGAATCAGGGCGGGAACCGCGATTTCAGCCGAGGGCACGCTTCCCGGTGTGATGCGGATCCGGTTGATGATCTTCGGGGGGATGAGGCGCCCTCCGGTCCAGATCTCGCCGATCCATTTCCCCTCATGCATTCGGGGAAAGAAGAGGACGCGGGGATACCCCACCTTGAGGGAGTCGATCGGGTAGGTGGCGAGGGCCACTCCCGAATGGCAGAGCTTGATGGCAGGATGGGAGAGATCCAGCTCGAGGTAGAAGGTGTTCGAGGTGGCCAGCCTGGCCTCCTGTTCGGCCAGGGCGGCGCGGAGGGGCAGGGGCTCCTGTGGAGGCTCGGCCTGGGCCAGCACCCGAACGACCCCGGCGAGGGCAACCACGGAGAACGCCAGGAATGCGAGAGAGAGCAGTCGTTTTCTCATCAGTACATGAACACCGTGGCCCCGATGGGCACCTTCTGCCAGATGATGCGGAGGTCGTCCTGCCCGACCCTCACGCACCCGTGGCTCACATTGCGTCCCAGGAGACGGGTGTAGAGCGTGCCGTGGATCATGTAGCCCGACGGTCCTCCACCCAAATCCAGGGCGTACTCACCCAGCATCCCCTCCTGCACCCGGTCCGCATAGTTCTTGGGGAAGGGTTCGCCCGATTCGATGTAGTCCCAATCGGGCGCCGTCCAGGTGGGGTCCTTGCGCTTGCCCCGCACGAAGAAACGGCCCACAGGCGTGTCGAACACCCAGTGGCGGTCCGACTTGGGATCGGTCAGCAAGGTTCCGGCTCCGGCCGAGCAGAGGGCATCCAGGACGACTTTGTCTCCGTCGCGCAGGTAGAGGTGGTTGCGAACGTGGTCCACCACCACGAAAATGCCCTTGGGCCTGACCTGGTCCAGCTTCTTTTCGGCGAGATCCAGGATCTTCTGGGGAGGTACCGGCCCCGTCTGAGGGACCTCCATGCTGTGTCGGGAGATGTAGGCCGCGTTCAGGTCCGCGTAGCCGTATCCCGTTGAAAACAAGAAGAGGACGACGGCCGCACAGAGCAGAACGGTGCCGATGAGAAGGACCAGGATGGTGCGCCGGACGCGCCTCGCGTGCTCCCTCTTGGCCGATTCGATGCCGCGCAAAAGGGGAGAAGAGTGATCGGTGCCGTTGTCGCTCATCGCCTCGTTTCCATCAAGGCCGATCGGATCGGGCCTCCGCTTCCGTCGCTGCCCACGATGGCCACGACCGTCCCAATCATCGCCTCATGATACAGCCTTTCCATGTTCTCGTCATTCGGGGCTATGCATCCGTCGGTCCAATCATAGCCCCTGCCCCCCGTACCGTGTATCTCGATGAGCCCCCCGATGCCGGTGCGGCGCGTCAGCTGCCCGTGGGCCTTCATCTCAGCGAACCGCCGGCGGTCCTCTTCGTTCGGGTAGTTGAGCAGGAGCGCGAGCCCGTACTTGGTGGCCCCCCGGCCCTTCTTCCGGGTGATGCGGTAGAGCCCCTCGGGAGTGGCTCTGTCTCCGGCCCTCTCCTTCTGGCTGACGGAATTGGCTCCGAGATCGACGGGGAACGACTGGGCCAGACGGCCGTTCTTGTAGACGTCCAGCCTGTGTTTCTCCTTGATCACCACGAGGGCGATCCCGGTGCTCCTCGATGAGGCGACCGCCTCGCGGATCCACACCTCCCACAGCCGAAGATGGTGGGGGTCATCGAAGCGCTCCAGGTACTGGCGAGACCGGCTGAGGGCCCTGCTGCTGCTCTCCAGAGATCTGTTTGCGGCGGAGAGGGCCCTGTCGTACTGGCCGGCGCGATAGTAGGACTGGGCCTGGTGAAGGAGCATGAATGCGGTGGCCAGGTGCCCTCGCGTGTAATAGTCCTGGCGGCTGAGGTCGGCCACCCCCTCGCTTCTTTGGAGGGAGTCGTCCGCCCTCGCGATCATGGACTCCGCCTCCGGTTTCACCTCGCGCCGGTGGTCAACGACGTCCTTCCAAAGACGGAAGGCCTGGGCCTGGGCTTCGTCCAGGAGACGCTGGGGCCGGACGAAATCTCTGGTCCCCCATTGGGAGGCCAGCTGAAGGTTGACCTCGAAGCGCGCCTCCTTAAGGGCGTCCTGGCACGCCGTCAATCGCTGGGGATAGAGCTGCTCGGCGCCCTCCCGCCGGGCGGCGAACAGGAGAGTCTCCGCGCCCTTCCCCGTGGGGTCCAGGGGCGGGGACTGGCTCCCGTCCAGGAGAGGTACCACCCACACCGAAGCGGACCAGATGATGGCGCACAGGATGATCAACAGGATGATTTTTCGGGTCGTTTTCCGCTTCTTCACACCAGATCCCCAAAAAAAGGGGGCGGCAACGCCGCCCCCTTTTTCTTCTCGGGAAAACGGTTACTTCTTTCCCTTGTGAGCCGGGGCCTTGTGAGCGGGGATGCTGCTCTTCTTCAGGGCCTTGGCCTGCTCGACCTGCTGGACGACGTTGTCGGCCTTAGCCTTGGCGCTGTCGGCCGTGGTCTTGGCTTCCATGTACTTCTCGGCGGTGGCGTCGGACTTGGCGGTCTCGATGGCCGCGGCGGCATCGTCGACGTCCTTGGTCATGGCTTCGAGATCAGCCTTGGAGCCCTTGCCCTTGGGGGCGGTCTTCAGGGCCTCGCGAGCGGCGGTGACGGAAGCGTCGGCGGCGGTGATGGAAGCTTCGGCATCGGCCTTGGCTTTCTCCTTGCCGGCGATGGCATCCTGCTTGGCCGTGTCGGCCAGCTGCTGCAGTTCGGTGGTCATCTGGGTGGCCACCTTGTAGCTCTTGAAGAATTTGCTCTGCTGAGCGGCGAGCTCGGTGTCCAGGGCGGCAGCCTTGTCCTCGGCAGCCTTGAGGGCATCAGGGGCGTACACGTCGGCCTGGGCGGCCTTGGCGGCCTGGAGGGCGGCCTTGGCGGCGTCGATCTGCTGCTGCGGCGGCTTGGCGCAGGCGACCAGCGCAGCAAGGGCCAGAACCAGGAGGCTAGCGGTGAGCTTTCTCATTTCCTTCTCTCCTTTCCAAGCAAAAACCGGACTACCGGCATAAGCCATCTTATGCCGAAACTTGTAGGTTCACTTCGTGCCGGGGGGCTGGATTCTCTGGATCGACCTCGGGAGCGCACAAGAACATAAGTTCTCACACCCTGCCCCCCCGTATGTGCGGGGGATTCTCACGGCCATGGACTCTACACCCGCCGCCCCCCCCTGTCAAGACCCCTCGCCCCGGTCGAGGGCGGGGCTCTTGGCGAGACCGAGACTGGACGAGCCTTCCCCATGATGGAGGGCGTTTTACCCACTCCCGGTGCAAGGTATATAATCTCCCCGCCTGGCAGGAGGAAGAGGGGTATGAACAAGACTGTGCTCAGCATCTCGGCCTTCGACGCGTCGGGGGCCACGGGCATCGCGGCGGACCTCAAGACGTTTCAAACCTTCCGAGTGTATGGGGCGGCCGTCGTCACCGCCATAGCCGCGCAGAACACGCTGGGCATTCAGGCCCTGCATCCGGTGCCGATGGAGATCGTCGGCCAGCAGATCGAGGCGGTCGTGAGCGACATCCCCGTGCAGGCGGTGAAAGTGGGCGTGCTGGCCACTGCGGCCAACGTGCAGATCGTGGCAAGCCTGCTGGAGGCATTCGGGCTGAAGGGCCTGATCGTGGTGGATCCTGTCTTGTACGCAGCCACTGGCGAGCCCCTCCTGGAACCGTCCGGGGTGCCGCTGTTGATCGAGAAGGTCCTGCCCCTTGCCCACGTTGTGACTCCGAACCGCCGCGAGGCCGAAATCCTCTCCGGAATTCCCGTCAGGGACGTGCCTTCCGCCAAGGAGGCCGCCCGTCTTCTGCACGGCAAGGGAGCGAGGCACGTGATCATCACGGGAGGCGGCTTCGAAGGACCCAGGGCCATGGATCTTTGGTACGACGGGACCAACGATCACATCTTCGATGCGGTCCGCCTTCCATCCCGAAACACCCTGGGCCTGGGCACGACCTTCTCGGCGGTGATCTGCGCTCTGCTCATGCGCGGGGTCGTGATGGGCGAGGCCATCGATCGCGCGAAGAAGTACCTCGCCAAGGCCATGCAGCATCCCTTCCAAATTGGGAAAGGGAAAGGACCGCTCAACCACACCGTTCCAATGTGATTCATCCTTGGTGGAGCAGCCCGTTACCAGCGGCCGGATTCTCTGTTCACGGCTGCTGCGGCCACTTTCCTTGCGCCCGGGAAAGGTGGAGCCTTTTTCATTGAAAGTGAGGGGGTTGTGGTATATAATCTGTTCAAGGGAGGCGTTATGACGCGCGCGGAACTGGCCAGGCGGGTCTACATGGCTCATGGCGGCATCACCTACCAGGCGGCCCAAGTGCTGGTCGAGGAGGTCATTCAGGGGATGACCTCCGGGCTCTCGGAAACGGGGAGGCTGGTCATTTCGGGTTTCGGCACCTTCAAGGTGGTCGAGAGGAAGGCGCGGATGGGGCGGGACATGGGAAAGGGGACCCCGGTGCGAATACCCTCGCGCAAAACCGTCGTCTTCGTGCCTTCGCGCAAGTGGTCAGGCGGAAAGAACCCATGAAAAATGCGGCCAGAAAAAGAGGCGAGGCCGGGGCCCGTTCCTCCCTGGAGCAAGTCCCGCAGAAGCTCTACTACAAGATCGGCGAGGTCTGCGACATTACCGGCGTTCCCTCGCACGTCCTGCGGTTCTGGGAGAAGCAGTTCCCCCAGCTGAGCCCCAACAAGACCCAATCGGGACATCGGCTCTACAGGAGGCGGGACATCGAGGCCGTTCTGCAGATCAAGGAGCTTCTCTACGAGAGAAAGTTCACGATCCGCGGAGCGCGGGACTTCCTCTCGTCGGCCCGCAAGGTAAGGGGAGAGGCCCTTCAGCAGCGCGAGCCGGGAGAGGTGCTGGGCCGGCTCCGGGAGGGGCTGTCCCGGCTGAACTCCTTGTTGAGCCGTCCTTCCCCTTTTGACAGGTAATGCGCCCCCGTGGTATAAATCCGGTGCCGGTTTGGAGCTTCGGCCCCGGATCGGCCGGTCGGGACGTGGCGCAGCCTGGTAGCGCACTTGCTTGGGGTGCAAGGGGTCGCTGGTTCAAATCCAGTCGTCCCGACCAACTTTAAGCCTTAAATTCCAGGGAGTTACGAGAAACACCGGAGACGGCCCCGCGAGGGGCCGTTTTCGCATTGCAAGTTAGTCGCAACTTCCGATCGTCCAGGACGGCCACGGCGCTCTTCAAGTGTGAAGGAGCCAGGTGCGAGTACCGGAGCGTCATCTTGAAATCGCGATGGCCGAGCAACTCCCTCAACACGGCGAGGTCCACGCCGCTTTGGACGAGCCGGGATGCGAAGGTGTGCCTCAGGTCGTGGAAGTGAAAGTCTCCCAGCTCCGCCCGGTCCACGGCCTGCTGCCAGTGCTGCTCGATCCGGGCTGGGAGGCGCCATTCAAGGGCCTCGTCGGACTGGCCCTTTTCCTCGGTTGAAGGGATGACGGGCTCGGCGAAGACGGGGATGCTGCGGTCGATGGGCCTCGGAAGTTCCTTCAGGACGCTCACGGCTCCCTGGTTCAAAAAGATGTGGCGGGTCCTCCGTCCTTTGGCGAGGGTTCCGTCCAAAGTTGCTACCCTGTTGGCGAGGTCCACATCCGCCCATCGAAGCCCGAGAATCTCGCCGCGCCTGGCGCCCGTCTCCAACGCAAACCGGACGATCCTCGCCAGATAGGGCGGACAGGCCGCGAGGAGGCGGACTTCCTCCTCGTCGGTGAGGAATCGAAGGCGCTCGTTGTCGTCCCTGTAGAGCTTCACCTTTGCCACGGGATTGGTCTCGGTCAGTCCCCATTCGACCCGCAGGGAAAAGAGGCGCTTGAGGCGAGCCAGCGCGATATCCTGAGCCCGCTTGGTGAGGGGCTTAGGTGGCTCATCCTTGAGAGCCTCCGCCAGCCTGGCTTCTGCCTGGGCCTTGCTGGGGAAGATGAACCGGTTCCATTTCCCGGCGCGGACCCACGAGGCGCGCCACCTGTTGCCCGGTAGCTCCTTGATGGAGCCCCGGCCCCAGCGGTGCGTCTTCGTGGCCAGTTCCTGGCGCCAGCGTTCCACGTCTTCGCCCGTGATCCTGGTGATGGGTTTGCCGGCAAGGTGCCTGGATTCGAGCCACAGGTTGCTGGCCCACACGTCGGTCTCGTAGGTGCCCGTGCGCTTGTTGGTCTTGGACCAGGAGAGGAAGGCCTTCACGGCGTCGTCGAAGAGTAGCCGGTCCTCCTTCTTCACCTCCAGGTACTTGCCCTCGCGGATCTGGGTGTGGATCTTCTGGAGGTAAGCCCTTGCCTCGCCCTTGGTCTCGGCAATCCTCCGGTGGTAGCGCCCTTCGAAGCACCATGAGAACTGCCAGCGCCCGTCGGGGAGCTGTTTCAGCCCTCGTTCCCGTTGGTTTCCCATTTACACCTCCTTTCCCGGCTCCAAGAAGCGGGCTTTGCGGATGCGGGTCCGGATGCTCTCCAGGTAGGCCCGCGCTTCCTGCTTCGTGGGGACGATGTGCCTGTGGTACTTTCCGTCTTCGCACCACGAAAACTGCCACCGGCCGTCCGGCAGCTGCTTCAAACCGCGTTCGCGCCTCTCTTCCATGAGCACCTCCCTTCTTGAGTGCGGCTCTCGGATGCGCGGTTCTACAACCGCTCTACTAGCACGCGAGGGGTCGCGTCAAGTCCACCAAAATGGGTTTGTGGCTGTACCTGGAGAGCTGGAGCCAGGCACCGCGCTCCAATCCCCCTGTAAGCGTGATTTCCCTGGGCCTCAGCACGGGCACGGACTCTTCCTTGGCGCTGAGGGTACCTCCTTCGGAGCTTCGATGGGAGTTGCGCGTGTAGGAAGAGGAGATGGTCCTGGTCCACACCCGCCGCTCTCCGAGACTGTCCGAGAGCCACCGGGCCGTGCTGGCGCTCGCGCCCCTCAGGATGTAGCGGTCCTGGCAGTTGCCCCACATGCTGGCGCGGGCTTCGTGGTGGAGCTGGTCCACGTCCTGCAGGATCACCACCGAGACCGCGCCGGCGGAGCGTGAGACGGAGATGAAGCGCTCGGTCTGGCGGTGGTTCATCGCGAGCTTGCTGAACTCGTCTAGGATCAGGAAGAGCCGTCCCCCCTTGTGGCCGTATCGTTGGTGGAGCTGGTGCTGGATCAGGCGGACGGCCATGGCGGCGAGCGTCTCGCCCGCGATTCCCATCCGCATGGGCGCGGCGAAGACCAGGCACGTGGGCTGCTCCAGGAGCTTCGACAGCCGGAAGTCCGCGTCCTCGCCCGTGACGCGCCGGATGGCCGGGTGGGAAAAGGCGTCCAGCTTGTTCCGGACGCCCTGGATGCGCTCCGTGAAGGTGTACTTAAGGCTGTCGGTGGAGGCCTTCAGGTCCGCCTCGATCCTCGCGAAAGTGTCCAGGTCCGCTTGGTCCTTGATCGTATCCAGGGTCTCTTCGAGGTGCTGTTTGGAAAGGAAGAGGTCGTGGAGGGCCTTTAAGTTGGGTGCCTCAAGGTGCCCGACCGCCCTGACGCCCGCCTTGAGGATCCGGAGGTCCAGCAGATCAAAGTACTGATAGGCTCCGGCGTTGATCTCCCCGTGAATGGCCTCCGCGATGGCCTCCTGGCTCTCCTCGAAGTCCGCCGTTCCGGGCACGGGTTCCTTCATGGGGTTCCAATGGACTGAAGCCATGCTCACCGGGTTGAAGACCCAGAGCTTGGGCGCCTCCCACCCCGAAAAGCCCGGTCGGATGTGCTGGGCCATGTCGCCCTTGAAGTCCAGCACGAAGACCGACTGGCCCTTGGAGGGCAGCTCCCGGCTCCACGGCAGGGCGAGGGAGGTGGTCTTCCCCGAGCCCGTCGGCGCGACCACGAGGGTCTGCTGCAACTTCTCGATCTCCGGGGCGACGAAGTAGTCCGTGGGTCGCCCCTCGTCGTAGAGCCTCCCGATGCACAGGCGGCCGTCCAGGAAGGGGGCATCGGTCCGCGGCCACTGGGATGACCGGACCAGGAGCCCTGCCCGCTTCAGTTCCACCACCCTCGCGGCGCCGGTGAGATCCATGAGGTCGAAGGCGTGGGGCTGGTCGAGGATGTCCCTGGCTCGGATGCTCGCCCCACGCAGGCTGGTCAAGCCTGCCGCGAAGAGGCTCATGGCCGTCCCGAGTAGCGCGGTGGCCCTCCACCAGGCCACAGAGAAGGGCGAAAGCCCATGGGACAAGAGGGCCTGAGGCAGAAAATAGGCGAGGCCCAAGGCGAAGGTGACCCCCACCGACCAGTACGGAACCGCGTGGCTGTTTCGCCAGAGTCCCCGGCTCGCGCCATAGAGTGCCGGTGCCAAGGCCAGGGCGGTGGCCACCAGAAAGAAGAGCACGGGCTTCGCAAGAAAAGGATTGAGGACCAGCTTCGTGAGTGCGTTGTGGTCCCAGATCAGGAGCTTGGCCAGGAACGCCTCCCGGGTGCCCTTCGGGGCGCCCAGGTGAGAGGCGAACTCAAAGGCGCCCCCGAGCCAGAGGAGCGCCGCGAAGGTCACGGCTCCGGCCAGGATCAGGGTGCGCTGCATGTCCTCTGCGTGGTGCTCAAGCCGCGGATTGGCGGTCTTACCCATTCCTTTCCTCCCTCAGTGGTTCACCACCGCTCCAGGCTGTCCTCGTGGCCTTCAGGACGCCTGGGCCGCTCGAAGCGGAGGTCCTCCCGCGTGGGCGGGCCCTCGCCTGCACCTCCTCGGTGCGGGTCTCGGGAGGCGGACTCCACCTGCCGCATGAGGGAGGCGACGAGCCCGCCGGCTTCCCGGCCGGCCGCATGGGCGATGCTCGGAGTCGCCGAGCGGTCCGCGTTGTCCAGAAGGCGGCTTTCGATCCGATCGGGTGTTCCTCGGTACAGTTGCTCGGCCTTGACCTCCGAGTGGTCAAGACCGTGCCGGTCCTGGAAGGTGAAACGGTAGAGGCCGTCCTCTCCCAGGCGGGCCGTCACGCCCTGACGCGCCATGGCATCGCGAAAAGCCACGTGGTTCTTGGCGGGCCGCAGGGCCTCGAGGATCCTGCCCCGCAGGTCCCGCTGCCATGAGTAGCGCCCCGACTCCTCCTCCTTGAGCCGCCGGCGATAGCCTTCGGGGTCTCGCTTGAGCTGCTCCCGTTGCCGCGTGAATTTCTCGAGCAGGACTTCCCGCCGGTAGTTCTCTCCGAGGCGGCCTTCGCGGCACACCCTCTGCTTGCCGGCCTTGTCCTTCATTCCGTAGCTGAACTTGCCGCCCCGGACCCGCAGGTCCACGCCTTGCTCCTTCAGGCGCCTGCCGAACTCCTCCTCGGAGAAGGCCCGTCTCCCGGCTTCCCGGATGCGGTCCTGCATGTCCAGCTTCCAGGAGTAGGTCCCGCCTCCGCGCTCGGCCTGGCGGATGAACCTGTCGGAGGGACGGTGCGGGTCACGGACCCGGTCCAGCTCCCGCTGGATGCCGTGCGCCCGGGCGAGCCGGTCGTTCACGTCCCGGAGGCGGTCGAGGTTTCTCTTATCGTCGTTGTACTTGTGCCCTGTCGCGTCGGTCGCGCTCCAGATGACGTGGGCATGGGGGTGGCCCTTCTCGCCGTGGACCACCACGAGGTACTCGTGCTTCTGGGCGATGCCGGCCTCTCTGGCCCACTCCTCCCCGTAATCTCTCAAGCGCTCGGGGGAGGGCTCACCCTTGGAGGTAGCCAGGTCGCCGAGGTCGTTCCTCTCGAAGCTCAGGGCGACGTGGTAGTACTCCCGCCCTCCGTGCTGACCGAACAGTTCGCGGGTCCTCTGGAACTCCTCCTCGATGGCTTCCGGATCCTTGCCGATCACGCTGCCGCCCAGGGCTTGAACCCGGTTGCCGGCCTCGTTCTGGTTCAGGAGGTAGGAGATCATCTTCGAACTTGCCCCGCCGTGGGAGATCTTCAGGACTGGCATGGTCCGCGATGAAGCGTTCTCAGCAGCTCCTCGACCGACCTTCTGAGGGCCTCTACGGCGCCCTGGTAGGCTTCCCCCATGTTGGCCTGTCTCGCGAGCTGGTTGAGGTTATTCCCGAAGCTGCGCACCGACCGATAGACCTCCTTGGGGAACCGGGGCACGGGCCGAAGGCAAGAGCCCATGCATAGCTCTCTGGCGAAGCGGGCCGGCCTGAGGTTGGCGATATCCGCCTGCTCACGGATATGGCGAAGCTCATCGGGGGAAAGCCGAAGGGTCAGACGGTGGGGGCGCTTTCTCTGAACCTGGGTAGTCGTACTCATGGCACCCTTTCTTCTGGTGTGTGGGGCGTCGGGGCGGAGCCCTGACATACGGCCGGGACGAGGAAAAACACCGAGGGTCCCCGGCCGGGAATGGCGCCCAAGTGGGCGACCATTCCGGTGCTTGCGCTCCTTACTTCGTGGGGCATCTCACGCAGAGTGTCGTCGCTCCTCGCGGGTGCGTCCGTGCCGAGTCGTCGTGGCTGAATCGGGCCCCAGGGGCGGCTCCTTTCCCGGAAAACCCCCCTTCCATCCGCCACATCCGCCACAGGGCTGATATTGCTGGAGATATGCGAAATAGCTATCCGCCACAAACGGGCTTGTTTTCCGTCGCCGAGCCCTGCGTAAGTCGTTTGCAGTGAGGCATGTGGCGCTTGTGGCGGATCCGTTTTCGCCACTTTTGCCGAGATGCTCATCGTGTGGCGCTTCCCGGCTCGATGGCCATTTTTCCATCCGCCACATCCGCCACAGGGCTGAACCCGTTGGGGTTGTCCTCCGCAAAGGTGCTCGCAAATAGGTCATTTGTGGCGGATGAGAAATTCCCGCAAGTGCTTTCGGATGAGGGCTGTGGCGCTTGTGGCGGCACGGGAGGCAGATATCGGGAAAAGGCGTCGGCGAAGTGGGCCGGGTCGTATCCCCTCCGGGTGGTGTTCTCCTGTCGCCATTTGATGGGGGTGATGCCGAAGGGATTGAGAATCGCGGCAAGCTGCCGGGCGCTCAGCGGGGTGCGATCCCTCCACTCCGGCCAAGGGCGCTCCTCCATCGCGTGGAGGTGCGCGAGGATCTCTTCCGAGACCAGCTTCACGTTGCCTTTCGCCGCGAATAGGGCGCGGAGGTCTTCGAGCATGGTGATGCCCACCGATGTGTCGCTGGCGGCCATGGCGCTGAGCCGGCCGGCGCTCTCCCGCGCCCGCCGGGGCCATCCCCCTCCGGCAAGGTCGGCGATGGCCAGGAGGGGCCTCCAGTTGTCGCGCGCCCGGTCCTTCGTGATGCCGGCGGGAATCTCGGGGTCGGAGAAGCGCAGCTCGTCGAGGTGGTCGGACGCCCAGCGGGCGGCCATGGACCTGAGATCCTCCATGTCTCCCAGCCGGTGAAGCTGCAACCGTTCGATCCTCTCCGCCCGCGAGCGCCGTCGCATGCGGATGGTCACTGAGCGGTCGGCGAGGGTGGCCGGAAGCTCGCCGATGAGGGCGATGGCCTTCGGCGTCCAGGTGCTGAACATCGAAACCTGGTGTTCGTCCCCGGTGACCCGGGTCACGTAGGCTTGGCTCCGCATGTGGCCGCTGTTGAGGATGCCCCGGAGGCCTTCGGAGTCGGTGAGGAAGGTGTCGGCCTCGTCCAGCAGCAGGGTGGGGCGGAAGTAGTCGGTGACCCTGAAGACCGCCGAAGGGGTGATGTTGGCCGAGGTCAGCGGCCGAGGGACGAGGGCGCTCAAGAGCGCCAGCGCCGTGCTCTTGCCGCACCCCTTGTCGGGACTCGTGATGGCGAGGATGGGCGAGATCTCGAAGGCGTCGTGAGCGTGGGCCAGCAGGATCCAGAGGACGAACGGGGCGACCTGCTCGGGGGTCATGGCTACGTAGCGGCTGACTGTGGTTTCGATGCGCCCCAGGAGGTCGTTCCCCTGGACGGCCTCCGGCCACAGCTCGGGGTCCTGGAAGGCTATACTTCCGGCGCCCCTGGTGTCGCTGCTGGGCCTGACCGAGGGCGGCATAGCCGCGTCTACGATCCGGCCAGGGCTTGCGAAGCCGAGGACCCTCAGCCTCTTCACCGCGCCCTCGCGGGCCAGTTCCCGGGAGATATCGTCCATGCTTTTGAGTGCCTCCTTGAAGTGGCCCAGTGCGGCCATGACCTGGCTGGAGCTCGGCGATTCCTCAAGCCGGTCCAGCAAGGTGAGCGCCTCCTCGGGAGTGGAGGGCGCCGGAGGTTGGGACTCGGCGAGTGCCGTAAGGTTGCTCAGTGAGGCGGTCATCAGTCCCCCCGTCTGCGGCGGAGTTCCGCCCCTGCGATGGAATCGATCGTGCGCATGATTTCTGCTTCCGCCAGCGGCGGCTGGCAGCTTTGCTGGTTCCAGCTCCTGAGCAGGCCCAGAGCCACGTAAGGGTCAACTCGGTGTCTGAGAAGGTGGCCTGCCAGGCGGGCTAGGCTGGAATTGCGCTGGCCCTCCTTCACGCCCGTGATGACCAGGTCGCTGATGGAGGTCTTTGGATGGGTAACGGGCCTGGCCTTCGGTTGGGAAGGGGAGAGTCGCTGGAGCAACCACGCCGGCGGGGAAGGCGGCTCCAGGTGAGCCAGGTGGTGAGTCCCTTCCCAGACGTAGGGCCGTCCGCTGGCGTGAATGGAGGGCGGAGCCACGATGTACCCGCTGTCACCCCTCACGTCCAGGCCAGGCCCGAGGATCCCCGCCGAGTTGGGCACGTGGAATTCGGGGTGCCGAAAGTACAGGTGGCGCCCCCCGCCCCCGGTCTCGACCTCCGGCGTGGCAGGAAGAGGGCCGAGCCTCGACTCCAGCTCCTCCAGGCTGACCTGCCCGCCGTGCCTTGGGTCGATATCCAGGACGACCAGCCCCGATGGTGCACCGGTCACCAGGCCGATGTTGGCCTCAGGCCAGCGGCGCCACCATGCCCTGATGAGCGCGGGAGCGGTGGTGGCGCTCTCAGGCCACCTCAAAATGCGGGGATGTTTGCCGGGGGCCTCGCAGGTAGCGCTGCCGCAGGAGCATCGGCCCCTTTCCGCGGAATGGAGGGGAAAGACGGGGTAGCCCTCCTGCCCGTACCATTCCGCGGCCTTGGCCAGTCTGAATCGGCTCACGAATCAGCTCGCCCTGCCCGTACTCGGGTCGCAATTGTCCAAGAGCAGGGGGGCCTTGACCTCGAGGACGCGGTCGAGCTCGGACTTCTTGAACCTGAGCAGGCGGCCGAGTTTGATGTGGCCGAGTTCCTTGCGCTGGACTCGGTGGTAGATGCTCTTGATAGGCACCCTGAGGTACTCGGCGGCCTCCTTGGGAGTTAGGAGGTCGGCGTTGTCGGAGTGATAGGGATACTTCTGGGTCATCTCGTGTCCTTTCTAGCCCTAATGGGGGACCGGGATGACTATAGGAAAGGGGAGGGGACAAAGGCCAGCGTTTTTCACCCCCCGATAACGAGGGGGCGCGACGGCGGCAGGATCATCGGAAATGTCCTGCTGATGAAGGTATCAGCGCGATCAGTTCGCTGAGGGTTGGGGGGATGAACGACGCGGTTTGTGGTCTCTGTCGGACGGATGGAGCGCCGCGCGCACCCTGAGACCGTAAATGGACTCGACCCAATCCCAGGCGGCCCGGTAGTCCGCGTTCTTGGGGGGAGCGCCGGCATCGTCCTGCCCGTTCGGGAACATCCGCATCCGGCGGAAATGCTGGAGGCGTCTCCAGTCCTCCTCGGCCATGAAGTAGAGGTCCTCGCACCAGTCGAAGTGGTCGGGAACCACCTTCACGAGGCGGAGGGCTTCGGCGTAGAGGGGCTTAATGTCGAAGATGGGCAGACCGCAATAGGGTGGTGAGTAGGGGGAGGTCTCCGCCAGCTCCCTTGGGCGGCCGGCAGCGCGCTCCCGCGGTTCGTCCGCGAGGCGGATTTGGATCAACCGGCTACACCGCACGTTTTTGATGAAGGCCTCTCTGCGGCGCTGGTCGTGGTCCCAGTCTCTCCGGGCGGGCATATCGAAGGCTCCCGCGGCACGATTGATGGCGTGCTGAAGGTCCCGCTCGACGTCCTTCGGAATCTCCTTGGACCATCGCGCGAAGGAGGCGCGGCGCAGGAGCTGGGTCTCCTGAGGGCCGAAGATGCAGGAGGACTTCATGTACATGAGGGCAAAAAAGGACTCGATGTGGCGGCGGTTCATCGCAGGCAGATCGCTCAGCGGAAAGGTAGCTTGTGCCAATAGATCCCGAACCTCCTCGGAGAACTCGGCCGGAGACGCCGGGAAGGTCATCGGGGGGATCAGGAATCCGTCCGCCAGCCCCCCGTAGATGGGGGCCGTCGGTCCAGCGGCCAGGTAGCCCTGCCCGTAAGCCGGCTGGCAGAGGAACCAGGCCAGCGCCTTGAGGGTGACGGCGCCGTTGTTGGGCGAGGTTGAGTGAACCCCTGGGTCTCGCACCCGGTAGCCGAACTCAGGCCCTGGCAAGGAACGAAAAGCCCCCGAGTCGCCTTCGGCGTTCTTGAAGAGCCACAGAGCTGTATGGATGGGAAAGGTATCGACGGTGCCTCTCTCGAGGACTTCGAGAAGGTTCCTCGGCGGGCTGGGCATCAGCCCGCCCATATCTATGAACTTGCTGAGTCTCGGCATGGATCCCCCGGAAACGCCATACTGCAAGGCATGGCAAGGTAGTTTGCTCGAACAAAACCCTCACTTGAAAGCGGTGCCCTGATTGACCTGCTTCTCCAGGGCGGCCAGCTCCGTCACGATCGCCTCGAAGGTCGGTACCTGACCAAAGAGCATGGCCCGCATGGACCGATAATCTCTCTGCATCTCGGCGCCATGGTGTTCCGGTGGGAGCAGCCGCAGGCTTCCAGGCTTGGCCTCCTCGTACCTGGCCCAGGGGCAACGATAGAACCGGATCTTGAACTGCGCGACGTCCTCCAACAGATCCATCCGCGCCAGTGCCTTCTCGCGGATCGGAGAGCGGCTCAGCCGGTACAGGTCGTAGTAGTGCCGAGAGTACCGGGGCGGCAGAGGCTTCTCCAGCGCCCGATGGGCTTCCTGATGGAGGATGGTGGCCTTCTCCCAGAAGGTGCGCTCTGCCGCGATGGTTCGTACCGTGCTCTCCGCCTGGCTGAAGAGCTGGGGGAACTGTTCGGCCGCGTATGGGCGGATCGTCCGTGGCTCGTTCGGGACCCAGGCGGCGATGGGGCCGATTTCCAGCCGGATCTGCGGCTGGACGGCAGCCAGCGAGAAAGCTCTGGGATAGGGGATGAGGGTCTCCTGCTCGCGCGCCTCAACCTCGAGGTCTGTACCGAGGCGTTCGGCCAGGGCCGGACGAATGGTCGGCACGAACTCCCGCGCCAGAAACTCCGCAGTGCGCTGGTTGGATTCCTTCCCGAAGGCGTCCTGCTTTGTCGCGCTTCGCTTCGCCCAAGGCTCGTCCGGGGAATACCCCAACATTCGCCAATCCAAGATCAGATCGATATCCTCAGAGAATCTCTCGATGGCCCCGAAGGCCTTGGAAAGGCTGGTTCCGCCCTTGAAGGCCAAGTGGTCCTTCCAAGGGCTCTCATGGAAGAGGTAGTCCAGCACCCAGCAGACCCAGAAGTCCTTTTCGACGATGGCCTCATGCACGTCCATCTTCTGTGCGGCTGCCCTGAAGAGGTCACGTCGATCCTTCTCAGGCCGCCGGGCCATCTCACGCATGAGGGGGTGCCTCCTCCGCCGCCAGGCGCTTGATGATCTCGTAAACCCAGGACGTGGCGTAGCGCGCTTCCTTCAGGGCCCGGGCGCGCTCGCGTGAGTCCATCACCTTGCTGAGCGCCGCCACCACGGTATCGTCGACATGGGCCTGCCCCAGGGTCTTCAATGCTTGCACGACCAAGGCCGTCTTGGGCGACAACCCGGTCGTTTCCTTGTTGGTCCGATGCTTGAGAAGGAGGCTTCCCCCGTCCCAGGCGTACTGCTTCGTGGGGCCGTCGCTGAAGTATTGCCAGTGGGCGGGCACCTGTGTCGACAGGCCGAGCATGTTGAGCGCGGTCTCGCCCGCAGGAACAATGGTCCAGCC
>JAJYCJ010000141.1 GCA_021778515.1 Acidobacteriota bacterium
CCAAGGGGGAGTTCGATGAAGGCTTATGAACCGGTGGACGTCCTGATCGTCGAGGACAACCCCAGCGACCTGGAGCTAACCCTCAGGGCGCTCAAGAAGGGCAACATCGTCAATCCCATCTACTCGGTCTCGGACGGCGCCGAGGCGCTGGACTTCCTCTTCAGCCAGGGCGCCTACGAGGGGCGGGACACGGCCCAGATCCCCAAGGTCATCCTCCTGGACCTGAAGCTCCCCAAGGTTGACGGCCTGGAGGTCCTGCGCCGGGTGAAGGGCGACGAGCGCACCAGGATCATTCCCGTCGTGGTCCTCACCTCTTCCCGCGAGGAGAGGGACCTGGTCGAGAGCTATCGCCTGGGGGTCAACAGCTACATCGTCAAGCCGGTGGACTTCGAGAACTTCGTGAACGCCGTCTCCCACCTCGGTCTCTACTGGCTCCTGTTGAACCAGCCGCCCCGCTAAGCGGCCGGACACCCGCGGCCCCCCCAGCGGCCGCTCGGTTTCTATTGCGGAGGAGAAGAACGCCGTGATTCGCGTGCTCCTGGTCGAAGACCTACCCACGGACGCCGCCCTGGTGGAACGGGAACTGAAAAAAGCCGGCATGGAGTTCGTCTCCCGTCGCGTCGAAACGCGTCAGGCCTTTCTCGATGCCATCGAAGAGTTCCGGCCCGAACTCATCCTCTCCGACTTCAGCCTTCCTTTGTTCGACGGGATGACGGCCCTCCTCCTGGCCCGCGAGCGCGCTCCCGACGTTCCCTTCCTCATCATCACGGGCTCCCTCAACGAGGAGACGGCCGTGGAGTGCATCAAGGCCGGCGCCGACGATTACATCCTCAAGGACCGCCTGACGCGCCTGGTGCCCGCCATCCGGGGCGCCCTGGAAAAGCGGCGGCTGCTGGCCGAACGGGCGCAAGCCGAGGCGCAGCTGAGGGAGAGCGAGGCGCGCTACCGGCTCCTCTTCGAGCGCAACCTCGCGGGGGTCTACCGCTCCACGCCGGAGGGGGAGGTGCTGGACTGCAACGAGGCCCTGGCGAAGATCTACGGATTCGCCTCGCGGGAGGAGATGCTGGCCCAGCCCGCCCAGGTGTTCTACCCCAGCCCCGGGGGCCGTCTCGCCTTCCTCGAACGCCTCCGGCGTCAGCGGGTGCTGAAGAACCTCGTCTCGCAGGGACGACGCAGGGACGGCACACCGATCTGGGTCCTGGAAAACGTCTCCCTCGTCTTCGACGAAAAGGCAGACCGGGAGCTCATCGAGGGGACCATCCTCGACGTAACGGAGCAGAGGCGCGCCGAGGAGGAGCGGGCCCGCCTCGCGGCAGCCATCGAGCAGAGCCACGAGAGCATCATGATGACCGACATAGAGGGAACCATCATCTACGTGAACCCGGCCTTCGAAAGAATCACGGGGTACTCGCGGGAGGAGGCCGTCGGCCTGAATCCTCGGATCATCAAGAGTGGGCTCCACGACAAGGCCTTCTACGAACAGATGTGGCGCACCATCCTCTCCGGACAGCCCTGGAGGGGCCAGATGACCGACCGGCGCAAGGACGGCTCTCTCTTCACGGAAGAGTCGGTCATCTCGCCGGTGCGCGATGCCTCCCGGGCCATCACAGCCTTCGTGGCGGCGAAGCGGGACGTGACCCAGGAGATCGAGCTGCAACGGAAGCTGGAGCAGGCCAAGAACCTGGAAACCGTGGGCATGATCGCCGGCGGCGTTGCCCACGAGGTCCGCAATCCCCTCTTCGCCATCACAACCATCGTGACGGCCCTCGAAAGGAAGCTCGCGGACCAACCCGAGTTCGGCGAGTACACCGCCCACATCAAGGACCAGTCGAGGAGGCTGAACGTCCTCATGAACGATCTGCTCACGCTGGGCCGTCCCATCGACCCGCAGGAGTTCACGGCCCTCGACCTCCGCGACGTGCTGTCCGAAACCAAGGCCCTCGTGGCGACGGGAGGCATGGACACGACCCCATGCATGATGGAATTGGGCTCCGCTCCCCTCCCCATCCTCGGCATCTCCCAAAAGCTCCAGCAAGCTTTCGCCAACCTGGGTCAGAACGCCCTCTCCTTCACACCCCGCGGGTGCCTGGTTCGGGTCCGGGCATGGCGCGAGAGGGACCGCGCCTGCGTGGAGATCTCGGATATGGGGCCGGGCATCCCCGCCGATCTGTTCCCCGTTCTCTTCGCGCCGTTCCAGACCCGGCGGAAGGGGGGAACCGGGCTCGGGCTCGCCATCGTCCGCCAGATCGTCACCGCCCACGGAGGCACCGTGGAGGCCGCCAACAACGACCCGCCGCCGGGGGCCACCTTCACGGTCAGACTGCCGCTGGCGCACGCTTCGAACGGGCCCGCCGGGGAAGGATGACCGGGAGGGCAGGCGACCCAGGACCCCGCGGCTGCCATCGGCCCTCTGGGATTCTGGACTCGCTCCGCTAGCCAGAATGACGGCATTGGGAGCCCTCATTCCGGCCTGACCGGAACCTTCCCGGCTCTCCCGCCTCCCCTCACCTCCGACTTGCATCGCCCGCGGCCCGACTCTAGAATGAAGGACCATCCAGCCGCCGCGGCCGGTACGAGTGGAGTCGCAGGGGAGGGGGCCCATCATTCCCGAGCAGTGTCCGGAGGCCGAGCAGGCCTCCACGTGGCGTTTTCCGCGCACCTTCTGGACCGCCAACGGCGTGGAGCTCTTCGAGCGAGCCGCCTATTACGGGACCTTCATCGCTCTGGCGCTCTACCTGACGGACGTGGTGGGCTTCTCCGACGTCGCCGCGGGCTGGATCGGCGCGGGCTTCGCCTCCCTCATCTACCTCCTGCCCTTCGTCACGGGGGCGGCGGCCGACCGGATAGGCTTCAGGCCGGCCCTGATCATCGCATTTCTCCTCCTGGCGGCGGGCTATGCCGCCCTGGGACTGTTCCCGCACAAGCTCCCCGTGCTGCTGGCCCTCGGACTCATCGTGGTGGGAGGCTCCTTCGTGAAGCCCACCATCACGGGCACCGTGGCCAAGTGCTCCGATTCGGCCAACCGGGCCCGCGCCTACAGCCTCTTCTACATGATGGTGAACATCGGCTCCTTCACGGGAAAGACCGTGGCCAAGCCGGTGCGGACCATGCTAGGGCTCGACTACGTGCCGCTCTACTCCTCGGGAGCCGCCCTGGTGGCGCTCCTCCTGGTGCTGTTCCTCTACTGGCCCACCGAGAACGGCGAGCAGCGGCCCCGGAGCGCGGCCGAGTCCGTGCGGGGGCTGGTGACGGTTCTGAAGAACGGGCGCTTCCTGGCGCTCATCCTGATCACGGCCGGCTTCTGGGCCATCCAGGGCCAGCTCTACGCCTCCCTGCCCAAATACGTGCTCCGAATGGTGGGACCGGAGGCCAGCCCCGAATGGTACGCGAACGTGAACCCCCTGGTGGTCGTCCTCATGGTCGTCCCCATCACCCACCTCGTGAGGAGATTCTCGGCCGTCACCTCCATCGGCATCTCCCTCGCCCTGGTGCCCTGCTCCGCCCTCCTCATGGCCTTCTCCGGTCTTGTGAAGACGCCCTTCCACCTCTTGGGGTACGCCCTCCATCCCATCACGGTCATGATGGTGGCCGGCATCGCCGTGCAGGGGCTGGCGGAGTGCTTCCTGAGCCCGCGTTACCTGGAGTACGCCTCCAAGCAGGCCCCGCCCGGCCAGGAGGGCCTCTACATGGGCTACGCGCAGGTGAACACCTTCTTCGCGTGGCTCTTCGGCTTCGCGCTCTCGGGGTACCTCCTCGACGCCTTCTGCCCCGATCCCAACAAGCTTCGTGCCGCCGGACTCTCCGCCGCCGCCGTGGAGCGGGCCTATGCGCACGCCCCCTATCTGTGGTATACCTTCGCCGGGATTGGATTCGCGGCCTTTGCTGCCCTGCTGGTCTTCCGGTGGGTCACGGGCCGCCTGGACCGGGGCCGCCGGGCGTAGAGCCCGGGCCTGTCCAAGACGGGGCCGCGGATCCGGAGGGGATTGGATTGAAGCGAGCGGCTCTCGTCGTGCTTGGGCTGCTGTGGGTCTCGCTCCTGTGGCCCAGAGATCCGTCGGCCCAGATGTTCCTCTCCAACTTCAGGGACCTGACGCGGGAAGCGTCGAGCCTCTGCAACGAGCAGGGAAGCGCGCTCTGGGGCCGGCCCCTCCCCGCCATCCGCTGGATGGCCGTGGAAAGAAACGACCTCATCCTGACCGAAGATCCCAACCTTCCCGGCTTCCGCGACAGGAAGGGGCTGTGGGTGGGGCCGCGGCCCCGGTCCCTGGCCGTGGCCACCACCGCCACGCAATTCGCCGGCAAGATGTGGGCCATGATTCTGGCATCCGACTTCCCCCACCAGGAGGCCCAGGCGCTCGGACTGCTGATTCGAGAAGGTTGGCAGAGCGTGGAGGACAGGGTTTTCCCCTCCTCGCTCCCGCAGGGAGAGCCGACCGAAGTGCTGGACAAGCCCGAGGGGCGCCTGTGGCTCCGGCTGGAGGTGGAGGCCCTCGCTCGTGGACTCGACTGCACGGGAGAGCAGCGCCTGGAGGACTTCGAGGCCGCCCTCACCTTCCGGGCCGAGCGCTACCAGAACGCCCATCCCGACGAGCGCCAGTGGGAGCGGACTCTCGACGTGCGCGAGGGAATCGCGGAGTACATGGCCTGGAAACTGACTCCGCGCGAGGACCGCACCGCCGACCTGGCGGCCACGATCCGCAGTCGGCTGGATACGAACCAATCCTACGTCAGGAGCTTCGCCTACATGACGGGGCCGGCCTATGGCCTTCTCATGGACGATCTGGCCAAGGGCTGGCGTCAGAGCCTCCTCCTCATGCCGGCGCCGGATCTCCAGCTCCTCGCCGCGGACCAGATCATGGGCGCCAAGGCGCTGGTCTCGCGGGCCCTGGCTGGAGGCGACCTCACCCCCCGGGAGAAGGACGCCCTGGCTTCGAGGGCCAATCGGTTGGGTGCCCCCTTCGGCATCCAGGGGATCAAGAAGGAGGAGGAGGCGAGATGGTCCCGCATGAGCGCCGAGCTGGA
The DNA here is from genome assembly GCA_021778515.1 of Acidobacteriota bacterium. Lineage (GTDB taxonomy): Bacteria > Acidobacteriota > UBA4820 > UBA4820 > DSQY01 > DTPS01. The sequence continues at coordinate 5,023 of JAJYCJ010000141.1, forward strand.
GGCGCTCCAGAAGCAGTTCACGGGCGGCACTACCCTGCGCATCTGCCCCCGCGACATGCGCATCGTCTTTGACCCCAACCACCAGATCGCCATGGGGAAGCTGGGGACCTGTTATACGGG
>JAJYCJ010000142.1 GCA_021778515.1 Acidobacteriota bacterium
CCTCCCCCGGATCAAGTCCGGGGTCGGAGGCAACCCAAATCCCTTGGCGGGTGAAGATCGCCTTCCACGGAAACTACCATCCATGAGCCTTTCGGAGCCGCTCCAATATCCAATCGCGGGATTTGGGATGATTCAAACATCCGAGAAATGGCTGGTGCCTGCACCGGAGAACCGCGCCGCTGCTACCAGGGCGGAGGGGAGGATGGCCTGACAGCTTCCTGCTCCGTTTTTTTCCTGTTGCCCTGTTTCCCTGTCTCGCTGTCTCTGTCCATCAGGGGCAGGATGGTGATTGAGGTTCTGCCATGAAGGAACAAACCGCTCTCCGCATCGGCGTAGCCGGCTGGACATATCCCGACTGGAAGGGGGTGGTGTACCCGCCGAGGGCCGGCCGCGGTTTCGCCCCCCTCGCTTTCCTCGCGGGGCTCCTCGGCGCGGTGGAGGTGGACAGCACCTTCTACCGGATCCCCGATCCCATCGTCGTGGGCGAGTGGGTGCGAAGGGTGTCGGACCTCCCCGATTTCCGCTTCACGGTAAAGCTCTTCCAGGGGTTCACCCATACGCGCAAAGCCTCTCTGGTGGACGAACGGGCCTTCCACCGGGCGGTGGAACCCCTGGTGCGTTTCCACCGTCTGTCCGCCGTGCTCATCCAGTGGCCCTGGTCCTTCAAGAACACGGAGGAGAACCGGAAAACCCTGCTGGCCCTCGCCAGCCGCTTCTCCGCCTATCCGCTGGCGGTGGAGCTGCGCCACGCCTCGTGGGGCTCCAAGGATGTGCTGCGGATGCTGAGGGAGTGCGGCGTGGCCTTCTGCAACATCGATCAGCCGGCCCTGGCCCACTGCCTCGGGCCCACCTGCGCCGTGACCTCGGATCTCGCCTACTTCCGCTTCCACGGCCGAAATGCCGCCGCCTGGTTCACCGAGGGGGCGGGCCGGGACGAGCGGTACAACTACCTCTACAGCGCCGCCGAATTGGCCCCGTGGGTGAACGCCGTCCGGGAGGCCTCCACCGTGGCCAAGGAGGTGGTCCTCATCTTCAACAACCATTTCCGGGGCAAGGCCGTGGCCAACGCCTTCCAGGTCCAGTTCGCCCTCACGGGCCTCAAGCAGGCTGTCCCGCCCGATCTCATCGAAACCTACCCCGAGCTGGAGGCCGTCAGCGACACGGTCTTTCAGCGTTCCCTCTTCGCCGGCGTGGGCTGAGGAAGGATGCCGGCCACGGCCGGCTGAGAGCTCTCCGCCGCGACGCCTCTCGCCCCTGCCTCGGCGGTGCCGCGGCACCGCCGCCCCGATGCGCGCCTGAGGAACAGGCCCCAATCCGGTTCTCACTCTGTTCCAGAATCCTCGGCGAGGTCGCGGGGGTGGGTGATCTGTAACGCAAGGGTGACGGTGGTGGGTGCCGAACGTAACGGATGGTGCCCGCTTCCCCAGGGCGGTGCTCGCGGATAGGAACCGCAACCTGTTTCCTTTCAACGGATTCGATTGAAACGACGAAGCGGCCTGGAATTGGCAAGCCGTTTGCCTGTAGGAGTCCATCCAGGGAGGCCGCATTGCGGGCCGCCAAGACTTCATTGCGGTTAGGGAGATCATACGTGCGAATGGACGAGCGCTTCCGGGCAAACCGGCCAGCCATCCAAGGACGACCCGGAAGAGAGATCCCACCCACCACCGTGACGGCAGCCGTATCTGACCCGCGGCAAGCAAGAGCGGGGGAGCATCTCGCTGCCCCGGTCTTCGAAGGCCGTCTCTCGGCTCGGCTGCGAAGCGGGAGTAGCGGATCGTGAACGGCTGAGTCTCATTGTTGAAAAACCACGGACTGGGTCCGTTGGCAGAAGCCCTAACCCCTCATAGGCGGGAGACTGAATTTCTCCCGCCTCTTTTTGATTGAAAAAATAGTCATATATGACTATAATATGGATGCGGATAGTAGTCTCGGACCTCCGCCTTCCTCAAGGTGCGCCATGCCGTTCGTGCCTCTTGTCGATCGGACAGCCTTCACTTTCTACTCCGGGGCCATGCTGCCCGAGACGCTGGCGAAGGCGTGCGCGGGGAGGGGGTACGCCGCGGCGGGAATCTGCGACCGCGACGGGCTCTACGCGGCGGTGCGGTTTTACAAGGCGGCGAAGGCAGAGGGCATCCGGCCGGTGCTGGGAGCGGAGATCACGGGGACGGTATTGGGGATTGCGGGCGTGGGAATTCGGAAACAAAAGAGCGCCGCAAAAGCTGACGGTTCAGCTCCCTTCATTCCCCAATCCCCAATCCCCAGTCCCAAGTCCCCCCTGTTCGCCTTTGCGCGAGATCTGGAGGGTTACTCCCGCCTCTGCCGCCTCATCACGCGTCGCAACCTAGCCCCGGAGCGCTTCGATCGGGTGGGCGAGTGCGCGGCGGCCACGGAGGGCGGCCACGTGGCGCTGGCGGCCTCGGACGTGACGCTGCTCTACGCCCTGAAAAAAGCGGGCGGCGGGGTCCCCGGGGGAGCGAGCGGAAAAGAGGGGAGCCTCTTCGCGCGCCTCTCGGGGGACCCGAAGGCCGACGCGGACGCCCGCGCCGCGGCGGGCTGGCTCAAGCTGCCCTGTCTCGCCGCGCCGGCGGCCTTCTTCCCGGGCCCCTCGGGCTACGCCATCCACCGGGTCCTGCGGGCGGCGAAGCACCTGCCGCCGGAGGCGGGGCCGGGGGACTACCTGCTTTCGCCGGCGGAGGCGGAACGACGGTTCGCGGGCGAGGGCGCCCGCGCCACGGCGCTGGAAGCGGCGGGGGAGCTGGCGGCCTCCTGCGACGTCACCCTTCCCCTGGGCGATTGGCTCCTGCCCCACCCGCCGCTGCCCGCCGGCGAGACGGAGGCGGGCACGCTGCGGGCCCTCGCCTACGCGGGTCTGGCCCGGCGCGTGCGCAACGTCTCCATGGCGTACATCGAGCGGCTGGAGAGGGAGCTGGAGGTCATCGTGCGCCTGGGCTTCGCGGGCTACTTCCTCGTGGTGGAGGACATCGCCCGCTTCGCGCGCTCCCAGGGCATCCCCAACATCGGGCGCGGCTCGGGCGCGGGCAGCCTGGTCTCCTATTGCCTCCACCTCACGCACGTGGACCCGGTGGCGGAGGGCCTCTACTTCGAGCGCTTCCTGAACCCCGGCCGCCGGAACCCGCCCGACATCGACCTGGACTTCTCCTGGCGCGAGCGCGACCACGTCATCCGGCACGTCTACGACACCTACGGCGACGACAACGTCTGCATGATCGCCACGCACAATACCTTCTCCGCGCGCTCGGGCTTTAGAGAGGTGGGCAAGGCCCTGAGCGTGCCCGAGGAGGAGATCGGCGTCATCGCCCGCGCCATCCCGCACACCTCCTTCGAGCACTTCACACAGGCCTTGGCCTCGCGGCCCGAGTCGCGCAGGGCGCCTCTCAAGGAGCGTCCGTGGCAGGACCTGTTGGACGTGGCGCGCTGGATCGACGGCTTCCCGCGCCACCTCTCGGTGCACTGCGGCGGGGTGGTGGTCTCGCCGGTCCCGCTCACGCGGCGGCTCTCCCTGGAGCGGGCCGCCAAGGGCGTGGCCATCACGCAGTGCGACATGGTTGACGTGGAGGAGCTGGGCCTGGTGAAGATCGACCTCTTAGGCAACCGCTCCCTCGGCGTCCTCGTGGACGCGGCGGCGGCGGTGAAGGACCACACGGGTCAGGCGCCGCCCGTCTTCCCGCCGGAGCGCACCTACGATGACCCGCAGACCAACGCCGTCATCTCGCAGGGCCGCAGCATGGGCTGCTTCTACATCGAGTCGCCCGGCATGCGCATGCTGCTCCAGCGCCTCAAGACGCGCACCTTCCCTGACCTGACGGCGGTCTCCTCCATCATCCGGCCCGGCGTGAGCGAGTCGGGCATGATGGAGGCCTACGTGAAGCGCCGGCTTGGCGAGGAGCCGGCCCGGTACGCGGCGCCGGAGCTGGAGCCCATCCTCAGGGACACCTTCGGGGTCATGGTCTACCAGGAGGACGTGATCCGCGTGGCCCACGAGTTCGTGGGGCTCTCGCTGGCCGAGGCGGATTCGCTGCGCCGGGCCATGAGCGGCAAGTACCGGAGCCACGCCGAGATGGAGTCGCTCACGGGCTCCTTCTTCGAGAAGGGCCGCGAGCGGGGTATCGGCGCTCTCGTGCTGGCGGAGCTCTGGGCGCAGATCAAGTCCTTCGCGGGCTACGCCTTCTGCAAGGCCCACAGCGCCTCCTTCGCCCAGCTCTCCTACCAGGTGGCCTACCTGAAGGCCCACCACCCCGCCGAGTTCTTCGCCGCGCTCGTGAACAACCAGGGCGGCTTCTACGGCACGGCGGCCTACGTGGAGGAGGCGCGGCGCTGGGGGCTTCAGATCTTGCCGCCGGACGTGAACGCCTCGGAGAGCGACTTCGCGGGGAAGGAGAGGCTGCTGCGCTGCGGCTTCTTCACCCTGCGCGGCCTGAGGCCCTCGGCGTTGGATGCGCTCTTCGAGGAGCGCGGCGAGGGGGGCTACCGCTCCTTCGCCGATCTCTGCTCCCGCCTGCGCCGCCGCGTACGTTCGGATGAGATAGAGATCCTCGTTCGTGCGGGAGCGTGTGATGCGTTCGGGTTGCCTCGGGGGGTGTTACTGGCTCTCTTGCGATCTGGCGAAGTTGGAGTCAGCACGAGGAGAAACAGGGAAACAGGGAATCAGAGAACCAGCGAAAGCACGAAGAACACCCTGGCTCCCTGTCTCCCTGCCTCCCTGATTCACGCCGAACCGAAGCTCCTTTCCTTTGCCGAGCTACTCGCCGGTGAAGTGCGCACTCTCGGTTACGCGACGACCGCGCACCCGCTGACGCCCCTGCTGGAGTGGGCCGCGGGGCGGGGCTACACGCACGCGGGCGACCTGCCCGCGAGGGCGGGCGGGACGGTGCGCGTCTGGGGCCAGGTCATCACCTACAAGCGCATCTCCACCCGCAAGACGGGCGAGGGCATGGCCTTCGCCACCCTCGAAGACCCCACGGGCCTCACGGAACTGGTCTTCTTC
>JAJYCJ010000143.1 GCA_021778515.1 Acidobacteriota bacterium
CGGCCCGACCGGAAGCAGAGGTCCACACCGCACACCACCTCTTTGCGGCCGTAGGACTTGCGCAGTCCGCGCGTGGAGAGTTCGTGAGAATCTTCAACCGCCGGCGCGGGCCGGACTTCGGCGACGGCGCCTTCGGCGTCCCTGGCGGGTCGCTGCTGCCGCCGGGCGCTCATGGGTGTTTCCCCTTTGCGGGTTGCGGGGGCGCCGCCTTGGGAGGCTGCACGCCCTCCAGGGTTCCACGGACCATGGCGGAGGCGCCCCTGGACACCTCCAGGCGCTTGGGTCCGAAGAGGACCGCCGGCCCCTCCACCCGCCGAAAGGGCTTCTTCTGCACGACGACGGCGTTCCGGTTCGGCCCGAAGGCCTCTCCGATGCGCGTGGCGGGATCGTAGTTCAAGCGTTCACCCTCACCCGAATAGTCGGTTCCCTCAAAGTGGCAGTTCCCGCTTCCCTCGTACCGGATCGGCCGGTTCTGGGCGTCCAGGAGAGCCGTGACCTGATTGCCCGTGAGCGTGTAGCCGCGGCCGGTCACCTTGGCCTCCCCTTCCGCCTGGGCGCGGTGCCGGGTCCCATCATACCTCAGGGTTTGGGAGGTGACCGTGTCCAGCCCTCCCGCCTCCTCCTTCCATCGCCCCGTGGCGCCGCCCTCGGCTACGGCGTCCTGGGCGTCCCGCACGGTCACCGAAGGGGCTTCGATGGTCATTCCTCCCCGCACGAGAACGGCCTTCCCCTCGAGCTTGGCGGGGTAGCCGGTGGGGCCCGCCTCGGCTCGCAGGGCGGTGAACGTGAGGTCCGGTGCCCCCGGCGTCTTCCGAAGGCCGTGCACGTCCCCCTCGCTCAGCGTTGAGCCGTCGGCGCGGCGGGTGATTCGGTCCGCGGTCAAGGTATCGCCGGCCCGGTCCGCTCTCGCGTGTCCCGTCAGCGTCCACTCCTCCGCCGTCAGTTCAGCCGCTTCCCCCGAGAAGGTGCCGCGGGCGTCCTTCCCGTTCACGGGCCCCGTCAGCCGAGCGGTCCAGGAGCCTTTGTCGGGAAGGGTGCCCTTGCCGGAGGGGGCCGTCACGAGGGCCCCCTCGCGGTCGACCTCGAGGGGATCGGGCGCCCTCCAGTCCCAACCGACCTCGGGATGCGGCGTGAGATCCACCAGGCGCGTGTGAAGCGTGCTGGTGGGAGGCCCTGGCGTGGAGATCTCCGCCTCTTCCTCCAGGTGAATGGCCGTAATCTGCCCGTCCTTTCCGAGGTCCGCCCGGAGGGTGCGCGCGGTGAAGGAGGCCTTGGGGCCCTGGCCCACGCACGGCGTGCCCAGAACAATGCCCTTGAGGCGGTTGTCGGGTCCCATCAGAAGCGTGCCCTGCGGCGCCCGCACGACGCCCTGTTTCCCCGTGAGCACCACGGGGCCGCTCAGGTGGCCCGTGTGCGTTGCAAAATCGGCCTGCACGCGCTGGCAGGCCATGGTGGATTCCCCCTGACGGAAGCGGACGCTCCCCTCCAGGTTGGCCATCTGGCTGTTGCGATTGTAGCGGAGCAGCTCGGCGCTGCCGGATAGGGCCCCTCGCGTGATCTGCACGGGCCCTTCGGAGACCATCTCCCCTTCCGGCGTCACCCGGAAGGCCGAGGAGGACGCCTGCCACCCCCCCGCGTGGTCCAGCCTGGCGTCGTCCCAGATCCGGCAGGTCTTCGCCGCCGGGTCGAAGCTCCCCTTCCGGCCGGTGGCCTTCCCCTGCCCGGGGAAAACGATCACGGGGTCCTCCAGCATCTTGCCGCCGTCCTTGGCCTCGGTCACCCGCTTGGCGGTGAGGTCGTAGGCCACGCTGCTCCCGTTCTCCTCGACGAAGCGGAATCCCGTGGCGCTGAGGCTGCCCTCCACGCCCCGGACGCCCTCGGGCGGCGGCGCGGGCGCCGGCATCTCCTGCTGGGGTTTGAACTTGAGGACGAGGACCAGGAGGAAGAGGACGAACAGGGCTCCGAGGATCCCCTGGACCAGCTTGCGCCTACCCACGGGCCTCCTCCCTCCGGAGGAGACAACCGAAGGGGGAACGCCAACCGTGGAAAGGGGCGCGGCGTCTGGCTCGTGAGCGATTCACCCTTGCAATTCTCCTCTCCGGACTGTAGCATAGACGCGGCTCGGCACGTAGTCAACGAAGGGGCGCAGCGGCGGTTATGGGCCGGGCGGCGGCCTTCGGTGGACAGAGGCGGCCGGCCCCGGGCCCGCAGGTTGTCACGAAGGGACAGAGGTGGCGTCCGGGCCTCGGTTCGAAGCGGCTGCTCGCACGGATTTCGGCAGAGGATCTGAAGGAGGAAGTCTATGGAAACCGTCACCCAGAACATGGTGGGGTTCCTCGGAGCGGGGGCAGCCTGGGTCGTAAAGTTCTTCCTGGCCATCCTGATCCTCATCCTGGGTTGGTTCATCTCCAAGATCGTCGCCCGGATCGTACGGCAGATCCTGATCACCGAAGATTTTGACCAGCGGCTGGGCCGGATGCTGGGCCTGGATGCCCTCACCGAGGCCGGAGACCGGCCGAAACGGCGGTTGGCCTCGGTGGTGGAGACGGTGGTCTACTACATCCTCCTTCTGATCGTGGTGATCATCGCCCTCGAGGTACTGGGGGATCAGGCGATCCGCTCGGTCCTTCAGGAGAACATCCTGGGCAAGCTGACGCTCGCCGTCCCCAAGATCCTCAAGGCCACCCTCGTGCTGGTGGGGGGCTGGATCGTCGCGCTCGTGGCGAAATTCCTGGTCATGAAGGGGATGCGCAAGCTGGAGCTGGGAGAGAGGCTGGATAAGGCCCTCGCCGTGGAGGAGGGGGCCGAGAAGCGCGAGAAACGCGACGTCACCGAGTCCTTCGGCAACTTCGTCTTCTACTTCATCATCATGTTCTCGCTCCTGGCGTTCCTCGAGAGCCTCGATCTTGAGGCCCTCGTGGATCCCCTCAAGGGGATGTTCACGAAGGTCTTCACCTACGTCCCGAACCTGCTCTCGGCCGGGGTGGTGCTGGTGCTGGGCTACTTCCTGGCCCGGCTGGCCGAACGGATCACCACCAATTTCGCGCTGGCCGCGGGGGTCAACCGGTTCGTGGAGGGGATGCGCTTCGAGACGGTCCTGAAATCCCTCAACATCGCCAGAATCCTGGGCACCATGGTCTTTCTGGTGATCATGGTCCCCGTCCTCGGCGTGACCTTCAACATCCTGGACCTGCCCGTCATCACGGGCGCATTCGGCACCATGATGAACGGCGTCGCCGCGTCGGTGCCGGGAATCCTGGCGGCCTTTATCCTGATGATCGTCGGCCTCATCGCCGGCCGCTATCTGGGGGATTTCGTCGCCCAGATCCTCCAGGACGTGGGATTCGACGTCCTCCTGAGCCGCCTGGGGCTGGAGCGCATGGAGGGGAAGGCCGATGACTCCGGCCGGCCGACCTACTCGCTCTCCCGCGTCGGTGGCAACATCATCATGGCCGTGGTCGTACTGGTTTTCCTGATGGAGGGGTTCCGGCTGATGCACCTCCCGCTCATCGCCGACGCCGTGGACCGCCTCATCCTGTACCTGCCCAACGTCCTGGTGGCCTTCGTCGTGCTCGGACTGGGCTTCTATCTGGCCAGGGTGGTCGGCGAGATGGCCCAGCGCGGATTCGCCAGCGACAGGAGCTTCGAGGGCGATATCGTGGGCCTCGTCATCCGCTACGCCATCATCGTCTTCGCCTTCTTCATGGCCTTCGACCAGCTCAAGATCGCCCACTCCATCGTCGTCAATGCCTTCACCATTCTGCTGGGCACCGTCGGACTGGGGCTGGCCCTGGCCTTCGGCCTCGGAGCCAAGGATCACGCCGGGGAATACATCGAGAGCCTGAAGAAGCGAAAACCGAGCAAGCGCAAGGAGAGCTAGGCCCAGCGCCCTTGACCGGAAGGGCGGGATTGGGTACACTTGGCTCCGCTCTGCTCCCCGGTAGCTCAGCTGGTCAGAGCGGGTGACTGTTAATCACTAGGTCGGGGGTTCAAATCCCTCCCGGGGAGCCAATAAAATCAGGGACTTACGGGGCCGCCGAAAGGCGGCCTTTCCGTTGCATTCCCATCCTATTCCCCAAGGGGCTAAGTTTCGGTCCAAATGGGCGGCTCGCAGGAGACTCTTCTGCGGCAGCGAGACATCCGGCAACCAGGGCGGATTCCCGGCCCTCGATTGTCGGGAGCCGGTGCTATGCCTCTAGTGAAAGCAAGCCTCAGAGGGCTAGCCCCCATCCCCCGGGGGACGGGTCGGCAGGGCTAGCGTTTGTGATTCGCCATCTCAATATGTTGCCGCCGGGACATTTGCCCCCATTAACCCCCTCCGCTCCGCCAGGAGGGCGCCGCCGCCCCTACGAATCGGGGGGGGAGTTGTGGTTGCCTGGCACGGGGGCTCCTACTTGAGCCCTAGCTCCATGCCTATCCGCTTCGCCCGGTCCCTGTGCCGCTGTTCGCAGCCTCGGAACGGGTCCTCCTGCTCCTGGGGCTCCGGGTCGAACACCCGAAGGATTTTCACCGGCCCCGGCACCCGCTGGAGGTACTGTTGGATGTTCTCCCCCGGCCTCGGGTAGTACGGGCTGTCCGGCGGGATTTCTTGCCGCGTTGGCCGCGGCGTCGGCTTCGGTAGATTCCCCAGAACATAGAGGCCGAGCCGCACACGGAAGGCGGTATCGGGGTCAAGGGCAGGTGGCGGACCCTCGCCGCGCGCGGCCGCCTCTTCGAGGCAGAAGAAGAGTTCATCCGGGCGGTCGGCCAGGTGGGCCAGCCCCAGCACCTCAAGAAGCTCCTGGCGCGTCACGAGAGCCCTCCGGGTTATGCAGGCGCCTACTCTCCTCGGTCCATCAGCCTGCCCCCATGGTACACCCGTCAACGGGGAACCCAGATTCCGCGATTGAACCGCGGGAGGCTTCGGCCGGGTTTCGGGTGTACGGGGGAAGGGCTTTGTCTCTTGGACGGGGAGGGCCAAGGGCTTCTCTCTCCGATTCGCAGGCCAAGCCTGCCGA
>JAJYCJ010000047.1 GCA_021778515.1 Acidobacteriota bacterium
CTTCATGAGCGTGGCCCCCAAGGCGGCCGCCTTCGCCCTGCTGCTCCGGATTTTCGTTGCGGGCTTTCTTCCCCTCGCCCCCATGTGGACGGGCCTCCTGAGCCTGGTGGCCATCCTCACCATGGCCTGGGGCAACATCGCCGCCATGCTCCAGAACAACGTGAAGCGCATGCTGGCCTACTCTTCCATCGCCCACGCCGGGTACGCCCTCGTGGGCCTCGTGGCGGCCGGGAGGAGCCAGAACAACCAGGGCATCGCGGCCGTGGCCTTCTACCTGCTGGTCTACGCGTTCATGAATCTCGGCGCCTTCGGCCTCGTGCTCTACCTGCAACGGGAGGGCTCGGCGGGCGATCAGATGGACGATTTCGACGGCCTCATCCAGCGCAGCCCGCTCATGGCCGTCCTGATGATCTTCTTCCTCCTCTCCCTCGGGGGCATCCCGCCCATGGCCGGCTTTCTCGGCAAGCTGATGATCTTCTACTCGGCCCTGGACGCGCACCTCTACCTCCTGGCGGTGGTGCTGGCCGTGACGAGCGTCATCTCCCTCTACTACTACTTCAGGGTCGTCTACCACATGTTCCTGAAGGAGGGCGCCCCAAATCTGCCGGCACCCTCCGCTGGTCGGCCGCTCGGCTGGTCCCTCGCCCTGTGCGGGGCCGCGGTGCTGGTCATAGGACTATACGGACAGCCTTTCCTCCATTGGGCGTCGCAGGCTGTTCTGCTGGGACGCTGACGGGGCCTCATGGTCACGCCCTGGCGCCGCCTTGGCGTCTACCTCGACCTGGTCTACGTCTTCCCCGGAACCATCGGCGTGGGAACGGGCCTGGGCTACCTCGCCGATCGCTGGTTGGGTACGAGTCCGTACGGGACCATGCTCGGCTTCCTTCTGGGGTTGGCGGGCGCCTTCTGGTACCTGTTCCGAATGCTAGGAGTATTCGGGCACGGAGGCCGGCCGGGTGGAGACGATGACCGTCCCTGAGTTCCGCCGGCGCTTCGTGACCCTGGCCGCACCGGGCGGCCTCGCGGGGGCCGCTCTCCTGGGGACCCTCGCGGGCCCGCGGAGCGCGCTGGCCTTCGTTCTCACCTTCGTCCTGGTTTGCGCCGACTTTCTCTGGATGTCGCTGGGGATCGAGAAGGCCCTCGGCGGAAGCTCCCTAAAACGAACGGCGGCGGGTTTCTTCCTGGCGGGGCTGGCCTTCCGCACCATCTTGCTCCTCCTCGCCCTGTATGGTATTCTAAGGTTCCTACCTCGGGAGTCTCTGGGTGTCATCCTGGGGATAGGGGGGGCCCTAATGCTTCTGGCAGCGGCCGGAGCTTTGCCTGCAAGAGGCGGATGATGCACGAGCTGAATTCCCTCGTCACGATGCTGGTGGACGCTCTTGTCCACAAGGAAGTGCCCGACTATTTCGTCATGCTCACGCTGATCATGGTGGGCACCCTGCTCTTCTTCTATCTGGCGACCCGCCGCCTGTCCGTGGAACGGCCGGGCGTGGTGCAGCAGATCCTGGAGCTGGTCGTGGAGGCGGTGGGCAAGTTTCTGGACGACATCCTCGGGCCCCACGGCCGCCAGTACATGGCGCCCATGGGCACCTTCACGGTCCTGATCCTCGTCTCCAACCTCAGCGGCCTGATCCCAGGTTTTATGCCGCCCACGGGCAACATCGTCGTGACCCTCTCGCTGGGCCTCTCCTCTTTCTGCGTCTACAACTTCTACGGCCTCAAGGCTCACGGCATCGGGTACGTGAAGCATTTCATGGGCCCCATCCTGCTGATGGCCCCGCTCTTCTTCCCCATCGAAATCGTGAGTCACGTGGCTAGGCCCATGTCTCTCGGCATCCGTCTCTTCGGCAACATCTTCGGTGATCACCAGGTGGGGGGCGTCTTTCTGCACCTCGTACCCTTCGCGGTTCCGGTTCCCTTCATCCTGCTGGGCATCTTCGTGGCCTTCGTCCAGACGCTGGTCTTTGTCTTGCTCTCCATGATCTATATCGCGGGGGCGGTTGAGCACCACTAGGTTAGGAAGGTTCGAAAGGAGGAGCTCCGTGAACAGGAAAAAGGCTTGGATGATTCTCTTGGGGTCTTTGATGCTGATGCTGGCCGCCCCCGTCTTCGCCCAGGAGCCGGGCACCGCCGCCGGCCTCGGCAAGGATGCTTTCGGCGTGCTGGCCGCCGGATTCTCGATGGCTTTTGCCTCCGCCATCTGCGGCCTGGCTCAGGGCAAGGCCATCTCGGCCGCCTGCGAGGGCGCCGCCCGGAACCCGGGCATGGCCGACAAGCTGCAGATCATGATGATCATCGGTCTGGCCTTCATCGAGTCGCTGGCCCTCTACACGATGGTCATCATCTTCGTGAAGATGTAACTTTCCTCCGGGGTCCCGTCTTCGGGCGGGACCCCGGATCTTCCCCCTCTGCCTTGTCCCAAAGGCCCTTCATCCGCATCCCCTCCACTCTCCATCCGGTGTTGCTCTCCCCGAGTGTGGCCCCCATTCTCCCCGAGCTGCGCCGCTTCGCCGGCGGGCGACGGCCGTTTCTCTGCACGGAGGCCAGGCTCTCCAAGATCCTGGCTCCGATCCTCGGCCTGCTCTCCGAGTCACTCGACCAGGCGCCCCTGGTGACCTTCGCGGGCGGCGAGAGACGCAAGAACAGAGGCACCAAGGAGAGGCTGGAGGATTCCCTCTTGCGGGCGGGCGCCGGACGGGACGCCGTGCTGGTGGCGGTGGGCGGCGGTTTGGTGAGCGACCTGACGGGATTCACCGCCGGCACCCTGATGCGCGGCGTGCCCTACATCAACCTCCCGACGACCCTGCTCGCCCTGGTGGACGCCTCCATCGGCGGCAAGACCGCCGTCAACACTCCGGCGGGCAAAAACCTGGTGGGTTTGTTCCACCCGCCCATGGCGGTCCTGGGCGCCCTCGACCTTCTGGACACGCTCCCGCCCCGCGAGTTCCGGTCGGGCCTGGCGGAGTGCCTCAAGCACGGCGCGGGCCTCGATGCCGACCTCCTCGCCTGGATGGCCGAGCGCTCTCCCGAGGGCCTGCGCCGGGACCGTGAGGCGCTCCTTCACCTCGTGGCCACCTCCAGCGCCCTGAAGTGCCGCGTCGTGGACGAGGACCCCACGGAGCGGACCGGCCGGCGGAACATTCTGAACCTCGGCCACACCCTCGGCCACGCCATCGAGCTCCTGAGCGGCTATAGGGTCAGCCACGGCTCCGCCGTCGCGGCCGGCCTCTGCTGGGAGGGAGCCTGCGCGGTCGTCCAGGGCTACCTCCCCCGAACGGACCTGGAGGTCCTCCTGCAGGCCGTTCGCTCCTACCGCTTCCCGCCCCTGTGGCACAGCGCCGATTCCGCGGCGGTCTTCGAGGCCGCGGCCCACGACAAGAAGAACACCAAGGGCCAGGTGGCCTACGTTCCCCTGGCCGCCATGGGGCGTCCCGCACTCCCACCGCCCCACACGGCCCCCATGACCCTCCTGGCGCTCCGCTCGGCCCTCGAGCTCCTTCCGGAAGGCTGACATGGACAAGCTCTTTGGCGTGAATCCCGTTGTCGAGTGCCTGCGCGCTGGCCGTCGGGCCATCCGGCGCCTCTGGGTCTCCAGCGCGGACCGCGCGGCGGAGCTGGAGCGCCGATCGGGCGTTCCCCTCCCCGTCGCCTGCGAAACGCTCCCGCGCGAGAGGCTGAGCCGCATGGCCGACAATCCGAACCATCAGGGGGTCTTGGCCGAGGTGGACCCTTACCCCTACGCCGACGCGGAGGACCTGCTGGAGGTGCCGGGGGCCTTCCTGCTCCTCCTGGATAACCTGACCGATCCGCACAACGTGGGGGCCATCCTGCGCAGCGCCTACTGCGCGGGCGTCACCGGCGTGACCCTCCGGAAGCACCACGCGGCCCAGATCACGCCCGTGGTGGCCAAGGCCTCCGCGGGCGCCGTGGAGCACCTGAACGTGGCCCTCGTGCCCAACCAGTCCATGGTCCTCGAACAGGCGGGCGACAGGGGCTACTTTCGGCTCGCCCTGGACATGGAGGGATCGCCCCTCTGGAGCGCCGACCTCCCGTGGAATCGCCCCCTGGCGCTGGTGGTGGGCGAGGAGGGAGAGGGCGTGGGACGGCTGGTCCGGTCCCGCTGCGACGCCTCCGTGAGGATCCCCATGCGCGGCCGGCTGGACTCCCTCAACGCCTCCGTCGCCGCGGCCCTGGCCCTGTTCGAGGTGGCCAGGCACCGATCCTAGGCCTCGGCGCGGCCAAGGACCTCTTCCGCGAGCGCAGAGGGGGACCGGCCGAGGCCCGCCTCTGGGGGAGTGCAGCCTCGCGCGACCCCGCGGCCTTGGCCCCCTTCGAGGCGGCCAGGACGCCGCCCAGGATTGAAGACCGACGGGCGCCATGGGACAATCGCCGCTTCGGCCGCGCGACGCGTCGGGATGAACGGGAGGGAGCATGGACGCTCACGACAAGATCGCCATCGTGGATTTCGGCGGGCAGTACGCCCACCTCATCGCCACCAAGGTCCGGCGCCTGAACGTTCTGGCGGAGATACTCCAGCCCGAGGACCCCGTCGAGCGCTTCGCCCAGTTCAAGGGGATCATCCTCTCCGGAAGTCCCTCCCTGTCGGCCTACGACGAAGACAGCGCCTACGACAGCCGCATCTACGACCTGCACGTGCCCATCCTGGGGTTCTGCTTCGGCCACCAGGAGATCGCCAAGCACTACGGCGGGCGCGTGGAGCACACCCAGCGCGAATATGGGCCGGCGGTCCTGACCTTGCGGGGCTCCAGTCCCATCTTCCGCGGCCTCGCTTCCGAAGAGACGGTCTGGATGAGTCACGGCGATTCGGTGACGGCTCTGCCCGAGGGGTTCGAGGAGATCGGCGTCTCATCGTCCGAACGGGGACCGGCCCACCGCAACGCCGCCATCGCCCACCAGGGGCTCCGACGCTACGGTTTCCAGTTCCACCCCGAGGTGGACGACACGCTCCACGGCGAGGAGATGCTGAGGAATTTCGTGCTGGACATCTGCGGCTGCCGGCCCGATTGGACCATGGATCTCTTCTCCCGGGAGGAGGAGGCGCGCATCCGCGAGCAGGCGCACGGCCGGCCCGTGTTTCTGCTGGCCTCGGGCGGAGTGGATTCGACCGTCTGCGCGGTGCTGCTCGGGGAGGCGCTGGGGCCCGAGCGGGTCCACCTGCTCCACATCGACAACGGCCTGCTGCGAAAGAACGAGAGCTCCGAGGTTCTTGGGGCCTTCCGCCGGCACGGGTTGGACCGGAATCTCCATTTCGTGGACGCCTCGGAGCGATTCCTCTCCGCCCTCGCGGGCGTGCTGGAACCCGAACGCAAGCGCCGGATCATCGGCGACACCTTCCTGGAGGTGTTTCAGGCGGAGGCCTCCCGGCTAGACCTTAGGGACTGCCTCCTGGCCCAGGGGACCATCTATCCCGACACCATTGAGACGGGCGGGACCAAGCGCGCCGACGTGATCAAGACGCACCACAACCGCGTACCGGCGGTGGAGGACCTGATCGCCAGGGGCCAGGTCATCGAACCGCTGCGCGAGCTCTACAAGGTGGAAGTCCGGGAACTGGGCGAGGCCCTCGGCCTGCCCGAGGAGCTGGTCTGGCGGCACCCCTTCCCAGGTCCGGGACTCGGAATCCGGCTGCTCTGCTCCGATGGCAGGGCCCCCGATCCCACGCCCGGCGCCGAGGAGACGCTGGCTCGGCTCGCGGCCCAGACCGGCGTGGGCGCCGCCATCCTCCCCGTGCGCTCCGTAGGGGTCAAGGCCGACCTGCGCGCCTACGAACAGCCGGTGATGCTCTGGGGACCGGAGCTCCTGCCCCGCGCGCAGACCCTCGCCGCCAGGCTCTACCAGGAGGTACCAGGCGTCAACCGCTGCGTAGTGGACCTCTCCGGGAACGGGTTCGAGGCCGCCAAGCCTCTGGCTGGGACGGTCACCCGGGAACGGCTGGACCTCCTGCGGGAAGCCGACGCCATCGTGATGGAGGGGCTGAGGCGGCACGGCCTCTACCGCACCGTGTGGCAGTGCCCCATCGTCCTGGTTCCCCTGGAGCTGGACGGCCGGGGGAGGGAATTCGTGGTGATCAGGCCCGTCCTGTCCGAACGGGCCATGACCGCCCGGCCGGCCCTCCTCCCCGCCCCGCTTCTCGACGACCTGTGCGGGGCCATCATGGCTCTGCCCGGAGTATCGGGAGTGGCCCTGGATGTGACCACCAAACCCCCCGGAACCATCGAGTGGGAGTGAGTAACTAGAGCCGGGGAAACGGAGAGGCACAAAGACAGGGAGAGAGGCTGCCTCCGAAAGGCCAGGGGCATGCCCCCTCGCCTTCTGCTCCTCCCGGTCAAAAGACAAGGGCCGGGAAATCCCGGCCCTTCTTCCGCGCCAAGATCAAAGGTCGGACAATTACTTCACCTGCATGCCGGCGTTCCAGAGAGCCTTCCCGCCACCCGTGACATCCTTCGCCCACATGGCCTCGATCATATCGACCACGTTCATGGGGAGCGGGATGTAGTCCAGGCCCGCGGCCATCGTGCTGCCCTTGCGGAAGCCCCAGTCGAAGAACTTGAGAATCGCTTGGCCCGTGGCGGGCTCGGTCTGCTTCGCGTAGAGAATGATGAAGGTGGCTCCGGCGATGGGCCAGGTGTCCTTGCCCGGCTGGTCCGTGAGGACCACGCCGAAGTGGTCCGAGTGGGCCCAGTCGGCATTGGCCGCCGCCGCCTGGAAGGCGGCCATGGTGGGGTTCACGAAAAAGCCCGCCTTGTTCTTGAGCTCCACCGTCGTGAGGTGATTTTGCTTGGCGTAGGAGTACTCCACGTAGCCGATGCCGCCGTCCACCTGTTTCACGTACGAGGTGACGCCCTCGCTGCCCTTGCCGCCCACGCCGACGGGCCAGTTGACGGCGGTGGAGTAGCCCACCTTCTCCTGCCAGGGCTTGGAGACCTTGCAGAGGTAGTTGGTGAAGATCCAGGTGGTGCCCGAGCCATCCGCCCGGTGCACCACGGTGATGTCCTCGTCGGGCAGCTTGAGGCCCTTGTTCAGGGAGGCGATGCGCGGATCGTTCCACTTGGTGATGGTGCCGAGGTAGATGTCCGCCAGGACGGGCCCCGAGAGCTTGAGCTGGTCCGTGCCGATCCCCCGGATGTTCACCATGATGGCCACTCCCCCCATGGCGGTGGGGAACTGGACCTGGTCATGCTTTCCCAGATCGGCCCCGGAGAGGGGAGCATCGGAGGCGCCGAAATCGACGGTGCGGTTGTTGATCTGCTGGATGCCCCCGCCCGATCCGATGGACTGGTAATTCAGGCCCGCCCCCCCCTGGGCCTTGTACTCATAGGCCCACTGGGAATAGAGAGGGTAGGCGAAGGTCGATCCCGCCCCATTGATGACCTTGGGGCCCTGGGCCATGGCGCCCACGCCCACCAGGGCCACGATACCTGCAGTCAGCAAAAGCTTCTTCATCCAGTCCTCCTTCGTCATCGGAACGACCCTCGGTGCAAGGACCGCTTCCAGTTCCAGGTTAGGCGGGAAGGATGACCGGAGTTTGGCTGGCGTGTTGCGAAATTGCAGTAATGCGGGCCGGGGCTAGTGTTGTGTCCCCGTCTCGCGTTTGCAGTGGCCTCTTCCCGGGACACAACACTTCCTAAGGGGCTCCGCCCCTAGGGCGCCGGCGAGAGGCGGCGGAGGATTTCCTGCTCCATCGTCTCCCTCGAGGTCACCTTGACTTCGCAGGCCTCGGCCACGATCAGTCCGAGCGCCTTCTGGTACATCTTCTTCTCCCGGAAGGAGAGGGGCTTCTTGTTGTTCAGGATCCAGAGGGCCTTGAGGACCCGGACCACGGACATGAGGTCACCCGAAGCCAGCATGCTGCCGTGTTGGGCAAACCGGTCCTTCCAGGAGGGCAGGATCTCCGGCTCGCCCTCTCCCAGATAGGTCAGCGCCTCCTCGACCCCCCGCTTCGTGGAGAGGGGCCTGAGTCCGACCTCTTCGATGTTGTCGAGGGGAATGAGCACCTTGGACTCGCCCGTGCTGTCCTTGAAGAGGAGCACGCAGAACACGCGCTGGGTATCGCCCATCTGACGCTCTCGGATATCCTGAACCAGGCCCACGCCGTATCCGGGATAGACGATGGTGTCCCCGACCTTGAACCACAGCTTGCGAGTTCTGGCCATGGTGTGAGTATACCACAGGGGCGGTTGCCGTGTGATATGCCCCCCCATTTGTCCCGGCGGTACGAGCTTTGGGCGCGCTTGACCTCCTTTCTCGTCCCTCCTATGCTTAGGCTCATGAGGCGAATTCTCATGGGCGCGGGCCTCGGCATCGGCTTGGCGGCGGCCACCTTGGCCGGCGGGCCTCCCCTGGCGCCCCCCGCCCAGCCGCCGCGATTCTGTCAGGTGACCTTCCGGCTGCTCACCACGGGTTCGCACCAGGCTACTCAGACCATCGGGACATTCTCCTCCACCCTTCCGCTGGGCAAGGCGGGCCAGCTCGACAGGCTGCTGACCATCACCAACCAGACCCGCGACGTCTCCACTTCTTTGGCGCTCAAGCTTTCGCTCACGCCCGTTCTGGACGAGAGCGGCCGCCTTCACTGCGTGATTCTCTCCGACGTGAACCCCCAGGGGGGTAATCCCACCACCCGCGCCAAAGACGTCGCCTTCGCGACGCCGGGCGAGCAATTGATGGAGCTTTTTGCGGACCCGAGAACGGGTACCCAGGTCGTCATGGCCGTTCAAGCCGCTCTCGCGGACCCATCCGCCACCGAGGCGGGCTCCAAATTTCCCCCCATCCTGTTCCTGGTCCGCGTGGAGCAGTGGACCGGGGCCCAACGCTCCGAGATCGAAACCCTCCAGCTCCAGTCCTTGGAAGGGAAGGCGGTGGGCCACGACTACCAGCGGAGCGTTCCCCGGTGGGTGGAGGGCGAGCCATCCGGCCCCGATCAGATCTCCACCCAGCATCTCAAGGAGCTGGATTTCAGCAAGGGAACCCCCGTCATCCAGGCGGGCGAGGGCTTCACCATTCCTCTGGAAGAGAAAAAATCCTCCAAGACCCGAAAGGAGAAGACCGGAAAGGAGAAAACCGACCAGGGGGGCAAGAAGGAGACCCCCAACCCACCCAGAAAACTGGTCTGGGACAAGGAGTTCTATCACCTGACGCTGTCCCCCTTGTCCATCAGGGACAACCATCTGGATCTCAAGGTGCAGGTCGTCGGCCAGATGCTATCGCCGACCACCCACCAGCCGCTTCCTCCGGTGGATATTTCGGCGGAGAAGAGCCTCCTGCCCGACCAGCCCGTTCCCTTTTATCTGACGAGGGATGTCGCCGGAGCCACTCAGGGGTACGTCCTTTGGATCGTGGCACGGTGGGGCGACACCGAGGCCTCCTCCTCCCTTTCCACCCCGTGACCGCCAGCGGCTTTCACACCCGGTCCTCACGTTTCACCGGCCCATCTGCGGGAGGTCGAATGCATCGGATCAGACTTGTTGCCTTGCTCGCGCTCCTCTCTCTCGCACCCCTGTATGGACTCGCCCAGGAGAAGCCTGACGACGGCCTCTGTGCCAGGACCTTCGCCAAGCTCGCGGAGAGCTACCGGCACTTCACGACCCTGGAGGCCCATTTCATCCACACGCTTCACGCTCCGGCGCTGGGCCAGAATGAGGTGGACGAGGGGACCCTCTACATCGAGAAGGGGGGACGCATGCGCTGGGACTACACGACGCCCCCGGGCAAGCTGGCGGTGGCGGACGGCACAGAGAGCTACCTCTACCTGCCTTCGGAGAACCAGGTGTTCATCCAGCCCCTGGGGAAGGGTCCGAACGCCCCTCTCGCCATCAGGCTCCTCTCCGGGGACGTTGAGCCCGGAAAGGACCTGCTCTGCATGGGAGCCAGCCGCGACGGGGACACGGTGGTTCTCCGCCTCGGCCTCGCCTCCGATGCGGAGGGGGTGCGCAACCTTGAGGTGCGGGTGGACAGGGACGGAAAGCAGATCAGCGAGGTCAGCTACACGGACTCCCTGGGCAACCAAGTGGACCTGCGGCTGACCGGCATCCGGACACCCGGGCACCTCTCCCCCGACCTCTTCACCTTCACACCCCCGAAGGGAGCCCAGATCATCCGGTCGGGTGGCTGACCGGCAGGGTCGGTCCCGCCACCCTCAGCGAGCGCCGGTACGACATCCTATGAGCGAGAGGAATTCGGCGCGCGCCCTCGGATCGGACAGGAAGGTCCCACGAAGCGCAGAGGTGGTGGCCTGGCTCCCCTCCTTCTGTACGCCGCGCATGACCATGCAGAGATGGGTAGCCTCCAGGACCACCCCCAATCCCCTGGGTTTGAGGGCGTGGGCGATGGTGTCGGCCACCTGCTCCGTGAGTCTCTCCTGAACCTGCAGCCGGCGCGCGAAGTGCTCCAGGATCCTGGGAACCTTGGAGAGTCCCATGAGGCGTCCATCGGGTATGTAGGCCACGTGCGCCCTGCCGAAGAAGGGCAGCAGGTGGTGCTCGCACAGGCTGTAGAAGGGGATGTCCTTCACCAGGACAAGGGCCTGAGAAGGATCCGGAAATGCGGCGTTCTCGAGGATCTCCTCGATGGACTCGCGGTAGCCCCGGGTCAGATCCAGCAGGGATTCTGAAACCCGGGCCGGGGTCCGGCGGAGACCTTCCCGCCCCGGGTCCTCACCCAGGGCCGCCAGGATCGCTCTTACGGCCTCTTCCATGTCCTCTCCTTCAGCCAAGGGGTGAGTATACGCGCCCCCGCCGGAGGCCTGCAAAAGGGTCTGTTCCGGGCCCCGAGGTCGGGCCTTCCGGTAACGAGGTTAGCACCCCTTCACGACGCGCAACTCAAGCATCAAATGGCCACTAAGGACTTGAGCACCGAGGCGGCAGGTGAGAATGGCGCCACTTCGTGAACCCAGTACACACTCGTCTCCCTAGACTTGACAAGGGGGCTTCCGTGGATTACTATTGGCTCCGGCATCAGCAAGGAAGGATGAGAGATATGCCAATTTACGAGTACCACTGCGACAAATGCAACCAGCGCTTTGAACGCCTTCAGCGCCTGTCGGACCCGCTTCTTACGGTGTGTCCCCAGTGCGGGGGTTCAGTGCACAAGATGTTCTCCGTCCCGGCCCTCCAATTCAAGGGCCCTGGATTCTACACGACGGATTACGCTCATCGCCCCAGTGGGAGCGTAGCCTCCGAGAAGAAGCCCGCCGCGCCGTCCGAGGCAGGAGCTCCTGGAGGTTCGAATCATGAATAAATCCCACCTGACTGTATCTTACCCTCGTATACAGACCGTTTCGACGGTTTCCCGCCTTACTACTCTACCCACCTAAGCCTAATCCCTCCTCTTTTATAGTCCCCCCGGTCCGTTTCAAGACGACCGGGGGGCCCCTCCCTTTTCCCCGTGCGCTTTGGCTTTCGCTCGTCCTGAGGACCATGGTAAGGTAACCTGTAATGCGATACGCTCGCCCTCATCCTAAAGCGAAGGCCCCCCCGCACTCTCCCCGCCGAAAGCAGTTACCCCACGGGGAGCCAACGGTGACGGTGGAGATCGAGGCCCTGACCTGGGGAGGCCGAGGCCTGGCCAGGCACGAGGGCAAGATCATCTTCGTCTCCAAGGCCGTACCTGGTGACAAGCTCCTGGTGGGTCTGGACCGCATCAAATCCCGCTACGCGGAGGGCCACATCCGGGCCGTCCTGGCCCCCGGACCCGACCGGGTGGAACCGAAGTGCAAATTCTTCAGTCACTGCGGCGGCTGCCAGTGGTTGAGCACGGCCTACGCCCGGCAACTGCGGGAAAAGGAGCTCCTCCTGCGCTCCATCCTCCGCCGCTACCTCCCCGAGGGTGGACCTGAGGCCATCGTCGGGGCCGAACCAGATCGGGGCTACCGCCACAAGGGCGACTTCCACGTCCACCTCTCCGGTGACACCCTCCGCATAGGCTTCTACCAGGAGGGCAGCCACCATGTGGTTAACCTGGACTTCTGCCTGCTCTTCGACCGTGCCTACAACATCTTCTACCAGAACCTCCGCTCCGTCCTCCGCGAAGGGCCTCGGGCAGAGGCGCTGGAAAGGCTGACGCTGGACAGGGACGAAGACGGGGCGCACTACGCCGCCCACCTCCACCTGCGCGAGGGGGCATCCGAGGAAGAGGGGGCGGCCCTGGCCAGGCTGGGGGAGTCCGCGGGATTGGGAGGGGGACTGGTGACGCCGGTCCGCGAGCCGGGACGCATCCTGGCGCGATGGGGCAGGCCCTGGACCCGATACACCCTGCCGGGAGCCGAGGCCGGCGCTCCCGACCTTCGGATGCAGGCCGACGTGCGCTCCTTCACGCAGGCCCACTACCCCATGAACCGGAAACTGGTCGGAACGGTGCGCGAGTGGCTCGGCCTAGCCCGCCACGAGCGCCTCTTGGATCTCTACTCCGGCATCGGGAACTTCTCCGTGCCCCTGGCCTCGGTCTGCCGCGAGGTCGTGGCCGTCGAATCCGGCCCCACTGCCCATGAGGATGCGAAGGAGAACGCGCGGATCAACGGCCTCCTGAACCTTCGCCACGTCCTGGGGGAAGCGGCCCCGTGGGTCGCCAAGATGGCCGCCGCGAGCGAGAGCTTCGACGCGGTCCTACTGGACCCGCCCCGCACGGGCGCCAGGGACGTCCTGGAGACCCTCGTCCATCTGACTCCCAAGCGCATCCTGTACGTCTCCTGCAATCTGCCCGCCCTGGAGCGCGACCTGGAGATCCTGGGGGAGTCGGGCTACAGGCCGCTGCGCATGCAAGCCTGGGACCTCTTCCCCCAAACGTACTCCGTCGAGACGCTATGCCTCCTCGCGCGCTCCTAGCCACGCCGGCAGACACCGAATTGACAGGAGATCGCCCCCTTCCGTATACTTCCGGGCTGGGGCGGTGTAGCTCAGGTGGTTAGAGCAAACGGCTCATATCCGTTGTGTCCGGGGTTCAAGTCCCTGCACCGCCACCATCCTCTCCTCAAGCGCTTCAGGCACGACCTCAAGGAACTTGGGCTGGCGGGCGGCCAGCGCATGCTCCTGGCCGTCTCGGGCGGCGGGGACTCGGTGGGGATGCTCGCCCTGTTCCTCTCGGCCCGTCCACGGCCCGACCTCGCGTTGGGCCTGGCCCACGTCCACCACAATCTCAGGGCAGGGGAGGCGGACCGCGATCAGGAGTTCGTGCACCGCCTGGCGGAGACCCTGGGCCTCCCCTGCGACTCCCTCACCCTTCGCGGCAAGCCCGCCCCCGCCCAGAGCTGGGAAGAGTGGGCCCGCGAGGGCCGCTACGCGGCCCTGGAATCGCTGCGAGAAAGGGGACGCTGGGATTGGCTGGCCACGGCCCACAGCAGGGACGACCAAGCCGAGACCGTTCTGCTCAGGATTCACCGCGGCACCGGCCTTCAGGGCCTGGCGGCCATCCGCCCCGTGGCGGGCAGGGTCCTGCGGCCCGTCCTGGAATTTTCCGGCCCCGAGCTGCGGGAGGCCGCCACCGCGTGCGGGCTGGGCTACATCGAGGACTCCTCCAACAGGGACCGGCGGTTTCTGCGCAATCGTCTCAGGCTGGACGTCATGCCCATCCTGGAAGCCTCCATGCCGGGATTCACCCGCCGGCTGTCGGCCCTGGCCCGGCTCGCCGCCGAGGCGGGACCCCGGGCGAATCCCTTGGAATTTGCGGATTTGAGCGCGGGTACCTTATATTACCGGTGTGATGCACTGGCCGCTCTCCCTCGGGGCGAGGGGCTGGAACTCCTGCGCCAGGGACTGGCTCTGGTGCGGGGACATCTCCGCAGCATCGGCGAGCGCCATCTGCGGGCCCTCTGGGCCTTGCGGGATGCGCGCCCGGGAGCCACGGTGGCCCTCCCCGGGGGATGGGCTGGCGTCCGAGAGAAGGCGGGGATCCGGCTGCGGGAACTGCCCGCCGGCAGGACGAGATCATGACCATGAAGCTGGCCCACGGCATTCTGTTCACGGAGCAACAGATCCAGCAGCGGGTGGTGGAGCTGGCCCGCCAGGTCCAAAGGGACTACGAGGGGAAAACGCTCGTCCTCTGCGCCATTCTCAAGGGCTCCATCCCCTTTCTCGCCGACCTCATGCGGCACATCCAGGGGGACGTCCGCCTCGCGCTCATCGAGATGAAGAGCCAGGTGGACGGACAGCATGCTTCCATCCTCTTCACCTCCAGCCTCGATCTGGCTGACCGGCACGTGTTGATCATCGAGGACATCGTGGACACGGGCATCACCCTGGACTACCTCCTCAAGCACCTGGACGCCGAGCGGGCTCCCGCCTCCCTCAAGGTCGCCGCCTTCCTGGACAAGCCCGAGGCCCGGCGGATCGAGGTGCCCGTCCATTACCGGGGATTCACCGTGCCGGACAAGTTCGTGGTGGGGTACGGCCTGGATTACCAGGAGAGATTCCGGAACCTCCCCTTCATCACCTGGGTGGAACCGGAATGATGTCACCGCCGCGGGCGTTCCGCATCATAGGTTAGAGACCCGGCCTGCGGGTTCGAGGTCTCGAGTCGAAGGCTCCGGCCGGTGCCCGTTCCCTCGATCCTCCCATGCCTTGGCCGGCAGCCTGACCGAAGGGAGCAGCAGTGAACCAGCAGTTACGGAATTTGATTCTCTGGGCCCTGATCTTCGTCGTCATCGCAGTCTCCATCGGGCTCCTGAGAAAGGCTACGCTCAAGGAAACGGACCTCCCCTTCAGCAAGTTCGATCAGCTCGTTCAGCAGGGGCAGATCGTGAGTGCCGTCATCAAGGGCTCGGCCGTGCACGGGGAGCTCAAGGAGGCCATCGACGGGGCCACTCACTACACCACCAACCTCCCGCCCGACCTCCAGAACTACACCCCCCAGATGGTGGCCAAGGGCGTGGACGTGAAGTCGGTGGAGCCGAACTCCGGCCAGTACGTTTTCGCCCTGGCCTACATCCTGCCCATCGTCCTGATGATCGGCTTCTGGATCTTCTTCATGCGCCAGATGCAGTCCGGCGGGAACAAGGCCTTCAGCTTCGGCAAGTCCAAGGCCCGCATGGTCGGCGAAGCCAAGAACAAGATCACCTTCAAGGACGTGGCGGGCATCGAAGAGGTGAAGGAGGAGCTCTACGAGATCATCGAGTTCCTGAAGGAGCCCCAGAAGTTCTCCAAGCTGGGCGGCAAGATCCCCAAGGGCGTTCTGCTCATGGGGGCGCCCGGAACGGGCAAGACCCTCCTCGCCAAGGCCATCGCCGGCGAGGCGGGGGTGCCCTTCTTCTCCATCTCCGGCTCCGAGTTCGTGGAGCTCTTCGTGGGCGTGGGCGCCAGCCGCGTGCGCGACATGTTCGAGCAGGCCAAGAAAAACTCCCCCTGCATCGTCTTCATCGACGAGATCGACGCCGTGGGGCGGAACCGGGGGATGGGCAACATCGGCGGCCACGAGGAGCGGGAGCAGACCCTCAACCAGCTGCTCGTGGAAATGGACGGCTTCGAAGCCAACGAGGGCGTCATCATCATCGCCGCCACCAACCGGCCCGACGTGCTCGACCAGGCCCTCCTGCGGCCGGGCCGTTTCGACCGGCGCATCGTGGTGCCGCGGCCCGATCTGCGCGGGCGCGAGGAGATCCTCGAGGTGCACGTGCGGGGTCTGAAGGTCGCCGACGACGTGGAACTTTCTCTCGTGGCCCGCGGCACGCCGGGCTTCTCCGGCGCCGACCTGGCCAACCTCGCCAACGAGGCGGCGCTCCGGGCCGCGCGGCGCGGCGTCAAGGCCGTCGAGATGGAGGACTTCGAGTTCGCCAAGGACAAGGTCCTCATGGGGTCCGAGCGGCGGTCCATGATCCTCTCCGAAGAGGACAAGAAGGTCGTGGCCACCCACGAGTCGGGACACGCCGTGGTGGCCTACAACCTCGCCGCGGCCGACCCCATCCACAAGGTCTCCATCGTGCCCCGCGGCATGGCCCTCGGCGTCACCCAGCAGCTCCCCATGGACGACAAGTACAACTACAGCAAGGAGTATCTGGAGGCCGAGATCGCCGTGATGCTGGGCGGCCGGACGGCCGAGGAGCTGTTCCTGGGCTCCATCACCACCGGTGCCGGAAACGACTTCGAGAAGGCCACCGAGATGGCCTGGAAGATGGTCACGGCCTGGGGCATGAGCGAAAAGCTCGGGCCGCTGTCGTACAACTCCGACAAGGCCCAATTCATGCCCTTCTGGGAGACGGGGGTGCGCAACCAGTACTCGGAGCGCACCGCCCAGGAGATCGACGAGGAGGTCAAGCGGATCGTCCTGCAGGCCCAGCAGACGGCGCGCGATCTCCTGACCCAGCACAAGCCGCAGATGGAACACCTGATCCCCGCCTTGCTGGACCGGGAGGTCCTGGACAAGGAGGAGTTCACGGCCATCATGAACGGCGAGCCGCTCCCGGACCGCCCGGTGCCACCGGCCGTGGGCGAAGCGGCCGCCTCCTCGACGGCGCCCTCTTCGGGCACGCCCGCGGTCTCCCCCTCGCCGAGCCTCTCGGGTCCCGTGGGCGGGGCCTGAGGGCTCCGTGGACGGGCGGGCTGCGGGTCATCCGGCCCCCGGCCAGAACGGAATCCTGTTCCTGCCCCTTCCCGGCACGCGGCGTCTGGGGCCTGCCTTTGGTGTACGCGCCTTCGGCCTCTCGCCGCGCCAGGCGGCCGTGCTCGAAGAGGTGGGACGGATTTCCGCCGCCACCCTGGGACCGTCCCTCTGGATCGATGCGGTTGCATCGCCCGCGGGCGGCCTGGCGATTCGCGGCCCGCGCCACGCGTTTTCCCGCCTCGTCGATTCGCTGAGCAAATGGGAGGACATGGGCGAAGTGGCCTCGGCCCTGGCCGACACCCTGGACCGGAGCGCCCGCCGGCCGACCCTGGTGGTTCGCGGCCGGGACCTGCTCGAGAAGAGCCCCTACCTCCTCATGGGCGTGCTCAACGTGACCCCCGACTCCTTCTCCGACGGCGGAAGGTTTCTAGCGCCGGAGGCGGCCGTGGCGCACGCGCTTCGGCTGGTCCAGGAGGGTGCCGACATCCTGGACCTTGGCGCCGAATCGAGCCGCCCGGGCAGCGATCCCGTCCCCATCGAGGATGAGCTCCGGCGCCTGCTGCCCCCCCTTCGGGAGCTGCGCCGCGTGCTGCCCGATTTTCCCATTTCGGTGGACACCACGAAAGCCGCCGTGGCCGACGCGGCCCTGGAGGCCGGCGCGGCCCTGGTGAACGACGTCTCCGCGGGAAGGTTCGATGAAGCCATGATCCCCCTCTGCGCCAGGCGCAGGGTCCCCCTCGTTCTCATGCACATGCGCGGCCTCCCCAAAACCATGCAGGAGTCCCCCCGCTACGAGGACCCCGTGGCGGAGGTGACCCTCGAACTCCGGGAGAGGGTGCGGATCGCCGAGGCGGCGGGCCTGGGCGCGGGAACCCTCGTGGTGGACCCGGGATTCGGATTCGCCAAGCGCCCCGAGGACAACCTGGCGCTCGTCGCGGAGCTGGAGGGGCTGAGGGCGCTCGGCTACCCGATCCTTCTGGGCGCCTCCCGCAAGAGCACCATCGGGGCGCTCACGGGGGCCGGCCCGGCCGACCGCCTGCCGGGCACGCTGGCGCTCCATACCGCCGCCCTGCTCCACGGGGCGAGCATCCTCCGCGTCCACGATGTGAAGGAGCACCGGCAGGCCCTCGCCTGTGCGGCGGCCCTGGGGGGGTGAGAGGCGTTCGGTGAAGGTGCGCCCGCGAGATTCCGCCATCGAGGTGGAGCTGATGGATGACCCCGCTGTTTCAAGGAGAGGCTGGCACTCCTCCACTGCTCCGTCCACCTACCGTTCGCGTAGTTGTGACGCGTACTTGTACCTGAGGGTACTAACCCTGCATGGGGTGCCTCGGCCTCTCCTGTGAACAGAAGAGCCGGGTTGCCTTGAACACAGTCCCCCCCCGCAACAAATGGACACTCATAGGGATATGCCCTCTCCAATGCCATACACGTCAACGGCGCGCTCCTTGCAAAGTGGACCTTCTCTCTGGCCTTTGTCCCAGATGAAGGCCATCAACGGGAGGTGAGCGGCTGATTCAAGGCCACAATGAACATGGGTAAATGCTGGGCAGGCGAGGGTCGGCTGCCCAGCGTCATCGACGGCCCCGCCTGAAACAATCCGGCGCCCCTCTCCGTTGGAGGGTGCATGGCCCCCCTGCTTGAAGCCCGACGCCTCGCGAAGAACTATGGCACCTTGAGGGCCGTCGAGGAGGTCTCCCTGAGCCTCGAGCCCGGCGAAATCCTCGGGCTACTCGGCCCCAACGGCGCGGGCAAGACCACCACCGTGTCCATGATCGCGGGCCTCCTGGCCCCGGACGGAGGGGAGGTCCTCCTCATGGGCCGGCCTCCCTCCACGAACGGCGCCGCCAAGCGGGCGCTCGGCCTGGTTCCCCAGGACCTCGCCCTCTTCGATGGCCTCACCGCGGAGGCCAACCTGCGCCTCTTCGGTGCCCTGTACGGCCTGGGAGGGCCCGGGCTGGACCGCGCCGTGAAGGAGGGCCTCGCCTTCGTGGGCCTCTCGGAGCGGGCCTCCAGCCGGGTGAAGAGCTTCAGCGGCGGCATGAAGAGGCGCCTCAACCTGGCCGCCGGCCTGCTCCACGATCCCTCCGTCCTCCTCCTCGACGAGCCCACGGTGGGGGTGGACCCCCAGAGCCGGAACGCCATCTTCGACGTGCTGGAGGACCTGAGATCCCGCGGCAAGGCCATCCTCTACACGACGCACTACATGGAGGAGGCGGAGCGGCTCTGCTCCCGCATCGTCATCATGGACCACGGCAGGGTCCTGGCCGAAGGAACGGCCCCGGAACTGGCCTCCCGCCTGCCCCATCCCACGCGCCTCGTGGCCGAGCTGCGCGGCGGGGGAGACGGGGAGGGCTGGATCGGGGAGGTGGGGAAGCTCCCCGGCTTCAGCCGGGTCTCCATCGAGGGCGGCCGCCTCGGCGCCACGGTTGAGAACCTGGCCGAAGGGACGTCGGCGCTGCTGGCCTTCATCGCGAGCCGAGGCCTGGAGCTGGCGAGCCTGGAGACGCAGCGCCCGGATCTGGAGACCGTCTTTCTCGCCCTCACGGGGCGAGAGCTGAGGGACGCCTGATGATGCGCGCCTTACGGGCCCTCGTGCGCAAGGACCTCACGCTGTTCTTCGAAGACCGCCGGGCCGTGGTCCTCTCCTTCGCCGCCCCCATCGCCATCGGCGCCTTCTTCGGCTTTCTCTTCTCGGGGGGCGGCGGCGGCAACGCCAAGATCCCCGTCCGCGTCGCCGACCTGGACGGCAGCTCCGTCTCGCGGGCCATCGTCGCGGCCCTCGAGAAGGACAAGGCCCTCGAGGTGAAGTCTGCCACCTCCGCCGACGAAGCCCGGGAGCTGGTCCGGAGGGGCAAGGCCACGGCGGCGGTGATCCTTCCGAAGAGCTTCGGCGAAGAGGCCGTGAACGCCTTCTTCCGCCAGACGGACAAGCCCGACCTCCTCCTCCTGAGGGACCCCTCCCACACGGCGGAGGCGGGCATGCTGCGCGGCATCCTCACGCAGCACGTCATGGAGGTGGTGAGCAAGGAGGCGTTCAGCGGCCCGGCGGGTCTGCGATCGGCCCGCCAGGCCCTCCGGCAGGTTTCGGAGGACAAGGCCATGGCGCCGTCCGACCGGAAGGACCTCACCGTCCTCCTCCAGAGCGTCGTGAACCTCCAGGAGCACTCGACGAGCGAGAAGACGGAGGCTCTCGGACCCCAGGGGGGCATCGGCGTCCCCTACGACACCAAGGAGGAGGAGGTCACGGCCCACGCCGGTGAGACCTACAACGGTTACGCCCATTCCTTCGGAGGCATGGCGCTCCAGTTCATCCTCATGGCCTCCATCGAGTTCGGCATGGGGATCCTGATCGAGCGGCGGACGGGCATCTGGAAGCGCCTCCTCGCGGCGCCGCTGCACCGCTCCACCCTGCTTTTGGCCCGGGGAATCAGCGGAGCCCTCATCTCCCTCGCCATCTTCCTCGTCTGCATGGGCTTCGGGATGGCGGTGTTCGGCGTCCGCGTCCAGGGGAGCTGGCCGGGCTTCCTCCTGCTGGCCGTGGCTTACGCCCTCATGGCCTCGGCCTTCGGACTGCTCCTGGCGGCCCTCGGCCGGACCCCCGAAGCCACCCGCGGCCTGGCCGTCTTCGCCGTCCTGATCCTCGTCATGCTGGGCGGCGCGTGGGTCCCCGCCTTCATCTTCCCGGCCTGGCTCCAGAAGGCGACGCTCCTCTTGCCCACCCGCTGGGCCATGGATGCCCTGGACGGGGTTACATGGCGCGGACTCGGCCTCGCCTCCGCCCTGCCCGCCGTGGCCATACTCCTCGGCTTCACCTTCGTCTTCGCGCTGATCGCCGCCTGGAAGTTTCCATCCGAGGAAGGCTGAGGCCGCACTCTCCTCAGGCCCGCCGGAACTCCCGGCTCAGCCAGGCGGCTGGCCCGCAGAGGGCCGCCAGCACGGCGATCGCTCCGAAGATGACATTGACGGGCACCGCCGTCGCCGCCAGCCCCGTCGCTCCCGAGGAGACGGCCGTCAGCCCGATGACCGTGATGTTGATTAGGGCGAAGATGCGCCCCAGTTGGGCCGCGGGGGCGATGCGTTGCACCAGGCTGGACCGAGTGACCGTGATCAGCGGGATGGCGAACCCGTGCAGGGCCACCGCCAGCCCGGTGGCCCATGGGCTCTTCAGCCAGAGCAGCGGGAGGTAGGTGATGCCGTCGAGGAAGATTCCCCCGATGAGGAGCCGGCCCTGGCCCACCCTCCGGTTCAGCCATGCGGTGACCGGCAGCCCGAGCAGGACCCCCACCGCCAGGAGCGCCTCCATGAGGGCGTAGACGCCCCCACCCCGGTGCAGGACCGTCTTCACGAAGAGGGGAGTTCCCACGATGGCGGGGCCCATGATCAGCAGGTTGTCCGCGGCCGTGATGATGAGGAGCCAGCGCAGGCGGCCATCGGCCCAGGCCGCGCCGAGCCCCTCCGCCATGGCCCGGCCCGCCGTCTGCCGCCCAGAGGGCACGGCTGGCAGGAGGGGCAGCCTGAGGAGGAAGCACACCGACGCGAGGAAGAGCAGCCCCACCCCCGCGAAGAGATCCACCGGCCGGACCCACCGCAGGAAGAGGGAGCAGAGGGCGGGCCCGAAGAGCCAGCCCATGGGGATGCTGATCTGGATGATGGCGTTGGCGCGCACCAGTTCGCCCGGCTCCACCAGGGAGGGGATGCAGGCGTCCCTGGCGGGATTGAAGAAGGCCGAGGCGGTGAAGAGGGCGAAGCCCGCGGCGGCCAGGAGCCACGGGCTCAGCACGCCCCAGAGCGCGAGAAGCGGCAGGCAGAGGGCGATGACGCCCCGGACGCCGTCCGAGGCCACCATGATGCCCCGGCGCGGCAGGCGGTCCGCCACGACCCCACCGGCCATCCCGAAGAGCAGGACGGGCAGGTAGTTGAGGGCGGCCACCCCGCCGACCACCGATTTCGAGTCGGTCATGGTCAGCACGGCCCAGAGGAGGAGGACGCCGAAGGCGGCGTCCCCCATCTGCGAGGCGATCTGGGCGAAGAGCAGGTTGCGGACCCCGGCGGGGACCCTCGCCGCCATGGTGCCCTCCCTCCCCAGGCCGCGGCGGCCCATGCACGGCCCACTCTAGCACGGCCTCGCGCCCCTCCCCCTCTGCGCCCCTTTCGTTCAGCGGTCGGGAGGAAAGAGAGCGGTGCCTTCGGACCTGGGGGGCGAGGCGATCCCCAGCAGGGCGCAGACAGTCGGGGCGAGGTCGGTGGCGTGGACGTCGCCGAGGAGCTTGCCGGCGGGGATGCCGGGGCCCTCGGCGTAGAAAATGCCGTCCATCTGGGGCAGCTCGGAGGGGGGCCAGCCGTGCATGCCGCGGGGGAGCGACTTCTCGCCCTTGCGGTTGAAGCTCGAGAAGAAGGCCCCCGGCGGGGCCACGAGGATGAAGTCGCCCTCCCGTCCGCTCTCCGCGTAGTCCCAGCGGGAGGGGAGGGTGCTCCGGGTGTAGATGCGCACATCGCCGGGCAGCCGGCCCAGTGCCGCCGCCACCTGCCGCCGCTGCGCCTCGGTCTTCACGTAGACGTTGCAGACCGGGCCGGAGGTGGCGATGTAGGGGTAGAAGCCGCGCTTGGGGATCACCTTCACCACGTCGATGACGCGGGAGACGGGCGCCATTCCGTGGTCGGAGACGATGATGAGGTCTACGGGAACCGCCGGGCCGAGCGTGCGTAGGCCCGCCCTCAGCCGCGCCAGGAGGGCGTCGGCGCGCCGCATGGCCGCGTGCACAGCGGGCCCGTCCGGTCCCTCCGCGTGTCCGGGGCCGTCGGCGCCGTGGGTCCAGGCCATGACCAGGTGAGGCCTCTGCCCCTCCGGCCTCCGGAGCAGACCCAGAATCCAGGCCGCGGTCTCCGCGTCCGAGGTGCCCTCCTCGAAGGGCCTGTACAGGCTCGCCTGCACGCCGCGCCACGGACCCTTTGACACGGGCCAGCCCGACACCGCGGCGCCGAGGCCGGCCTCCTCGGCCAGGACCCACAGGGGCGGCGCGAGGAGCCATCCGGCCTCGTCCGAATCCGAGAAGCGGCGGCCCGTCCCTGGATCCAGGAAGCTGTTGGCGATGATGCCGTGGCGCCCCGGCAGACAGCCCGTGGCCAGGGTGGAGTGGCTGACGAAGGTGAGGGAGGGGAAGGGAGGAATCAGCCGCGCGGCGCTGGCGCCGTCCCTGGCCATGGCGGCAAAGGCGCGCAGGTGGTCCCTCTCCGGGTAGTCCCAGCGCACCCCGTCCATGGAGATCACGACCACCGTAGGCCGGGCCGGCGGCGCCGCCCCCCGCGCGGCCAGCAGCCCCGCCAGGAGCAGGGCCAAAGTGCCCAGAGCCGCCAGAAGGCCGCGAGTTCGCCGCATCAGATCTCCTCCAGGGCCCGGCGCGCCGCCTCCAGCGCGAGGGCCAGCTCCTCGCTCCGGTTCTGCAACCGGCCGTCGGCCTTGGCGGCTCGGGTCTCCTCCAGAGCCCGGGCGATGGCCGGGGAGGGGGGAATGCCCGCGCGGATCAGGTCGTGGCCCGAGATGGCCAGCTTCAGGAACCGGTCC
>JAJYCJ010000144.1 GCA_021778515.1 Acidobacteriota bacterium
GGGACACGGTCAAGGGCTCGGAGATCATGGGCAAGATGATGCTGGGCATCGAGCTCTTCCTGGGGATCATCGGCGCGCTGACCCTGCTCATCGGCGGCATCGGCGTCGCCAACATCATGTACGCCGTTGTGAAGGAGAAGACCCGGGAGATCGGCATCCAGATGGCCATGGGCGCCCGCCGCTCGTGGATCACCGGCCCGTTCGTCCTGCAAGGCCTGATCTACACCCTCCTGGGCGGGGCCTGCGGCCTCGTCATCGCCGTCACCATCGTCATCCTGTTGAGCCTGATCCCCACGGGCGGCAACCAGGCGCTGGCCTTCCTGGGAAAGCCCACCCTCTCCTGGCCCATCGGCCTTTCCACGGCGGCGATTCTGGGCCTGATCGGATTGCTGGCCGGCTATTTCCCCGCGCGCCGGGCCGCCAGCATCGATCCGGCCGAGACGCTGAGGTACGAGTGATGAAGGGAACACGGACTTCGGAGGACGGGATTCGAGACGGCCGTTGGGCGATCGACACTCGGCGCGTCACATTTCGCGGGGACGCGCTTTGCGTTTCGCCTCTCGCCACCCCGAACTCCCGCTTGGAAACCAGGCGGTCCCGCATTTCGTAGCAGGATGAAGGAGGCCCAGATGAACTGGCCGCTGGTCAGAAAAAACGGCAGGAACGGCGCCAACGGCAACGGCGCCATCATCCATATGGACGGCATCACCAAGGTGTACGACACGGGCAAGGTCAAGGTGGAGGCCCTGCGAGGCATCGACCTCTCGGTCCAGAAGGGCGAGTTCGTGGCCATCGTCGGCCCCTCCGGCTCGGGCAAATCCACCCTCATGAACCTCATCGGGTGTCTGGACACCCCTTCGGATGGGCAGTTCGATCTGGCCGGCGAGGCCGTATCGGGACTGGATCGCGACCAGCTCGCCGACGTCCGCAACCGGCGGGTCGGGTTCATCTTCCAAAACTTCAACCTGCTTCCGCAGATCAGCGCCTTCGAGAACGTGGAGATGCCCATGCTCTTCGGCGGCGTCTCCAAGAAAGAGCGCCGCGAACGGGCCTGCGAGCTTCTGGAGCGCGTGGGGCTCGGCAACCGCATGGATCACAAGCCCACCGAGCTCTCGGGCGGCCAGATGCAGCGCGTGGCCATCGCGCGGGCCCTGGCCATGAACCCCGACATCCTGCTGGCCGACGAGCCCACGGGCAACCTGGACTCGGCCTCGGGCGGAGACATCATGACCCTGTTCAAGAACCTCTGGGAGCAGGGAGGGACGCTCGTGGTGGTCACCCACGACATGGCCCTCGCCAATCGGGCCGGCCGGGTAGTGGAGATACGCGACGGCCTCATCGTCCGGGATACGGCCAACGCCGCCTGAGGCGGATCCGCCTCCCCGTCCTCATCTTTTTCCTGCGGCTAAGGCTTGGTCTCTTTGACCACGGAGACGCAGGGGCGCCGAGAAAAGTGGGCTAGGGAGAAAAAGAACCATCGGCTCTCTACCCGTCGCCGCTCTTCTTCGAGGGCCTCTCCTGCCACCGGTAAGACGATCCTCCTCCGCGTCTCCGTGCCTCTGTGGTTCTTTCTCTCAGCCCTTGGGCACGAGAAAGTAGAGCGATCCGGGCTGCTGGAGCAGCCCCGCAGAGGCTTCCGCCTTCTTTCCCGCGCCCCAGAAGAGATCGACTCGCCCCGGTCCGGTGATCGCCCCGCCCGTATCCTGGTTGCACACGAAGCGGGTGAAGGACCTCCAAGCCTTCGCGTGGCCGTCACTCGCCAGCTCGGGCTCTTGGGTGCGGATCAGGCAGAGGGCACCCTTGGGAAAGAGGCGGGAGTCCGTCGCGATGGACCGTCCCGGCGTCAGCGCCACGCCGATGTTGCCGAAGGGCCCGTCCTTCGCGATGCGGAAGAAGGTGTAGCTCGGATTGAGGTCCAGAAGATCCCTGAGCTGCGCGGGATGGTCCGCCAGGTAGCGCCGGATGGCCTGCATGGAGGCCTGGCCCTTCGGTAGCAAGCCCCGCTCGATCATGAGCTTTCCGAGACTCACGTAGGGGCGTCCGTTCTTGCCGTCGTACTGGACGTGGACCTCATCGCCGTTTTGAAGCCGGACGATGCCGGAACCTTCGATCTGGAGGAAGAAGATCCCCACCGGGTCGTCCAACCAGAGCAGCTCCAGCCCCTTCCCATCCAGTACTCCCTTTCCGTCGATGTCACCCCTCGAGAAATACGGCACGACGCGGTCACCCTCCACCCGTCCCACGATGGTCCGGTCGCTCATGGCCAGGGGAAACTGGCCGAGATCGATGGTCAGAAGGCCGGGCGGGCGGCGATAGAGGGGGTAGCGGAATCGCGCGTCCGGGGTGAGGCTTCCCTCCAGCTCGGGCTCGTAGTACCCGGTGAACAGCACCCCTCCCTTGCCGTCGCTGCCCACGCTCCGGAGCAGATCGAATTGGGCACGGATGCGACCCAGCTTCGCGGAGGCGGAGAGCGCACCGTCCCGAAGGATCGCCAGCAGCCATCTCAGCCGCGCCGCGTAGTCTTTGACGGCCACGCTGCGGTCGCCGAAATGTAGGGGGCTGTCGGGTGCGAGCCGCCCGTAATACGCCAGGCTCTCTTCGACGGCGCGGGCGAGCCCGTCAAAGTCCCGGTCGTCCTGAAAGCCCCCCAGATCGCGCCAGTGGGCCGGCGCCAGAACAACGCCCCGCGGCGAGGGCTGCTTCTCCGCCACCGGGCGGTGGGCGCAGGCGCCCGCCAGAAGAAGCGCGACGACCAGGCCGAGCCGGATGCCCCATCCCTGCGTGGTCCGCCGTTTAACCATGGCCGCCTTCGCCCTCTCAGCCACTCCATTGTACAGGACCGCCAAGGTCCTTGCCGTGGGCGCTCGTCCAGCGCGGCGAAAGTCCGGGAAGGGGGGGAGGCTTCAATAGTTCGGAATAATTCCTAATAACCTGCGTTGAAGAAACCTTGAAAGGAGGCACCCATGTCCACACAAATCGGACTGAACGACAAGAGCAGAGAGGCGGTCGGACTCATGTTGAACCGACTGCTTTCGGACGAATACGTGCTGGCCGCCAAGACGCGCAACTTCCACTGGAACGTCACCGGAGCGCATTTCCACGATTACCATCTGCTCTTCGGCGAACAGATCGGAACCTTGGACGGCGCCGCGGACGACCTCGCCGAGCGAGTCCGGCGGCTGGGAGGCAGGAGCCTCGGCTCCCTGCGGGAGTTCGTCGAGCACTCCCGGCTCACGGAGAAACCCGGCTCCGCGCCGCCAGCCACCGACATGCTCGGCCTGCTCCTGCACGACCACGAGACGCTGATCCGCCAACTCCGGAAGGACGTGGACCTCTGCGCCAGCGAGCACGGCGATGCGGGCACGGCGGACTTCCTGACGGGGCTCATGGAGAGCCACGAGAAGATGGCCTGGATGCTGCGCGCGAGCCTCGAAGGCAGTGCCGCCTGAGGTCGAACTTGACGGCTCGCCGAGGCGACCCTACATTGTCGAAGGAGCCAGCGGAATGATTCCGAATACCAAGGGGCGAAGCGGCCAGCGTCAGCATCTCCTCGATCTCCTCATGTCGACGGAAGAACACCCCACCGCCGCCGAGGTGGCCAGGGGCATGGCCGCCAAGTACGGCCCCGTGAGCCTGTCGAACCTCTACCGCAACCTCGACATCCTCGTGGCCTCGGGCCACGTGCGGCGCCTGCGGCTGGACGAGGGTCCAGACCGGTTTGACGCGAACCTGAAACCCCACTACCATGTGACGTGTATCCATTGCCAGCGCGTATGGGACATGCCCCTCAGCCCCAACACCCGGTGGGATCTACCCATGCCCGCGGGCTTTCAGCCACAGACCAGTGAAGTCGCGATCAAGGGCTGCTGCGCCTCCTGCGCCGCGGCCTCCAACCCCTTTTCAAAGGAGGTGTAACATGCCCAAGCTTCATGGAACTAAAACCCACGAGAACCTGCTCCACGCGTTCGGAGGCGAATCCCAGGCCAACCGCCGCTACCTGTACTTCGCACGCCAGGCGGACGTGGAGGGCCATCCCGACGCGGCCGCCATCTTCCGCTCCACGGGAGAGGGCGAGACCGGCCACGCCTTCGGCCACATGGATTACCTCGCCGAGGTGGGCGATCCGGCCTCCGGGAAGCCCATCGGCGAGACCAAGCTGAATCTCGTGGCCGCCGTGGCTGGCGAGACCTACGAGTACACCGAGATGTACCCCGGCTTCGCCCGGACGGCCCGCCAGGAGGGATTCGACGAGATCGCCGACTGGTTCGAAACCCTCGCCAAGGCGGAGCGGGCCCACGCCGGACGATTCCAGAAGGCCCTGGACGAGATCAAGTAGGGGAAGGGCGGAACGCAGCCCTTCCCCAATCCCGAGGGCCCCTTCGAAGGGCCGCCAACGAGGAATCTAGCCGGGCGGGCTCCATTCGGCATGGGACGCGCGGCCGGCCAAACGCTGGCAGGATCTCTTCGGAGGGGACTCTCGGTGAACTGCGCCGTGATGGTCGCGGCGTAGCCGCGGTGCATCGGGAATCCGGGCGAATGGACACGAGAAAGGGGGGTTCAAGATGAGCGAACAGGGCCTTGGTGGCATCAAGGAGTACGTCTTCGATCCGGCCTCGCCGGAGTTCTACGACGAGGCATCCCTCGCCGCGGAGGAGCGGCGCATCTTCGAGGTCTGCCACGGATGCAGGCTCTGCGCCGGTCTCTGTCCTTCCTTCGACGTCCTCTTCGACCGTATCGACTCCAAGGACATTTCGGCCGCGGAGCTTTCCGGCGACGACCTCCACGCGGTCATGGATGCCTGCTACTACTGCAAGCTCTGCTACACCAAGTGCCCCTACACCCCGCCCCACGAGTTCCGGCTGGACTTCCCCCACCTGG
>JAJYCJ010000048.1 GCA_021778515.1 Acidobacteriota bacterium
GCCGATCGACTCTTCACGATCCCGAGACCGGGACACGCCGACCTGGCCGGTGCCCTCAAGTACGACCGCCGGGACTGCCGCGACATCCTCGAACGGGCCAGCGCCAGGGAAACCGCCGCACGCGTGGCGGCCGGCAGCGTGAGCAGACGGCTCCTGGAGGAGGCCGGCATCCACATCGCCTCCAGCGTGACGGGCGTGGGGGGCATCCAGTCGCCGCCGGGAGAGACGGTGAGCGCCTGCCGGGGCCTGGACCCGGAGATGCCCATGACGGATCCCGACGCGGCCAGGCGCGTGCGGGAGGCCATCCGGGCCGCCGCCGCCGACGGGGATACGCTGGGCGGCTGTGTGTGTGTCCTGGCGGAGGGGGTCCCTCCGGGGCTGGGATCGCACGTTCACTGGGACCGGAGGCTCGACGCGAAGCTGGGCGCCCACTTCTTCTCCATCCCCTCGGTGAAGGCCGTGGAGCTGGGGGCCGGGGTTCAAGTGAGCGGGCTCCGCGGGGCAAAGACGCAGGACCCGGTCTATTACGACAATCAGCGGGGTTTCTACAGGGAAACCAATCGGGCCGGAGGCGTGGAGGGGGGCATCAGCAACGGCGAGGTCATCGCCGTGACGGCCTACCTCAAACCCCTGTCCACCCTGATGAAGCCCCTGGACTCGGTGGACATCCGAACGAAGCGGGCGGCCAAGGCCCAGAAGGAGCGGTCTGACGTGTGCGCCGTTCCCGCGGCCGCCGTGATCGGTGAGGCAGTCCTGGCCCTCTGCCTGGCTGAAGCCCTCCTGGAGAAGGTCGGGGGGGACAGCCTCGGCGAGGTTCTCCGCAATCTGGAACAGTACAGGCTGCAGGTCGAAAGGTTCTGACGTGGGTACCTTTCCGGGCGACACCCCAATCGAAAACCGGAAGTCCGCCTTCAAGCGCGAGCTGATCTGGTCCTCGGCGCTCTTCGCCATCATGTTCCTGACGGTGCTGGGGCTGGGGTCCACCATCATCGTGATCGATCTCAGCAACAAGGAGGTCTTCCGCACGCTCAGGACCTACTCCAACGAGTTGGAGACCATGCTGAGCAAGCTGCCCACTACCCAGACCCTCAAGGGCTACCAGCAGCAGACGGTGATCACCCAGCGGCTGAACGATTTCCTGACGAAGAAGACGATCTTCGACTCAGTGGAGTTGTACGATGAGCATGGCCAGCTCGTGGACCGGCAGGAGCGGCTCGTGGGAGGCTCCATCACGGGCGGGGTGGACACTCACGGGCTGAAACCCGGCCAGCAGAAGGTGGAGACCAAGAACAGAATCCCCATCGAAGTCCCGGTCCCCATCGAGGCGGGGAAGATGGGCAAGGCCGTCCTCTCCGTGAGCGAGGACGTGCTGGCCCGACAGGCCAGCCAGTTCAGAAGCGAACTCATCACCAAGCTGGTGGGGATGATCCTCATCATCCTCATCATGCTGGGCCTGGCCTATCTCTACGTGCTCCGCATCCTGAGGCTGACCCGCCGCATCGAAGCCGAAGCCCAGAACCAGATGCGCCTCTCCTACCTGGGCCTCTTGAGTTCTGGGCTGGCCCACGAGATAAAGAACCCCCTGAATTCCCTCCAAATGAACCTCCAGCTGTTCGAAGAGGAGGCGGCCTCGGGGGCCAAGCCCGAGCAGCTCGCCTCCTGGATCAGACCCATGGAGCGCGAGATCAGGCGGCTCGAGCGGCTGGTGAACGACTTCCTCATGTTCGCCAGGCCTCTCAAACCCGCGATCCAGAGCACCAGAATAGCGGCCATCCTGGAGGCCACCGCGGAGCTCGTGGCCGAGGAGGCCAGGCGGAAAGGCGTACAGGTGGCCTGGGAGGTGGCTCCCGGGCTCCCGTCCGTGGAGACCGACGAGGCCCTCCTCCGGACCTGCGTCTTGAACCTCGTCCTGAACTCCATCCAGGCCGCCGAGGCTCCCGGCGCGATCTCCATGAGGGCCTTTGCGCGCGGGGACAAGCTTCTGTTGGAAATCTGCGACGAGGGGCCCGGCATCCCTGAGGACAAGCGCGAGAAGATCTTCGAGATCTTCTATACCACAAAGGTAGGGGGCACGGGCCTTGGGCTTCCCATCGCCAGGCGGATCGCGGAGGGCCTGGGAGGCACCCTCGACCCGGTGGAGAAAGAGGGGCCGGGCACCTGCTTCCGGATCGTGCTTCCCTTCAACAGGAGCGGGGCGTGACGAGGGAGTCGGCCGCCGAACGGATCTCCCAGCTGAGAAGGGCGCTGGAACTCCACAGGCGCCTCTACTACGAAGAGAACGCGCCGGTCATTTCGGACCTCGAGTACGACCAGCTCGAAAAGGAGCTCGCCCAGCTCGAGGCGGCCTTCCCCGAGCTGGCTTCGCCCGACTCCCCGACGAAGACGGTGGGCGGGAGAGTGGGCAAAGGCTTCCTCCCGGTGTCTCATCCCTCGCCCCTCCTGAGTCTGGACAATACCTATGACGAGGCCGACCTGCGCGAGTGGAACGCGCGCCTGGAGCGCGTACTCGGCAGGACCTCACTCGCCTTCGTCTGCGAGATCAAGCTGGACGGGCTCTCCGTGGCACTGACCTACAGGGATGGGCAGTTCGTGACCGGCGCCACCCGCGGCGACGGCTTCGTGGGCGAAGAGGTGACGGCCAACCTAGCCACCGTGGCCGATATCCCGCGGGCGCTGACCGGGGCTCCCTCGGAGCTGGTGGTCCGGGGAGAGGTCTATCTGCCCGTTCGCGCCTTTGCGGAGCTGAACGAGGCGCGCGAAGAAGAGGGGCAGCCGGTCTTTGCCAATCCCCGCAACGCCGCGGCGGGGAGCCTTCGCCAGATCGACCCCCGGCAGACGGCCCGGCGGCCGCTGGCCTGCTTCTGCTACCAGCTCCTCAGGGCCCCGGAGCTGCGTCCGGCTTCCCAGCAGGAGGTCCTCCGCCTGCTGTTCGGCTGGGGCTTGAAGGTGGAGCCGAACGCTCGCGCCTGCAAAGGCATCGAGGAGGTCCTGGCTTACTGCCGGGAATGGACCGAGCGCCGCCACGAGCTTGACTACGATGCGGACGGCGTGGTGATCAAGCTGGATCCACTCCAACTCCAGGAGATGGCCGGCTCCACGGCCAAGTCACCGCGGTGGGCGGTCGCCTTCAAGTTCCCCGCGGAGCGGGCGGAGACCTTGGTGAGGGAGATCGCCGTCCAGGTGGGTAGAACGGGAGCCCTCACCCCGGTGGCCCACGTGAAACCGGTCCGCATCGGAGGCGTCACCGTGTCGCGCGTGTCGCTCCATAACGAGGACGAATTGAGGCGGAAGGATGTGCGGGTGGGAGACTCCGTGCTCATCGAACGGGCAGGTGGCGTGATCCCGTACGTGGTGGCCGTGGAGACGGAAAAGCGCCCCCCTCGCTCGGTCCCATTCCCTTTCCCTTGCACCTGCCCGGTCTGCGGGGCGCCGGTCCACAAACCGGAGGGCGAGGCCATCGCACGCTGCGCCAACCGGTCCTGCAAGGCCCAACTCAAGGAGGGAATCCGCCATTTTGCCTCCCGCACCGCCATGGATGTGGCCGGGCTTGGGAGGGTGCTGGTGGATCAATTGGTAGAGCAGGGGCTGGTGGAAACCATCCCCGACCTCTACTCGCTGGGGCTTGAGAAGCTCGCCGCCCTTCCCCGCATGGCCGAGAAATCGGCCGGCAACCTCCTGGAACAATTGGAGGCCAGCAAGCTGAGGCCCTACCCGAGGGTCCTCTATGCCCTGGGGATCCGGCAGGTGGGGGAGGAGACGGCCAAGGCCCTGGCCTCGAGCTTCCGCTCCATCGAGGCCTTGTCGTCCGCCTCTCCAGAGGAACTCCAGGGGGTGGAAGGGATAGGGCCAAAGGTGGCGGCGGAGCTCAGGGCATTCTTCGAAATCGAGCGCAACCAAGTCTTGCTTGAGCGTCTGCGAGGCTACGGCTTGAGATT
Source organism: Acidobacteriota bacterium (assembly GCA_021778515.1). Lineage (GTDB taxonomy): Bacteria > Acidobacteriota > UBA4820 > UBA4820 > DSQY01 > DTPS01. Next base: position 3,936 of record JAJYCJ010000048.1, read on the forward strand.
TTCGTGGGAGGGCGAGAGCGCGGTGGGTCCGCTGGCGGGGCTCACCTTCGTCCTGACCGGCAGCCTGGAGAGCATGCCGCGCCAGCGGGCGAAGGAGGCGTTGGAGGCCCTCGGGGCCAGCGTGGCGGCGTCCGTGACGAATGAGACGCGGTTCGTGGTAGCCGGGCCCGGTGCCGGCTCCAAGCTGGATCGAGCGCGGAAGGAGGGGGTTCCCATCCTGGACGAGGAGGGTTTTACCCGCCTTCTGAACGGAGACTTGGCCCCGGTCGGGCGGTGAGGACTTCCCGAACGGCCGGGACCCATGCATGGCGGGATGGTGTATACTAACCCAATGGGAAAAAGGGAGAACATGGCAGAAGACTCCAAGCGTGAAGGGGTATCCATGAAGCTGTCCGACATTCAGAAGCTCATCGATATGCTGGACAAGAGCGGGGTCAACGAGCTGGAGATCGAGAACGAAGGCATGAAGCTTCGCCTGTGCAAAGCGGCCCCCGCGGCCCAGCCGGCGCACTCTCCGCAATTCATCATGGTGCCTTCTCCGATGGTTCCCGGCACCGGCCGCCAGGAGATCGTATTCCCGGCGGGAAGCCCGGCGCCGTCCACCTCGCCTTCCCCCGCGGCCCCCGCTCAGCCCGGCCCATCTTTCGGGGAAGCGCCACCACCCGCCCACCCCCCCAAGAGCGACCAGTACCTCCAGGTGAAGAGCCCCATGGTAGGCACCTTCTACCGGTCTCCGGCCCCTGGGGCGGAGCCTTTCGTGAAGATAGGGGACCGGGTGAAGAAGGGGAAGACGCTCTGCATCATCGAAGCGATGAAGCTCATGAACGAGATCGAGAGCGAAGTGGACGGGGTCGTCGTGGACATTCTCACGGAGAATGCCCAGCCCGTGGAATACGGCGAGGCGCTGTTCCTCGTCGATCCGGCGAGCTGAGGCGCGCATGTTCCGTAAAGTTCTCATCGCCAACCGGGGCGAGATCGCCCTGCGGATCATATGGGCCTGCAAGGAGCTGGGCATCAAGACGGTGGCCGTCCATTCGGACGTGGACATCGACTCCCTGCACGTGCGCTTCGCCGATGAGAACATCTGCATCGGCCCCGCCCCGAGCCGCGACTCCTATCTCAACATCACCAACCTCATCGCCGCGGCGGAGATCAGCAACGTGGACGGCATTCATCCCGGCTACGGCTTCCTCTCGGAGTCTGCGGAGTTCGCCCAGGTCTGCCAGGCCTGCAACATCACCTTCATCGGACCTAGCCCGCAAGCCATAGCCATCATGGGGAACAAGGCCGAGGCCAAGAGGACCATGAAGGCGGCCGGAGTGCCCATCCTGCCGGGCTCCGATGGCCCCGTGGCCACGGTGGATGAGGCCAAGGCCATCGCCGCGGAGGTTGGTTATCCGATAATCCTCAAGGCTTCGGCGGGTGGCGGCGGCAAGGGGATGCGGGTGGTCGGCACGGAGGGCGAGATGGAGCTGGCCTTCCAGATGGCCGGGAGCGAGGCAGCCTCCGCCTTCGGCAACGGCGACCTCTACCTGGAGAAGTACCTGGAGGCCCCCCGCCACATCGAGATCCAGCTCCTGGGCGACCAGTTCGGAAACATGATTCACCTCTACGAGCGGGAGTGCTCCATTCAGAGGCGGCACCAGAAGCTCATCGAGGAGTCTCCCTCACCCGTCCTGACGCCCATGCTGAGGGCCGAAATGGGGGAGACCGCCGTGAAGGGTGCCCTGGCCGTCGGCTACTCCACCGTGGGGACGATGGAGTTCCTGTACGACAAGGACAAGTTCTACTTCATGGAGATGAACACCCGGATCCAGGTGGAGCATCCCGTGACGGAAAACGTCACCGGGGTGGATCTGGTCAAGGCTCAGATCATGGCCGCCGCCGGCGAAAAGATGCAGTGGAAGCAGAAGGACATCAAGCTCACCGGCCACTCCATGGAGTGCAGGATCAACGCCGAAGATCCCCATCGGTTCACCCCGAGCCCGGGGCGCATCACCACCTTCCACTCTCCGGGAGGGCCCGGGGTCAGGGTGGACACGGCGGCCTACGCCGGCTACTTCGTGTCGCCCCACTACGATTCCCTGCTGGCCAAGCTGATCGTGAGGGGGAACACCCGGAAGGACAGCATCCTCCGCATGAAGAGGTCCCTGGAGTCCTTCGTGGTCGAGGGCATCAAGACCAACATTCCCATGCACCTCAAGATCATGGAGGACGAAGACTTCCAGGCCGGGAGGCTCTCCACTCGATTCATGGACCGGTTTACGAACTGAGCGGGCTGCCGCGGTTTGGCCGATCCAGGAGAAGAGGCCCATGGTCATCCGCGGCGAGGCGCCGTTTCCGGCGATCTACCCCATCTCCCCCGAAGGATTGGAACGCGAAGCCCTGCTGGCCTGGGCCCGGGCTCTCGTCGGTGAAGGCTGCCGCCTGTTGCAGTACCGGCGCAAAGCCGGCTCGGACCGAGAGCGGTTCGCAGATGTAACCGCCCTGCTCGGACTCTGCCGGAGCCGCGGCGTCAAGCTGATCCTGGACGACCGGGTGGACCTCTGCCTCGTGGCGGGCGCGGATGGTGTCCACCTGGGCCAGGAGGACCTCCCCGCCGCTGAGGCGAGGACCCTGCTGGGCCCCGGGGCCATCATCGGGCTCTCCACCCACAACCTGGACCAGTTTCGCCAGGCCCTCCCGCTCCCGTTGGATTATCTGGCTCTCGGACCCGTCCAGCCCACGGCCAGCAAGGATCATCCTGATCCAGTCGTGCCCGTCGAGGTGCAGGAGGCGGTCCTGAAGGAGTCGCCCCTTCCGGTGGTGGGCATCGGCGGGATCCTCCCCGAAAACGCGGGGCCGCTATGGAAGAGGGGCTTCGCCAGCCTGGCCGTCATCTCGTTCCTGTCCTCCGATCCTGCGGCGGGATGGCGGGCCCTCCTCTTTGAGCAACCATGAGTGCGGTCCTCGCCACCGAAGCGCTGGCGGTACTGCTCATGCTGGCGATGTCCGCCTTCTTCTCCAGTTCCGAGGCGGCCTTCTTCAGCCTGAAGCCGTGGCAGGTGGAACACCGGGAGAAGGGGAGCAGCGCCGTGGCGAGGGTTCTGCGAGATCCCCCGCTTCTGCTGATCTGCCTGATGCTGGGCAACGAGACGGTCAACGTCCTCCTCTCCTTCCTCTCATCCAGTCTCAGGAGCCGCCTCCTTCCGCAGCCCTGGGGCGTGAGCGTCGGAATCCTCGCCACGACGGCGCTCCTGGTGCTCCTCGGCGAGGCGATCCCGAAGGCCGTCGCGGCCAACGAGGCTCGGCGAGTCAGCCGGAGCTACGCCCCCGTGCTGGAAGCGTACGTCAAGGCCGTGGCGCCGGCGGGCCGGTTTCTGCTCCGCCTGCTGGACCGCATGCCTTCGCCTTCCCGGGCATCGGGCGTGGAGCCGCTGGACGAACTCCAGGACCTCTTCACGGCGGCGCGGGTGGAAGGTGCCTTTCAGCAGACGGAAGAGAGCCTCCTGGGCAACCTCATTCGGATGGCCAGCGAGCCCGCTTCCAGCCGCATGGTGCCGCGTACCGCCATGCACTTCGTCCGGGCTACCGCTGAGAAGGCGGAGGCGCTTGCTTCCGTTGCCGGCGAGAAGGAGGCCTGGGCCTGCGTCTACGGGCACGAAACGGACGACCTCCTGGGTCTGATGGGACCGGAGGAGCTGCTCGAGTGGTCCCTGGATGACCGGCCTTGCACCGCCACCCAATGGTGCCGGCAGGTGCCCATCTACCCGGAGAACCGGCCCATCCGGCTGGTGCTCGAGGACCTTTACAAGGAGGGATGGCCGGCGGTGGTGCTGGCGGACGAGTACGGGGGTATCGCCGGCCTCATCACCCGGGCCTCTCTGGCCGCGAGCCTGTTTTGCACCCGATCGCCCGATGACGGAGGCGGATCGGGGGTGTTGTTGCCGGGCGCCACGCCCTACGCCGAATTCCGGGAGAGGTTTCCGCGCGCCCCGCACGATCGAAATTGCCGGACGCTGGCCGGCCACGTCCTGAATCTGGCGGCCCGCGTTCCGGCCCAGGGAGCCGTGCTGAGGGATCCCGGCTACGAGTATCGCGTCGTGAAAGCCACTTCACGCCAGATCCAGGAGGTGGAGATCCGGACCCTTGAGCCATCGGGTCGGCGCGAAGGATGACACGGGCACCCGCTGTCGTTTAGTATGCTGCTCCGGGGTGGGGCGGCCATCCCCGCTGCGCGTCTGGCCGCAGTCCAGGAACCCTGGCGGAGGTTCGGATGTACGAGGTCAAGATCGTGAGGAATTTCGCCGCGGCCCACAGGGTCGAGGATTACCCGGGGAATTGCGAGAGACTCCACGGGCACAACTGGCGGGTCGAGGTGGTGGCCAGGCGCAAGGAGCTGGACGGCCTGGGCATGGTCATGGATTTCCGCAAACTGAAGGAACTCACCCAGCGCGCGCTGGAGCCCTTCGATCACAATTACCTGAACGAGACCCCCCCCTTCGACCGCCTGAACCCCACGGCGGAGAACATCGCCCGCCACCTCTACGAGGTCCTCTCTGCGTCGGCCCCGGTGACGCGGGTCGACGTCTACGAGACCGACACGTCCGTGGCCTCGTACTTCGAGGACGAGGACGCATGAGCCATCGGAATGCATCGCGGGCCGTGGGCGGCGAGCGCTACCTCAACCGGCCGCAGGCAGAGCCAACCCTGCTCCTCAACGAGCTGTACGCCTCCGTCCAGGGCGAGGGGCCCGAGCAGGGGTACCCGACCGTTCTCGTGCGCCTGACCGGCTGCAACCTGCGGTGCATCTACTGCGACAGCGCCTTCGCCTTCTTCAAGGGCCAGCGGGTGGCGCTGGGAGAGGTGGTCCGCCGGGTGGCCTCTCACGAGATCCGGCGGGTTCTGGTCACGGGGGGGGAGCCCATGGCCCAGGCGGCCACTCCGGCGCTCTGCCGGGCCCTTCTCGATGCCGGCCGCGCCGTCTCCATCGAGACCAACGGCGCTTATGATCTGGGCTGCCTGCCCGGTGAGGTGCTCAAGGTGGTGGACGTGAAGGCGCCGGCGAGCGGCGAGGGAGGCTCCTTTCAGCTCCCCGTCTTGGACGAGCTGGATCGGAAGGATGTCCTCAAGTTCGTCCTGTCATCCCGCGAGGATTACCTCTGGGCGGTCGATTTTCTGGCCCGCCACCATCTCCCCGGCCCCGCCGGAGTGGTCTTCTCACCGGTCTCGGGGCTTCTCGATCCGGCGGTCCTGGCGGAGTGGATCGTCGGGGACCGCCTCGAAGTGCGCCTTCAGGTCCAGCTCCACAAGGTTCTCTGGGGCAACAAGCGGGGAGTCTGAGGACGGGGGATTCCTGGCCGGGAAATTCGGAATTACAATGACGGGGCAGCGCCAGGCGCCCTTCGTGGGCGCCTCCGAAAGAATCCGTCGCGCACCTTTTGAGGCCGCACAATGGACGTCGATCAGTTCACGGGCAACCCGAAGGTTCCGACCAGCGACCCCGAAGCGCCTGTGGCCGTGGTCCTCCTGAGCGGGGGCATGGACTCCCTCACGGCGGCCGGCGTGGCGCTTCGGGATGGCCACGCGCTGGCCCTGATCCACTTCAATTATGGACAGCGCACCGAAGAGGCCGAATACCGGGCCTTCCTGAGGATTGCGGACTTCTTTGCCGTGCCGGAGCGGCGCCGTCTGGTGGTCCACACGAACTTCTTTGCCCTCGCGGGCGGCTCCGCGCTCACCAGCTCCAAGGTCGCCGTGCCCGCCGCCAATCTGGATTCGAAGGAGATCCCCGCGACTTACGTGCCCTTCCGGAACGCGGTCCTGCTCTCCATGGCCGTCGGATGGGCCGAGACGCTGGGTGCTAGGCGGGTCTACTACGGCGCCGTCTCCCAGGACTCCTCCGGTTATCCGGACTGCCGGCCGTCCTTCATCGAGGCCTTCAACCGCCTCGCGACGGAGGGGACCAGACCGGGAAGCGGGATCCAAGTCCTGGCCCCGCTGGTGGACATGACCAAGGCGCAGATCGTCCAGGCGGCGACGAAGATGGGCCTGCCGCTGGAGGCCACGTGGTCGTGCTACGTCCGAAACGACTTCGCCTGCGGGGTTTGTGATTCGTGCGCCTTGAGGCTCCGAGGTTTCGAGCAGGCCGGCGTCCCGGACCCCATTACCTACGGAAGGGCCGTCTCCTTTGGCAGGGAAGCCGCCCGAGAGCGGGTGAGACGGCTGTCCGTGCTGCTTCGGGCGCTGACGCAGGCCTCATGAGGGGCGCCAAGGCAGGAGCGCTGGCCGCCCTCGTGGGCATGTCCCTCCTCTTCGGCGCCTCCTTTGTGGGCACCAAGATCGCGCTCTCCGCCTTCACCCCCTCGGAGCTGATCTTCCTGCGCTTCCTGCTCGGGGCGGCGGTCTTTTTCGTCTTCTCTCCCTGGCTGAAGGCAAGTCCCGTGGATCGGACGGGCTATTGGAAGATCCTGGTCCTCGCCCTGTTCGAGCCGGGAGTTTATTTCTACCTCGAGGCCATGGGCATCCAGCGAACCCTCGCATCGACGGCGGCCATCCTCATCTGCACGATTCCCATCTACGTCCTGCTTCTCGAAGTCTTCTGGCTGAAGGTCAGGATCGTCGCCGCCGAGGTTCTGCTCATCTTGCTCTCCCTCGGGGGCATATTCCTCCTGGTCACCGCGGGAGGGCTCAGAAACGCCTTCGGCGGGAGCCTGGCCGGCAACGGCTTCATCCTGGCCGCGGCCTTCGCCGCCTCGGTCTACACGGTTCTGGCCCGCCGCCTGCTTTCCCGCTACAACGCCGTCGCCATCACGCGGCTGCAGGCGCTGTATGCGGCCGCCATGTACCTGCCGTTCGCCCTCTGGGATTTCTCAACGCAGGGGATGCCGCACGCCGGCCCCAGGGCCTGGCTGGCCGTGCTCTACCTCGGGATCGGCTGCTCCTTTCTTGCCTATCTGCTCCTGAACGTCTCGCTGGCCCACCTGAAAGCCTCCATCGTGGCCGCCTTCACCAACGTGATTCCGGTGGTGGCCACGGGTCTGGCGGTGCTGTTGCTCGGGGAGCGGCTCTATCCCGTCCAGGCCCTGGGTGCGGCCGTGGTCGTGATCAGCGTGACCTTGTTGACCATGCGCCGCCCAGAGGTCGAGGAGCCGCTCTCGGGCTGACGGTTCCCAGGACTCAGCACCCGGCGGCGCGCCGGTGCGGGGGGGGGCCGCTTGCGAAACCAGCCCACCGCGGTGGGCTTTGCCCAGCCGAGCGGAGCCTGCCCCCGCGAAGGCGGGGGAGAGGAAAGGGGCCAACCCCTTCCCTCTCGGATTAGTAAGAAAGGGGGCGCGTGGACCGCGCCCCCTTTCGCGTGACCTTCCACCTGTATATCTAGCTGCAGCCGAGGCTGTTGCCGCAGTTCAGGCACTTGTAACAGGAACCGTTCCGCACCGTGATGTGGCCGCATATGTTGCAGAACGGGGCATCGCCCATCATGGTCGAGAGGTGGCTGGAGAGCGGGTTTCCGCCGACGGCCTTGTAGACCGGAACCTGAGAGGAGAGGGTCTTCTCCGCGGCGGCGACCTCGGTGGCGCTGGCCGTGGGCGAGGTCAGCGTCTTCTCGGCCTGGGCCTTTTCCAGCTCGTCCGGCTTCACCTGCACGAAGTCGGTCCTTCCCAGGTACTCCATGCCCAGAACCCGGAAGATGTAGTCGATGACCGAGGTGGCGTATTTGACGTTGGGGTGGTCGGTGACGGGCCCCTGGGGCTCGAAGCGCGTAAAGGTGAAGCAGTCCACGTACTCCTCCAGGGGAACGCCGTACTGGAGGCCGAGCGAGATGGCGATGGCGAAGCAGTTCATCAGGGAGCGGAAGGCGGCCCCCTCCTTGTGCATGTCGATGAAGACCTCGCCCAGGCGGCCGTCGGCGTACTCGCCCGTCCGCAGGTAGACCTTCTGTCCGCCTACGCGCGCCTCCTGGGTGAAGCCGTCGCGCTTTTTCGGCAGCCTGCGGCGCTGAAGCGGCGTGCGCCAGAGCTGTTCGATGGGGGCTGGAGCCGAGGCCGCCTCCGTCTTGGCGGCCTTCTGGGTGGAGGCGTCCGAAAGGGGCTGGGTGACCTTGGAGCCGTCCCTGTAGACGGCGAGGGCCTTGAGGCCTCGCTTCCAGCCCTCCACGTAGATCCGCTCGATTTCCTCCGGCATGATGGAGACGGGCAGGTTGACGGTCTTGCTGATGGCGCCGGACAGGAAAGGCTGGGCCGCCGCCATCATCTTGACGTGGCCGAGGGGGGCGATGAACCGCTTGCCGTGCCTTCCGCAGCGGTTGGCGCAGTCGAACACGGGCAGGTGCTCCTCCTTCAGGTAGGGCGCACCTTCCAGCGTCATGTGGCCGCAGGCCACGGCGGAGGCCTCCTCGATCTGGGCGTCGCTGAAACCGAGGGCGGCGAGCACGTTGAAGCCGGGCTTGCCGGCCTCCTCAGGGGTGAATCCCAGTCTCCGGACGCAGTCCTCGCCCAGGACGAAGGCGGAAAAGGCCTGGGGAAGGTCCACCACCCGCCCGAGCTGGCTCTCCACGCGAGCCACCTCCTCCTCCGTGAATCCCTTGGTCAGCAGGCTCGCAGGGTGGATGTGGGGAGTGCCCGCCAGCTGCCCCGTGCCCACGAGATACCGCAGCATCTCCTGGATCTGGGCGGGGGGATAGCCGAGAGCGTGCAGGGCGCGCTCCACCGACTGGTTCACGATCTTGAAGTAGCCGCCGCCCGCCAGCTTCTTGAACTTGACCTGGGAGAAGTCTGGCTCGATGCCGGTGGTATCGCAATCCATGAGCAGACCGATGGTTCCCGTGGGGGCCAGCACCGTGGCCTGGGCGTTGCGGAAGCCGAACTGGCGACCGAAGACCAGGGCGTCGTCCCAGACCTGCCGGCTGGCGAGGCCGAGGCTCTCCGGGAGGTAATCCAGCTCCACCTTGTGGCTGGCGTCCCGGTGCATCTTGATGACGTCCAGCATGGACTCCCGATTCTTGGCGTAGCCGGGGAAGGGGCCCTTGCGCTTGGCCAGCAGGGAGGAGACCAGGTAGGCCTGGCCGGTCATGAGGCTGGTGAGCGCGCCGCACCACGCGAATGCCTTGGGACTGTCGTAGGGGATGCCCAGGACCATCAGGAGGGTGCCGAGGTTGGCGTAGCCGAGGCCCAGGGGCCGGTAGTCGTGGCTGTTCTTGGCGATGGTCTCGGTGGGGTAGGAGGAGAGGTCCACGAGGATCTCCTGGGCGGTGATGAAGACGCCCACGGCGTGCTTGTAGCCCTCCACGTCGAAGTCGCCCTCTTCAGTCAGGAACTTCATGAGGTTCAGGCTGGCGAGGTTGCAGGCCGAATCGTCCAGGAACATGTACTCTGAGCAGGGGTTGGAGGCGTGGATGCGATCGGTGGCCTTGCACGTGTGCCAGCGGTTGATTGTGCTGTCGAATTGCAGCCCCGGATCGCCGCACTCCCACGCGGCCACGGCGATCTGGCGCATGAGATCCCGGGCCCGGTGGGTGTGCGCGCGCTCTCCGCTGGTCCGGTAGGTGGTGGTCCACTCGCCGTCCTTTTCGTAGGCCTCCATGAAGACGTCGGTGATGCGCAGGGAGTTGTTGGCGTTCTGGCCCGAGACGGTGTGCACCGCATCGTCCAGGTCGGTCCCCGCCTCGGCCAGCACCCTAGCCTTGTTCTCCTCGCGGCGCTTCCAGTTGATGAAGTCCTCCACCTCAGGATGGTCCATGTCCAAGCAGACCATCTTGGCGGCGCGACGGGTGGTTCCGCCAGACTTGGTGGCGCCGGCGGCACGATCCAGGACCTCCAGAAAGCTCATCAGGCCCGATGAGGTGCCCCCGCCGGAGAGCCTCTCTTCCCGGGAGCGGATCCGCGAGAAGTTGCTGCCGGTGCCCGATCCGTACTTGAACAGCCGGGCCTCGTTCTTGGCCAGCTGGAAGATGCTCATCAGGTCATCGTCCACGCTCTGGATGAAGCACGCGGAGCACTGGGGGTGCTGATAGGCGTTGGACGTCTCCTCGATCTGCCCGGTCTCGGCGCTCCAGTAGTAGGCGCCGCCCGACCCCTCGATCCCGTATTCGTGCCAGAGCCCAAGATTGAACCAGACGGGCGAATTGAATGCCCCCCTCTGCGTCAACAGCAGGTAGGAGAGCTCGGCCTCGAAGGCATCGGCCTCCTCCTTGTCCGTGAAGTAGCCCCCGAGCTTCTCCCCCTCGATCCTGAGAGTGTGGGCGATGCGGCGGATCACCTGGCGGATGGAAGTCTCGTGGCCCGTGCCCGGCACCCCGGCTTTTCGGAAGTACTTGCTGATCAGGATGTCCGTGGCCAACTGGCTCCAGTCTGCGGGGACCTCGGCGTTCTCCATGGCGAACACCGTGGAGCCATCCGTGTTCATGATCTTGGAGGCCCGGCGTTGATAGGCGGCGCCATCCAGCGGATCGCCGTCTGGAGAAGTGAACCGCCGATCCAGGCGAAACGGAACGAGAGCCTCCGTAGATAAGCCGACTTCAGGCGGCTGCGAATTGTCCGGCGGCGAAGGATCCTTCGAGTTGCTGATCTGGGGCGTGGCTGCGGCTTTGCGGTTGCCGGTGCTGCCAGCCTGGCCGCCACCCTTGTGCGTATCCATCCGACTGACCTCCCTTGATCTCGTGGAGACACTAAAGCCCAAGTTCATGTGTCCAAAGGGCTTATACCCCAGGGCACCCCTATATTTAGCTAAGCAGGGGTAATATAGCGCAACATATAGTGGGTGTCAAGGGGTCTGGAGGGCCCCGGAGAAAGGCCTGGAAGCCCCGCTAACTGGTTCCCATCCGGACAGTCCGGATGGGAACGGTGGAGAGTTGAGAGTGGAGGGTGGAGGGTGGAGGCCAAGGGCTTCTTCCTCCGATGCGCAGGCCAGGCCTCCCGAATCGTCGTAGGCTCCTCCGGGGCTCCGCCCCATGGGCAAAAACCGCTGGGGCCCCATCCAAACCTGGGGGCTTCCTCCCCCGGATCGAGTCCGGGGTCGAAAGCCGCCCCAATCCGAAGGCGGGTGAAAACCGGCTTCTCCCATGCCTGTCCAAAGCAAATTCAACTCGCGCTCGAGGGGTCTGCCTTCCGGAGCGAAGCGGAGGAAGGAGCGTCCCGCCGCCGACGGGCCCGCCTCAGGGGAAGATACCCCGCTTCAAATAGGCCGTTTCGATCCTGCGGAGACCCGCTATGAGTGCGGCCGAGCGCAGGTCGGTGTGGAGTTCGGAAGCGATGCCGCGGGCCTCTTCGTAGACCGAGAGGAGGAGGCGGCGCATCTTTGAGCTGACCTCCTCCGCCTCCCATCTTTCACTTCTGCGGTTTTGAAGCCATTCGTAGTAGTAGACGATGGTGTCGCCCGAATGGCAGAGCAGGTCCGGCAGGATCTGGATGCCTCTCTCCTGGAGCAGGGCCTCGGCCTCGCGGTCGGTGAGGGAATCGGCTCCCTCCGCCACGACCCGGACCCTCAGCATGGAGGCGCAGTCCCGTGAGACCGGCTTCTGCGGTGAGGCGGGAATGAAGATGTCCGCCCGGGTGGAGAGGAAGCCGGCGTGGTCGGCAGGGGAGGCTTTTGGGTAGCCCTCGATGCCCCCGCGCTGGCGAGCAAAAGAGTCCAGATCGCCGGGATCGATGCCGTCCGGATGGGCGATGGCGCCGCTGGCATCCTCCACGGCCAGAAGGCGCGCCCCGCGCTCCGCCAGGAAGCGGGCCGCCCACGAGCCGGTGGCTCCAAAGCCCTGGATGAAGAAGGTCGCCTGCCTCAGGTCCAGCTGTTCGTTCCGCGCCCACTCATCGAGCATGATCGCGATGGCCTGGCCGGCCGCCTGCTCCCGCCCGGCGCTTCCTCCCAGGGTCGAGGGCTTGCCCATGACCACGTGCCGGCAGAGGTTCCGCTCGTGGGGCGACATGGTCGAGGCATAGGTATTCAGAATCCAGGCCATGATCTGTCCGTCGGTGCCCAATTCGGGGCAGAGCACGCCGTACTCGGGACCGATATTGCCGCCCAGGCCGAAGGTGAAGCGTCGGGTGGTGCGCTCCAATTCGGCCGGAGATCCTCGCAGCGGGTCCACGTCGACCCCGCCCATGGCTCCGCCGAAGGGCAGTCCAAGAACCGCGTGCTTCCAGGTCATCCGGATCGCCAGGGCCCTGACGTCGTCCGTGTCCACCGCCTCCTGGTAGCGCAGCCCCCCGGCGAACGGCCCGAGGACGTTGTTGTGCTGTGCCAGGTGGCCGGTGAACATGCGGACCTCCCCGTCGTCCATCTTGACGGGAAGGTTGACGGTGATCTCGCTGGCGGTCTGCGAAAGGATCTTGCGCACGTCCGGGTCCAGGCCCATGCGTTCGGCGGCCTGGTTGAGCTGGCGGAGCGCTTCGTCGTAGCTCGTCATGGCACCCCTCCCGTCAGGGGAAGAATCCCCGGTCCCTGTAGACCCCCTCCAGATCCTCCAGGGCGAGGGCCACGCTGGTGGTTCTCCAATCGGCACCGAACTCCTGGGAGGCCCTTGCCACCCGGTCATAGGCGCGGTACAGCGTGTCCTGAAGTCGCCTCTCCACCTCCTCGAGCTCCCACCTTTCGCCGCGTTTGTTCTGGAGCCACTCGAAGTAGCTGGCGGTGGCTCCTCCCGCGGTGCAGAGCACATCGGGCAGAAGGTCCGTCCCCTTTCGCCGGAGCACGTCGTCCATCCCCGGTTCCGTCAGGATGCAAGCCCCCTCGGCCACGAGGCGCACGTCCAGGAGCTCCAGCAGCTCGCTCGTGAAGCCCGTGGCCAGGGCGGCCGGAACAAAGATCGTGGCCGGAGTGCGCAGGAAGGCCTCGTGGCTGAGCGCGGTCGTCCTCGGGTAGCCTCGCAGACCGAAACGCCGTCTGGAGTAGGCGAACAGGTCTTCCGCATCGATGCCGCCGGGATGGAATATGGCTCCGGTCACGTCCTCTACGGCCAGTAGCCTGGCGCCCTTGGACTGGAGGACCCGCGCCAACGAGGACCCCACCGTTCCGAATCCCTGGAGGGTGTAGGTCGAGGCGGCGAGGTCGACGGCGTGGTCGCTCGCCCAGCGTTCGATGAGCATGGCCATGCCCAGACCCACCGCCCGGTTTCGCCCCGGGAGCCCGCCCGCCTCCAGCGGCTTGCCGGTGACCACCGGGAAGGCCCGGTTTCTCTCCTGGGGCGGTACCGTGGAAAAGTAGGTGTCCAGTACCCAGCTCATGATCTGACTGTTCGTGTTGACCTCTGTCGTGAGGACGTCGTAGTCCGGCCCGATGTTGTTGCCCAGGGCGAACACGAATCGGCGCGTGATCCGCTCCAGCTCGGAAAGCGAGTGACGGGAGGGATCCAGCTGGATGCCCCCCATGGAGCCCCCGAAGGGAAGGCCCGCCAGGGCGGCCTGCCAAGTCCGTTGCGCCGCCTGGTTCCGCATGGCCTTGAGGGTCACCGAGGGGTGATAACGGAGCCCTCCCAGGTATGGCCCCAGGGCGTCGTTGTGATGTACGCGGAACCCACGGAAGGTCTCCACCGACTCGTCGTCCATCTTGACCGGAAAATTGAGGGTCAGCTCGTCGCAGGGCAGGGCGAGCAGGCGCCTGACGCCGGGAGACAAGCCCACAAGATCGGCGGCCCTCTCGAAGCAGTCCCGAGTGTCCAAGGCCGAGCCTCCCCAGTTCAAACCGCCCGCCACCGAATCCCGAAGAGGCCGGAGGCCGCTGCGGCCACTGGCGCCTTGCCCCCTGGGTCGAGGCGGCGGATCCGCGCCCGGTCTAGAGGGATGCGCCCCGAAGGGCTGGACGAAACCATGCCAGTATGGTCAGCCCCTGTCCGCCGTGCAAGCTCTGCGGGGAATCTCCTACGAAAAGACATTCGGGCTGCTCTTCTCCGCCAGAAATCCCAGGGCCTGCTCCTTGATCCCGTCCATCATCACCTGGAGCTCGAGTCCGCCAGAAGCCTGCTCGACGTCGATCACCCTGATCACGTGCTGAAGGTGGCCGTATTCTGGCAGGAGGACGGGCAGCATGTTGGAGACTTCGCGAAAGAATCCCTCATTGAAGATGATCCCATCCTCGTCCGGAAAGAGGGCCAGGTAGCGTATCTTGGCCTCCACGAGGTCCTGGAAAAAATGGGTTCCGAAGGAGAGGTCGGGAACGTAGCTTCCCTTGCGGCGGGCGATCTCGATCAGCATCTGCGTGTTGTTGATGCCCGAGTAGGTGACGCCCACTCCCAGGGTGATGTCGCCCCGGCTTCCCCAGCGCCCGGGGCCCATGAGGACGAAGGAGCGGCGGGGGAGGATGCCGTTGAGTCGGCTGATGGCGTCGGCCACCTGCACCATGTCGTCGTGGCTCGGCATCTTCGAATAGGCCTCGGGATCGACGTAAACGATATAGCGGATGCCGCCGACCTGGCCGTTGGTCACGTACTTCTTGGCCGAGAAGAGCTTGCGCTTTTCCGGAATCCAGTGGGGGATCGTGACGGGCCCTTCATCGCCGAGCCTGCTCTGGGGCCGGCACTGGAGCAGGTGAAGCGACTCTCCATCGTGGGCGAATTCCAGATCCACGGGCATCCCGATGGTGGCCTGGAGGGTGCGCATGATCTCGCGCATCTGGGGGACGAAATCGGTGTTCTCGATGAGTCCCGCGAAGGTTACCACCAGATCGCTCCCGCGGGGATCCACCAAGCCCGGCATGGGTCTTCGCAGGGAGCTCCCGTCGTACAGGGAGACGATGCGCTCGAGGAGCGGGAAGTCGTCCCCGACCTCCTGGAAGATCCGCTCGATGCTCGCGGACTCGAACCTTCCCGTCTCCAGGTTGATGACGTCGATGTATCGCTGCGCGTAGTGAAAGACCTGCTCCGGCGTCACGTTGACCCTCAGATCGGGATGGCCCGGCGACACGAGGACCGGGAAGTCGTCTCCGATTCGGTCCACGGCCCGGGTGCCCAACCCGGCAACCATGCGAAGGATGCCGTCCTCCCGCTTGATTCTCGGCGACCAGCGGAATTCGTTGGTGGAGAAGGCCACGCCCGCGAAGGCCGGGAAGAAGTACTTGCCTATCCGGCGCCCGACGACACGCTGGATGATGACCCCCATCTCCTCCATGAAGTCCAGCAGGCCCCGCTCGGCGCGGTACTGGATGGGGTCGGGCCCGAAGATCGAGGCGTACACCTCGGCCACGGCGTCGGTGAGGGCCTCCAGGCGCTCCTGCTTGGACCCCGTGTTGGCCAGGAAGAGGCTGCGGTACTTGCCCGAGAAGGCCGTGCCGAGGCTGTCCTCCAGCAGGCTGGAGGAGCGGACGATGAGAGGGCCCTCCCCCAGGTCGTCCAGGGCCACCTTGAGCTGGTTGAGCATCTCGAGGGAAAAGGAGGAGTGCTTGAACACCTGTTCAATATAGGGGTAGTTGTGCCGGACCTCACTGATGCTGGAGAACTTGAAGCTCTGAAGGTCCTCGAGCGAGTTGTAATGCACGAAGTCGAACATGCCGTCCGAGGCGATGTACCAGGTATGAGGGACCTTGAACTTGGACAGAAGGGGATTGTCCTTCCCGAGGCGGCCGAGAATGTGCGCGGCCAGGATCAGGCCCGCCGCCTTGCCCCCCAGCCGCCCGTTGCCCTGGCCGGGCCCAGCCACCCTGGACAGTATCCGGCCGAAATCGTACACCGTCAGGTATTCCTTGGCGACGCGGATGAAGGGGAGGCTGTCGGTGAGGAAGCGCCGGGTGAGCGCCACGCGCACGTTCATGTCGTCGGAATGAGACAGGGCGTGCTCCTCCTCCTTGGTGTCCCTGCAGAAGCGGTTCACGATATCGGAGATCTCGATGAGCGAGATATCCCGCCTTTCGATGGCCATGGCGAAGAAGCCGAGCTTGTCCTGCTTCATCCACTGCTTGATCAGGCGGGCCAGTTCTGACTCCTGGATGGTGATGGAGGCCACCCTGATGACCTCCTCGAAGGCCATATCGAGGACTGCAATGTCACGCTTGGGCAGGGGCTGGTTGGAGCCCCAGGATTCGCGTTCCCTTTCGGCATAGACGGCCGGATCCAGGCGGGTGATGATCTTCTGGATGGCGGGAAGGTTCAGCTTGGTCAGGTGGTTCATCAGCCTCCGGACGAGACGCTTGTAGAGGGCGCTGTCCGTCTCCTGGATGAGGTCCAGAATCGTCCGCCACTCGGGTTTGTGCTCGGATGGGGCGGTGGAGGCCACCGTTTCGGGAGACCCGGCTGGCCTTCCCTCCTTATCCCTCGATTCAATGGCCGGGCCGAGCTTCTGCGCGGTGATTTCCACGAGCTTTCGTTCGTCCAGGAGAAAGGGGTTCTCTCCGTATTGTGAGCGATTTTCGAGGTAGACGACGTCCAGCTTGCCCGCGAGCTTCCCGTGGACCACGAGGTGCGCCCGCAGGTTCCATGGGGTCTCTTCAAACCCTTCCGATTCGCAACCCCGGTCGCCCAGGGTGATCCTCACCCGGCCGGCCTCCGGGTGGCGAAGCCCCAGCGGCAGGGCCTTGATGACCCGGTCAAAGACTTGCTGGATCGAGAATTCTGGGTTTACCAGGATCGCGGCGATCTCGAACAGGCACTGGAGCTGCCTCTCCTGGCCTCGGCTCTTTGCCGTCATGGACCGCTTCCCCCTCTGCCATGGGCCGAAGTATACAGGAGCTCGGTGCCCCGGGCCAGCAAGCCGACCGGGCACCGGGACGCAAAAGCCTAAATCCCGCGATTGGACATGGGAGTGGCTCCGAAAGGCAGATGGAGGGTAGTTCCCGTGAAAGACGGTCTTCACCCGCGAAGGGATTTGGGTGACCTCCGAACCCGGCCCAGGCCGGGCGAGGAAGCCCCAAGGGTGGGGTGGGGCCCCAACGGGCTTTGCCCGTGGGGCGGGGCCCCGGAGGGCAAGACGACGATTCGGCAGGCTTGGCCTGCGAATCGGAGGAGGAAGCCCATGGCCCTCCCCGTCCAAGGGACAATGCCTTTCCCCCGTGTGTCCGAGACCTGGCCGAAGCCACCCGCATTTCAATCGCGGAATTTGGAAAAAAGGGACCCGCCGGCGAGGGCGGGCCCCTTAGAGGAGCAAAAGACGCCGGGATCTACACCCAGCCGCGCAGCTTGCAGGCCTCGGCCACGCGCGAGATGGCGATCATGTAGGCCGCGTCGCGCATGTAGATCTTCTTGTCTCTGTGGAGCTTGGAGACGGCCTTGAAGGCGCTCGTCATCTTCTGGTCGAGCTTCTGCAAGACCTCCTCCTTCTCCCAGTAGTAGTTCATGTTGCACTGCACCTGCTCGAAGTAGGAGCAGGTCACGCCGCCGGCGTTGCAGAGGAAGTCGGGGATCACGAAGATGCCGCGCTCGAAAAGGACCTTGTCGGCATCCACCGTGGTGGGGCCGTTGGCGCCCTCCGCGATGATCTTCACGGACGGCTTGATCTTGCCCACGTTGTCGCCGGTGATCATGCCCTCCTGGGCGGCCGGGATGAGGAGGGTCACGTCCTGTTCGATCCAGGCGTCGCCGGGCAGTTGCTGCCAGCCGTACTCCTTGGCCTTGGCGGGGCTGATGGTCCCGAACTTGTCCACGGCGGCCATGAGCTGGTCAAACTGGATGCCCGCCTCGGAGCGATAGGTGTAGGCCTTCTTGTCGTTGTTGTCCCAGCAGGCGATGGCGATCACCTTCCCGCCGTACTGCGTGAAGAGGTCCACCGAATATTGGGCCACGTTGCCCGAACCCTGGATGGAGGCGGTGGACTTCTTGATGTCGATGCCGAGCTCCTTCATGGCCTCTCGGACGGTGTAGATGACCGCGTGGCCCGTGGCCTCGGTGCGTCCGAGAGAACCGCCCATGCCCACGGGCTTGCCCGTGATGAAGCCCGGAAGCTTTTCTCCGCGGATCCTCTCCAGCTCGTCCATCATCCAGAGCATGTGCTGTCCGTGGGTCATCACGTCGGGGGCCGGCACGTCCTGTGTCGGTCCTACGTTTCGGGCCACCTGGCGCACCCACCCGCGGCAGACGCCCTCCTGCTCACGGTCCGAGAGGTTGTGCGGGTCGCAGATGACGCCGCCCTTGCCGCCACCCAAGGGAATGTCCACCACGGCGCACTTCCAGGTCATCCAGGTGGCCAGCGCGCGCACCGTGTCCACGGTCTCGTGGGGGTGGAAGCGGATGCCGCCCTTGCACGGGCCCCGAGCGTCGTTGTGCTGGATGCGGAAGCCGTGAAACACCTTGTACGATCCGTCGTCCATGCGGACCGGGATGTTGAAGTGGTATTCACGAAGCGGAGTCCGCAGCAGGTCGCGGGTGGCCTGATCCAGTCCCAGCCTCTCCGCCACGGCGTCGAATTGCTGCTGGGCCATCTCAAACGGGTTGAAGGGCTTGGTCGTCATCACTGTTCTCCTTTGCGGTCCGGATCACCGCGATCCGGACACCAGGCGTAGCGGTTCTCGCAGAACGAGTTCTTCACACAAGAGCAGCCGAGGTCAACGGGATCGATCTGTCGCAGAAGTAGAACCCGGAAGGCGGCCCCCGGTCCCCTTCCATCCCAGCCGACCCCAAAAAGCCTCCTCGAAATAAGGGCTTCGGTAACCCCCCACCAGAGGGGTGAATCTAGCAATTGGCCGGCTGGGGTGTCAAGCCGGGCGCCGAATCAGCCGATGAAGTGGGGGAAATGATCGGTAACCCAAATCCCGCGATTGGACATGGGAGTGGCTCCGAAAGGCAGATGGAGGGTAGTTCCCGTGAAAGACGGTCTTCACCCTCGAAGGGATTTGGGTGGCCTCCGAACCCGGCCCAGGCCGGGCGAGGAAGCCCCAAGGGTGGGGTGGAGCCCCAACGGGCTTTGCCCGTGGGGCGGGGCCCCGGAGGGCAACGCGACGATTCGTCAGGCTTTGCCTGCGAATCGGAGGAGGAAGCCCATGGCCCTCCCCGTCCAAGAGACAATGACTCCCCCCCGTGAACCTGAACCATAGCCGAAGCCACCCGCATTTCAATCGCGAAATTTGGGGGTAAC
>JAJYCJ010000049.1 GCA_021778515.1 Acidobacteriota bacterium
GCCGCTGGCGCCGGAACGCGACTATTCAGTGGCGTGCACGCAGTTCTTGCTGAAAGGGGGAGACGGCCACGTCGAGTTCACTCAGGGCACCGACCCGCGGGACTGGGGAATCAGCCTGCAGGAGTTGATGAGGCGCGCGCTGGCCGGATCCGGGGTCGTCATCCCATCTGGAACGGGGCGGATCGACCGGCCGGCGGCCCAGGCGATCCGCCCTGCGGCGTAAACTGGAGGCCGGGGGCGGCGGGCCCTGAAGCCTGTCCGTGGGGAGTGGCCACGAGACGGAAGGGCCCCGGCAGTGCCGGGGCCCTCGAAGGACGAAGGGAATGGAATTCGTTCTCTGATGCCGTCGAGTGCGACCGGCCCGACCGACGGGGATTACTCTCCGTAACGTTTCTGGTAGAACTCCTGGATCTTCGCGCGGTCCTCCTTGGAGAGCCCCTGCTTCACCCAGCGGTTGGCCGGTTCGTTGATGACGTCGGCCGTGACGCCGGGCAGAAGCGCTTCCGCCTCTGGAAGGAACCTGCTGTAGAAGTCCTTCGCCACCTCGTAAAAACCGTGCCACTGGACGTAGTCCGGGCCCATCATGGAGGCCCCCATGCGCGCTCGCCGGCCCTCGTGGTGCCAGAGCTCGAAGTAGTCCCACTGGATCTTCTGCGAGAAGGGCGACGGGCCCAGCTTACCGGCCGCCTGGAGCTTGGCCATGATGGCCTTGGCGGGCTCCGCAAATTTGCTGTTGTAGAGGTCCACCACGTCGTCGTACTGCACGTAGAAGTTGTTCACCCAGTCGGAGGCGTGGCAGTTGAGGCAGACCTTCTTCATCTCATCCCGCTTCTGCTGCCAGTTCGGAAGGTGGATCGACACTTCGGGGCGGAGCGTCCAGGAGAGCCGCGTTCCCACATCGTGGGTTTCGGCCACGCCTTTGGCGGCCCCCATGTGGCAGGTGGCGCAGGTGGGGGCGGCGCTGTAGTCCTTGCCCAGCACCCAGGAGCGCGAGTCGAGGTTCATCTGCCCCTTCAAGGTCCGGTAGGTGACCCCGTGCTTGCTCTCCGCGTAGATCTCCTCCTGCGGGTGATCGGGGCCCAGGTGGCAGTAGCCGCAGCTCTCGGGCTGCCGCGCGATGGCCACGGAGAAGGTGTGGCGGCTGTGGCAGACCGAGCACGAGCCCTTGGAGCCGTCAGGGTTGATGCGCCCGATTCCCTCGTTGGGCCACGTGGCGGGGTCAAGCTTGCCGTCCTTCAGCACCTTGACCGTGCTGCCGTGGCACTTGACGCAGCCGCTCACCGCGGCCGGGGGACCTTCCACGATGTCCCCGAGGACGTTGTCGAGGGAGCCCAGGATCTGGCCCGCCTGGGCGTGGTGGCTCGCCTCGAACTGGGCCGTCTCGTCGGGGTGGCACTCGCCGCACTGCTTGGGTGTCACGACGACGGAGATGCGCTGCCCGAAGTGTTCGAAGCCGTCGGGGCGGCTCTTGTCCACCTGGTGGCATTCGAAGCAGGCGATGCCGGCTCGGGCGTGGCGGCTCTGCGCCCACTGCTGGACGACGACGGGGTCTGCCTCCTTCTGGTGGCAGGCGATGCAGGCCTGACTCTCTTTGGAGGTCTGAGCGACGAGCGCGGCGAGGTCGGGTTGGGCGGCCAGGGTGGCGGCAGGGGCGAGCAGCGTGCAAAACGACCAGAGTGCGACGATTCGTCTTGGTTCCATGGATCCCCCCATGAAAGGTGAGATGCTCCATCCGTCCGACCTGTGAAGTTCCTCCTGAACGGACCCGCCCGCGGGCACGCCGCCCGCGGGCGGGGGACACCGTCCGACTTATCGAATCGCCACGGGAGTGACGGCCTTCACCATGGTCAGAAGGAAGACCAGCCGCTCCCGCGCCGTGATGGCGTGGGTCAGACCCGGAGGCATGACGAAGAGCGCCCCCGGTTTGGCCTCGTGGATCGTGCCGCCCAACAGGATGTCGCCGCCACCCTCCAGGACCTGCACGACCGCCTCGAAGGGAGCCGTGTGCTCGCTCAAGGCTTGCCCCGGTTCAAAGCAGAAGAGAACGATTTTGACCGCCGGAGACTGGTACAGGGTCTTGCAGACGATGCCGCTCTCGGCGAACTGGATGGCGGCGCGAAGGTCGTGAACCGAGGGGACAAGTGGCTCGCTCATGCTTGGATTCTCCTCTCAGGCGGCCGCGGGGGCAAGGTCCCGCTTGGCGTAGGACCGCAGCGCCGCGATGACGATGGGCACGACGCCCGCGAAGATGAAGGTCATGTCGGCCACGATGCGGAGCCATTCGAGGGTGTGGAAGGTGCCCGTCATCAGGAAGCTCAGTCGCCGGGCGTGCCAGTAGCCGTGGGTCACGGAATCCCACAGCTGAAGGACGCCCGCCGGGAAGAGGTCGAGGAGCACCATGAGCGCCAGGCCGACGTTCAGGCCGATGAAGCCCGTCTTGACGTACTTCACCGTGCCCTCCCAGACCGCGTCGCTCTGCATCGCCCGCAGGCAGAAGACGAGGACGGCGAGGGCGAGGAAGCCGAAGACTCCGAACATGGCGGCGTGGGCATGGTTGGCCGTGAGGGTCGTGCCGATCTCGAAGTAGGAGACCACGGGCAGATTGATGAGGAAGCCGAAGACGCCGGCGCCCACGAAGTTCCAGAAGCCCACGGCCATGAGGAAGTAGAGGGCCCACTTCTGCTGGATGGCCAGGGTGTTCGTGCCTTGAATGCCGGAGCCCCTCGTGAGCTTGATGAAGTCCCATGCATCGAGCGTCAGCAGGGTCAGGGGGACGATCTCCAGGGCCGAGAAGCAGGCGCCGAGGGCCATGGTGAGGGGCACCTCGCCCGTGAAGTACCAGTGGTGCCCGGTTCCCACGATGCCGCCTGCCAGGTAGAGGATGGCGTCCAGGTAGACCACGCGCGTCGCGTTCTTGGCGGTCACGAGCCCCATCTGGTTGAACATGATGGCCACCAGCACCGTGGCGAAGAGCTCGAAGAAACCCTCCACCCAGAGGTGGATGATCCAGAAGCGCCAGTTGTCGATCACGGCGAAGTTGGTGTGCGGGCCGTAGAAGAGCGCGGGCAGGTAGAAGACGGGGATGGCCACGGCGGCGTAGAGGAAGAGTGAGGCGAGCTCGCCCTTCCCGGGCAGTTTGATGGCCGGCCTGAGGGCGCGGAACATGAGATAGAGCCAGAAGATCAGCCCCACCGCCAGCAGGAGCTGCCAGAAGCGCCCCAGATCCAGGTATTCCGAGCCCTGGTCGCCCACCCAGAACCATAGGCGTCCCAGAAGGTCTTTCAGGCCGAGGTACTCGCCGAAGAGGCTTCCCAGGACCACCACCACCAGGGCGCCCAACAGCAGATTGGTGCCGAGCTTCTGCCCCTTGGGCTCACGGCCGCCGACCCAGGGCGCCAGGAAGAGGCCGCCACCGACCCAGGCCGTGGCGATCCAGAAGATCGCGAGCTGGAGGTGCCACGTGCGAAGGAGGGTCCAGGGGAGGACCTTGGCGATGTTGATCCCGTAGAAGGCGAAGGGCTCGACTCGGTAGTGGGCCAGGGCGCCTCCCACGAGGGTCTGCAGGAGGAAGAGGAGCGCCACGACGGCGAAGTACTTTCCGGTAGCCCACTGGCTCGGCGTCAGGCTCCAGCTTCCCTTCGCGGGGCCCGCGAGTTCGTCGGTCGTTCCGTCCCCCTTCCACCCGAGGTAGTTGAACTTGCCGAAGATGAAGAGGACAAGCCCGAGCCCCGCAAGGAGAGCCACGAGGCTCAGGGCGCTCCAGAGATAGGCTTCGGTGGGAGGGCGGTTGCCGACGAGGGGCTCGTAGGGCCAGTTGTTCGTGTAGGAGTAGTCCTTGCCTGGACGGCGCGCGACCGTGGCCCACGCGGCCCAGGCGAAGTAGGAGCTGAGGTCCGCAAGGTCCTTCGGATTCTTGATGTAGTCGGCGGGAAGTCCTGGCGCGTGGTCCTTTTGGGTGAAGTAGGCGGCCCATTCCTTCGCCTGCGTCTGGTAGGCGGCCACCTCGCCGGGCGTATAAACCAGGGTCTTGGTTGCGGCGTCGTATCGGTTCTTCTGAAGGGAGGTGGCCGTCTCCGCCTTTACGGCATCGGCCTCGCCCGCCGCGAGCTGGTCGAGGGGTTTGCCGAAATTCTTCTCGGCGATGGTTTGCTGGTCGATGAGCGCCAGTCGGTGAAGGTATTCGGCGCTGTAGTCGGGTCCCAGGTAGGCTCCGTGGCCCCAGAGGGTCCCGTGCTCCATGAGGCCGTACTTGAGGAACACGGCCTGGCCGTGCTCGATGTCGCGGCCGGTCATGATGGTCGCCCCGGATCCATCCACGACCTTCTCGGGAATGGGCGGGGCGTACTTGTAGCTGAGCATGGTCACGATGGAAAGGATGGAGAATCCGGCGATCATCACGAGGATCGCCGTGTGCCGCCACCAGGGCGAAAGGGGTTTTGGGTTCTCGTAAACCGATGCCATGGGCCTGCTCCTCCCTACATGCGCCGATTACTCCATGAATCATGCTCTCGCGAAGCCAAGCGGGAGCCGCCAGCCGGTCTTCACATGTGCCCGGGGCAACCCACGCAGGCGGCGCCTTCAGCCATTCGGGAGGCATCGGGGGGATAGGCTTCAATGAGGCGCTCGGCCAAGGCGTGGTAGCGCTCGTGGGTACCTTCTCCCATCTCGTTCCGCTCGAAGAGCTCCATGGCGGCGGCCAGCTTGTCCATCTCCTCCGCTGGAATGGCCTGCTGGGCCATGGGGTAGAGGATGTTGTCTTCCTTCATGATGTGGGCGCGGATGAGCGGGACGTAGGCACCACCGTGTTCGATGACCGCCTGACGCTCGTCGTCGGTGAGGGGGCCCTCGCCCGCGCCGATGGAGGCCAGCACGCCGATGTGGTCGCGCCCCTCGCGGTGTTCGGCGATCATCACGGCCACGGGACCGAACTCCCTGGGGAAGCCGAACTGGTTCATGAGGACGAAGAGGCGGTCCTCCTCCTTGCCGTGGTGGCACTTGTCCGTGAAGGTGCGGAAGAAATCGGCGTACTCCCTCACGGTCTGGCGGTCGGCCTCGGCCTGACGGTCCAGGTTAACCACGAAGGTATCGAGTGAGCCGGCCACCTGCTCGATGAGGCGGTGCTCGTGCATGAGGGTCTCAAGGGCTTCGACCATAGGGGTGCCTCCTTCAAAAGGCGCGACGGGGACCGTCGGCCCAGGGCATAGTCACTCCGCCACGGGCTGAAGCCCCGAACGGAGATCGGCGACGGTGGTTTTCTCCAGCAAGGTATCATATTCACTCTGCACGCGAGTCCAACGGAAGTGCAGCGCACAGGGGTGGGCTTCGTCACAGGCCCGGAGACCGAAGACGCACTGCCTGGCCAGGGATGGGCCCTCGAAGAGCTCCAGGACGCGCCCTATGGGCTGGGCCAGGGCCTGCTCCCTCAGCAGGAAGCCCCCGCCCCAGCCCTTCTGGCTCTCGACGAAGCCTCGCTTCCGGAGCTGGTTCAGGATCTTGGACAGGTAATTGGCGGGAATCCGCGTGGCTTCGGCGATCTGGCCGCCCTGCACCCACTGACCGGGGCGGTCGGCGAGGAACCCGAGAGTCATGAGAGCATATTTTGTGGTCTGAGAGATCATCTCATCACCTCAAGACATGAATATATCCGTTGAGATCAAAAAAGTCAAGACCCTCTTCGATCACCCTCTACCCTTACGGCCTTCAAGAAGAGAACGCCCCTTGGTAGGAGGGATCAACGGGATACGGAGCCGGGTTCGTTCATAGGGCGCTCGGCTCAATCCGCCGTGGGCGCTCACGCATGAAAACCTTGGCGATGGACCCGTTGCCCGCTGTCCGGCTCACCAAGGCTTCATGCCGGGGCTGCTCTCCGTATGGGGCTTGAGCTGGTCCTGCAAGGCCTTTGGCGGAGGCATGTGGAGCTGTTCGAGGACGTCCGGCGGCTTGGGCGGAGGCGGTTGTCTCGGTGGGTTCTTCTCGGGTGGGGGAGGCTGTTCGGGCGGCATGGTGCGCAAAATCCACTCGTACAGAAGCTCCGCCTGACGGTCCTGAGGGTCCATGACGAGGCGCGTCTTCAGGGCCCCCAGGGCCTTTTCCCTGTCTCCCTCCTGGACGAAGGCCTCGGCGAGGTTGTACAGGGCCAGCCCCTTCACGCGCGGATCTGGGCCCGCAAGGGCGAGCATGAACTCCTCCCTGGCCGCCTGGGGTTTCTTCAGCGCCAGGAGGCACGTCCCCCGATTGTAGTGAAGCAGGGCGCGGAGATCTGGCGTCCGCGCCTCCTGTTGGGCGCGCGCGTACAGCCCCTCGGCCTGCTCCACCTGACCGGCATCGAAGGCATCCGAGGCCTGTTTGGCCAAGCGGGGGGCGGACTGGCCGCGCGCGGGAGAAGGCATCATCACTGCCGCGGCGGCCACGAGGAGAGCCAAGACCAACGCGCCTGCGGCGCGCGAGTCGCCGCTCGGTGGCCTGGGTTGGGTGCGAGGGATCCTCCGCCCGGGGATCAGCATGGCGAGCAAGAGCAGAAAGAGGGCGGGCCCGAGGAACCAGGCGTACTGCTCTTGCCGCATGGCGCGGGACTGGGAGGCGTACTCCTTGCGTTTGAGATGGCCCAGCTCGTCCATGATGGCGGGCACGGCGCTGCCCGAGCCGCTCAGGGACCAGTAGCGGCCGTCCGTCAGGGCGGCCACCTGCCGGAGGACCTCCTCGTGAAGCGAGGAGTGGGCCGGTCCGCCGGTGGATGGGTCGACCACCGGCTTCCCGCCAGGCCCCGGGACCGTACCGCCTGCCGTGGTTCCCACGCCGACGCAGAAGATCTTGACCCCCCTGGCCGCCGCCTTGCGCGCCGCCGCGGCCGTGTCCTGCGCCTGGTCTTCCCCGTCGGAGAAGATCAGGATCACCTGATCGCGGTCCCTCTGCTCGGGAAGCAGCTTGAGAGCCTTCAGAATGGCGCGGCCGACGTCCGTCCCCTGCACGGGGATGAGATCGGAGTCGGCCACGTCCAGGAGCATGTTGATGGCCCCGCTGTCCTCGGTGAGCGGGGAGAGGATGACGGGGACCCCGCTGAAGGCGACGAGCCCGAAGCGGTCGTCCCGGTCGCTGGCCAGAAGGCTCCTGATCTCAAGCCGCGCGCGTTCCAGCCGTGAGGGCGGGGTGTCGTTCACGTCCATGCTTCGGCTGGTGTCCAGGCATACCACCACGTCCAGCCCGACCTTCTCCACCGTCTCGGCCACCTCGCCCCACTGTGGACGGGCGAAGCCGATCAGCGCGAGGGCGAAGGCGAGCCAGACGCACGCGGCCCCCACCAGGTCCCATTCTCTCGCCGGGGGCCTGGCCAGTTCCCGCAGGCGCTCCTGCCCGCCCCAGCGCAGCAGGGCCCTCGATCTGCGGAACCGCCCCACCAGAGCCAGCGCCAGGAGCACGGGGAAGAGCCAGAGAAGCCAGATGCCGGCGGGGTTGGCGAAGAGGGTCACGGGATCATCCTCCCGGGGCCGCCCTGCCAGAGAACCAGCGCGGCGAGACAGAAGAGGGCGACGGCCAGCGGATAGAGGAACAGGTCGCGGTAGCGGACGTAGCCCGAGGAGGTGATCTTGCTCCGCTCCAGCCGGTCGATGGCCTGAAAAATCTTGGAGAGGGCGCCGGCGTCCGATGCGCTGAAGTAGACCCCGTCCGTGATGTGGGCGATCTCTTTCAGCGTCTCCTCGTTAAAGCCGATGTGGACGTACTGGTAGGTCTTGCGGCCGTTCTCGTCCGCGATGGGATAGGGCACGACCCCCTTGCTGCCGATCCCCACCGCATCCACGCGGATCTTGTGGTCCTTGAGCAACCTTGCGGCCTGCAGAGGATCGAACTGCCCCCGGTTGTTCTCGCCGTCGGTGAGCAGGATGATCACCTTGCTCTTCTCCGGAGCGGACAGGAGCCTCTTGCCTGCGGCGACCAGGGCGTCGCCGATGGCGGTCCCGTCCAAATCGGGGCGGTTCACCGCGTTCACCTCCTCAACGATGGAGAGCAGCGTGCGGTGATCGAGCGTCAGGGGGCAGCGGAGAAAGGGAACCGCGGCGAAGGTGATCAGGCCCAGGCGGTCATTGGGGCGCTTGCGGACGAAGTCGGAGAGGACGGTCTTGGCGACATCGATGCGGTTGTTGGGTTGGAAGTCCTCGGCGATCATGCTGCCGGAGACGTCCAGGCAGACCATGATGGCCACGCCTTCCGTGGTGACCTGGGTCCGGGCCGTCCTGATGGCCGGCCTCGCCAGGGCGAGGGCCGCCGCCGCGAAGGCCGCCGTTATCAGGCCCGCCGAGATCCAGGGCAGAAACCGGTTGCGTCCGCCGAGGGCCTCGAGCAGCGTGGCCGGAGGGTAGGGAACGGCCCGCCGGGCCCTGTGAAAGAGCCAGGCCCTGTAAGCCAGGTGGGCCGGAACCGCGAGCAGGAGCCAGAGCCAGGCCGGGTGGCGGAAGACGAATTCGCTCATGACGCCTTCTCCAGCGGGCGGGGACGAGCAACGGCCGACAAGAAGCGGTGAATGCGGTTCCAGGTTTGGGCCTCCTCCTCCTCCTCGGGCCGATGGCGGGCGAAGCGGGCGCGGTCGCTGAAGGCCAGGACCGAGAGGAGGTCTTCCGCGGCAGCGCCCTGGAGCTCCTCGGCCCGTGTGCAGTTCACGCGGACCTCGGAGGTGGTCCACTCCAGGAAGGGAAGGCCGAATCGCAGCTCCAGATACTCGCGCAGCAGTTGGGACACCTGCGCGTAGCGCGCGTCTGGCGAGAGGGCGGCGGCCCTCAGGCGCTCCATCTCCTGGCGGATCCAGCGCTCCGGATCGGTCTCCCGCAGAGAGGGCTTCTGCTCGGGGCGCATCGGCCTTCGGCGAAGGTGTCGCCTCCACAGAAGGGCGCCGGCGAAGGCGAGGGCCGCGGCGAGCAGAGCCAGAGCAGCCAAGCCCCACGGAAAGGGAAGTGGCACGGGCAGGAGCGGCTCGGGAGGAGGCTGGGGCTGGCGGCCGGGAGGAAGAAGGGGCGCGATGGAAATGGGAGGCGGAGTCACGGCGTAGACCAGGACCGATCCGGGCAGGTGGACCGCGACTCGGGCGGGAGGGAGCGACACCGCGCCGGTGGCGAAGACCTGGGCCGTCAGTTCGAGCCTCAGGACCCCGGGAAAGGTCT
Organism: Acidobacteriota bacterium; assembly: GCA_021778515.1. Classification (GTDB taxonomy): domain Bacteria; phylum Acidobacteriota; class UBA4820; order UBA4820; family DSQY01; genus DTPS01. The sequence continues at coordinate 9,150 of JAJYCJ010000049.1, forward strand.
CGGGTGGATGCTGGCGGATGGTGGCGATGCGGGCTGATCCCCAATCCGCTCCCTCGGTGAGGTCGCCCTCCAGGTAGAAGGAGGCCGCGGGGATGGGGATGTCGATCTCCAGCGGGATTAGGTTCCCGAGGTGGTACACGCCGGGGGCCCACTGGGACGGGACCGCCGTGGGCGGAGGCTCGGGAGCCGCGTGGATCGCGCCTATGGGAAGCAAGGCGATCGCCGCGGCCAGGGCGTACGGTGCGAGCCGTCTCATGCCGCCCGCCCGCGGAGGCGGCTCCTGAGGAAGCGCACCAGCGGCGCCGCCACATCGCCCGAAGTGCTCAGGACGAGGGTGTCCACGCTGGCCCGGCGCAGGGTCTGCAAGAGCATCTGCTTCTGGCGGAGGCGGGTTTCCCGGAAGCGTCGCCTCAGCGATGCCGATCCCGTCCAGGCCCATCCGTAGCGGCCCGTCTCCGGGTCTTCCCACTCGGTCCACCCGCTGGAGGGGAGTTCGAGCTCGGCCGGATCCTCGACGTAGACCGCGCTGAGGTCGTGCCGGCGCGCCAGGACCGGCAGGCCCCGCCCGAGCGGCGCCTGGAAGTCGGAGCAGAGAAAAACCGTGGCCCTCCGCGGCACGAGCCTGCTGATGGTGGCGAAGCAGGCGGGAAAGTCCGTGCCCCGGCCTCTCGGTTCGAAGTAGAGGATCTCCCTCACCAGGCGGAGCACGTGTTCGACGCCCTTCCGCGGAGGAATGAACAGCTCAGTCCGGTCCGAAAACAGGAGGAGGCCCACGCGATCCTGGCTCCTGATGGCGGAAAAGGCCAGGAGGGCCGCGAGCTCGGCGAGCGACTCGCTCTTGAGGCGTGAGGCGGTCCCGAAGCGAAGGGAGCCGCTCACGTCCACCGCAAGCAGAAGAGTGCGTTCTCTTTCTTCGTGGAACTGCTTGATGTGGAGGCTCCCCGTGCGCGCCGTCACGTTCCAGTCGATGGAACGGTAATCGTCGCCGGGCTGGTAGGGGCGGACGTCGCTGAATTCCATCCCCTGGCCTTTGAAGGTGGAGTGGTACTCGCCCGCCAGGACCTCGTTGACCGCCTTGCGGGTCTTGATCTCGATCTGCCTGACTTTCTTGCGGATCTCTTGGATGTCCAGCATGGGCGCTTCGAGAGGAGCCCTAAGGCACTTCCACGCTCTCGAAAATCCGGGACAGGAGGTTTTCCGCCGTAATGGATTCGGCCTCGGCCTCGTAGGTGAGGATGAGGCGGTGCCTCAGCACGTCCATGCCCACGGCCTTCACGTCCTCGGGCGTAACGTAGGCGCGGCCCCTCAAGAAGGCGTGGGCCTTGGCGGCCAGCGTCAGAAAGAGCGTCGCCCTGGGGGAGGCCCCGTAGCGGATGTAGCCCTCCGCCGACAACTTGAATCGGCTCGGGGTGCGCGTGGCCTGCACGAGACGCACCACGTAGTCCTTGATCCGGCCGTCCACGTAAAGCCCGTCCACGACCACCCGGGCCCGCAGGATGTCTTCGGGAGCCACCACGGCGGTGACCACGGGGACGCGCCCGGTGCTCATGCGGTCCACCATCTGCCGCTCCTCCTCCGCGCTCGGGTAGGTCAGGATCACCTTCATGAGGAACCGGTCCACCTGAGCCTCGGGGAGGGGGTAGGTGCCCTCCTGCTCGATGGGGTTTTCGGTGGCCATGACGAAGAAGGGATCGGGAAGGGGAAAGGTCTTGCCTCCCAGCGTCACCTGGCATTCCTGCATGGCTTCCAGCAGGGCCGATTGCACCTTCGCCGGCGCCCGGTTGATCTCGTCGGCCAGCAGAAATTGGGTGAAGATGGGTCCCTTTTTCGGATCGAAGGTGGCCTCCTTGGGGTTGTAGACGAGCGTTCCGATCAGGTCGGCGGGAAGGAGATCGGGAGTGAACTGGATCCGCTGGAAAGAAGCGCTCACGGCGCCTGCCATGGACTTGGCGGCCAGCGTCTTGGCCAGCCCAGGCACGCCCTCCACGAGGACGTGACCTCGCGCCAGCAGACAGATGATGAGCCTCTCCAAGAGGGCATTCTGGCCTACGATGACCCTGCGCACCTCCTCGATGAGACGGGTCGTGGTGGCGGCTTCCGCGTCCACCCTCCGCTGGAGTTCTCGCAACTGTGCGTCCATGCAGGCCTCCCGGGGGCGATTGTACCGGCGGGACGGGGATGGAATCAAGGAGCTTTGCTCCGAGGGATGCCGAGGGTGATTGGCGCTGCGCGACCGGAGCGGGTAACATGGCGGGGGAGGATAGGGTGGCTATCATCGAGCCGGCGACGAGGGAACAGGCTGAGTCCGCGGGTTCCTCCAAGGAGCCGCGCTACCATCTCCCCGTCTTCGAGGGCCCCCTGGACCTCCTGCTCTACCTCATCCAGAAGAGCGAGATCGAGATCACCGACATCCCCATCGTGCAGATTACCGAGCAGTACAGCGCCTACCTGGAACAGATGCGGGATCTGGATCTCGACGTGGCGGCCGACTTCATCCTGATGGCGGCCACGCTGATCCACATCAAGAGCCGAATGATCCTTCCCCGCCCGCAGGAGGGGGAGGGCGGAGATCCCCTCGAAGACCCGAGGCAGCCGCTCGTGGAGCAGCTCCTGGAGTACAAGCGGTTCAAGGAGATCGCCCGACTTCTGGAGGAAAAGCTCGCGCTCTCATCGGCCCAGTTCTCCCGGGAGGCCGATGCGCTGGCGGCCGAACTGGATCCCGAGCGCAGCTCGTTGGACGTGGACCTCTACGATCTGCTGGAGGCGCTTCAGCGGGTCGTCAAGCGCGCGGCGGACCGCAAAGAACGGCTGGTCTACGCACCCGAGGTGAGCCTGACCGCCAGGATCAACGCGGTCCTCGAACTGCTGGAGGGACATGGCTCCCTGCTGTTCACGGAGCTGTTCGAAGGGGGATGCACCCGCCTGCACGTGGTGGTCACCTTTCTTGCCCTGCTGGAACTCGTCAAGCAGCGGGTGGTCCGGATCTTCCAAGAGGTGCCCCTGGGGCCCTTCCGCGTCGTCCTGGTGACCTAGGACCGGTGGAGGGTGGAGGGCGGGCAAGAGCGCCGCCGGACGGCTCTGCCATGCCCGCCTCCCGACTTTTCACTTTTCACTTTTTACTTTTCACTATTTGTTTCTCACTTCCCCCCGTCTCCTGTCCCGTGAGGGGCCCGCAGGAGGAGATCGAGGCGGACCGAGCCTCCCTCCAGCTCCTGCCCCTGGATCTCGGCGTCCAGCCTTTGGGCGGCCATTTTGGCCGCCGGCAGTCCGAGGTGAAAGGAAGGGGATTGGAGGCCGGGCATCCGGCTGGGCTCCGGCACAAACCGCTCCAGGTAGCGCACCAGGGGTGGAGCGTCCCGCCTTCTCTCGGGGACGGTCAGGCTCCAGGCGGCCGCTTCGCCTCGTGCGCCAAAATCGGCCGTGATGACGGCCGAAGGGGCGGCCATGTCCAGGGCGTTGAGCGCGAGAATCTCCAGCACGTAAGCAGCGAGTGGCTCGCTGGACACGACGTGGACATGAGGATGGCTGGTACGGACCAGGAAGCGGCCAGGAGGCACGAGGCCCGTCTGCTCCCACCTTGCCAGGAGGTGGTTCCAGGCTTCTTCGAGGAAGACTTCGCGGCGTCCTTCCTGCTCCTGCGCGCGGAGCAGGCGGGAGAGTTCCAAGAAGGCCTCCACCATGGCCGAAAGGGTGGCGATGTTTCTCTGCACGGTGCGGACGGGCTTCTCCATCTCGGCTGATAACGGCCCGTAACGGCCTCTCAGGAGCAGTTCGACATACCCCTGTATGACCACGGGCGGAGTCACGAGTTCGTGGAAGAGTAAGGCAAGCAGGTCACTCTGGGCCGATGGAGGGTGCTCCGGCTGGCGGGGAGAGAAATCGTCCGCGTGGTTCTGCGATGAGTCGGCGGCTTCGGGGGGGAGAACCAGCACCGCGTAGACGGCCTCCCCGCCCGATCCCTTGGGGACAGGACGAATCTCGATCATCAGGGATTGGGAGGAGCCGCCGGATAGGGGAACCGCGATGCGGTGCGTGGAGGGTCGGCCGGGCGTCGCGGGTAAGTGGGCACGAATAGCCCTCGAAAAGGGTTCCAGGGAAGACCGGCCGAGCGGGGCGCCGGGCGGCAGCGCCTCCAGGGAGATGCCAGGCAGGGACGAAAACGAGCGGTTGAAGGAAAAGACGCGCCCGCCCCCATCCGCAAGGCAGCAGGCCACACCGATCTCGTCCAGCGCGGCGCACAATTCCTCCCCATTCAGGGACCCGCCCATCTCCAACCTCCCTCCCGAAGCATACACCTGGACGTGGGGACGTCCAAGAATCACGGGTGTCCCGGTGGTTCCGGCCTGCCGTGCTCCTCCACCTACCGGAGCGAAGCGGACGCTCCGGGGAGCGGCTTGACCCCGCCGAGGCCACAAAGCTATCCTCTCGGGGGAGGATATTCATTGGATTGGAGGAAGTGGCGAGTTTGGCGGGGACTGGAGTACCTGGGCGGGATCTCCGTCCTGGCCCGGGACACCGGGAAGGCCATCGTCTCCTCCCGCTGGGAGTGGGAACTTTTGAGCTATCAGATGGACCTCCTGGGCGTCCAATCGTTCTCCATCGTGTTGATCACCTCCGTCTTCATCGGCATGGTGCTCGCCCTGCAAACGGCCTACGCCCTGCAGTCTTTTGGGGCGAAGCTCTACGTCGGCGAGGCGGTGACCCTCTCCATGACCCGGGAACTTGCGCCGGTGCTCATCTCCCTGATGGTCGGGGGTAGGGTGGGCGCCGGGATCACGGCCGAGATCGGCTCCATGAACGTCACCGAGCAGATCGACGCGCTCAGGGCATTGGGGGCCAACCCCGTGCGCAAGCTGGTTGTCCCCCGCCTGCTGGCCGTCGCGTTCACTCTGCCGCTCCTGGTGCTCATCGCCGACGCCCTGGGGATCTTCGGGGGATACCTCATCTCCACCTTCCAGCTTCAGATCGCGGGCCGCTTCTACATGTCTCACGTGTTTCGTCTGCTGCAGTTCTCGGATGTCTTTTCGGGGCTCGGAAAGACGCTCTTTTTCGCGCTGTCCATCACCCTCATCGGCTGTTACAACGGGATGAAGGCGAGCGGCGGCGCGGACGGGGTGGGCCGGGCCACCACCTTCACGGTGGTCCTGAGCTCCATCGTCATCCTCATCTCCGATTTCTTCCTGACGAAGCTTTTCCTAGTCTTCTGATCCATGGAAACCTTCATCGAGTACCGCGGAGTGGAGAAGGGCTTCAACAGCAACCGGGTGCTCCGCGGTGTCGATCTGACGGTGGCCAGGGGGGAAACGCTTGTCATCCTCGGAGGGTCCGGTTCGGGAAAATCGGTCCTCTTGAAACTGACCATCGGGTTGTTGAGGGCTGACCGTGGCCACATCCTGGTCGCCGGTCGGGACGTGACCCATTACACTGAAGAGGAGTGGATGTTGGTGCGCCACCGCATCTCCTACATGTTCCAGTGGGGCGCCCTGTTCGATTCCATGTCCGTCTTCGACAACGTGGCCTTTCCGCTCAGAGAGCACAGGGTCTGCGACGAGCCGGAGGTGGAGAAGCGGGTCTCGGAGAAGCTTGCCTTGGTAGAATTGAGCACAGCCAAGAACCTGTACCCCTCTGATTTGTCCGGAGGGATGAGAAAACGGGCGGCGCTCGCCCGCTCCATCGTCATGGAGCCGGACTGCATCCTGTACGACGAACCCACCTCGGGCCTCGACCCGATCACCGCCGACAGCATCAACCGGCTCATCCGAAGGACGCAGCGCCTGCTGGGCGTGACCTCGGTGGTCGTGACGCACGACATCCAGAGCATGTTTCACGTTGCTGACCGCCTGGCATTCCTGTACGAGGGGACCATGGCCTTCATCGGCACGCCCGAGGAGGCCAGGGTCTCCGAGCACCCCGTGTTGAGGGGCTTTATCGAGGGGAGAAACCCCGATGAAAACGAACCCTGAGTGGCGTTCCGTAAGGATCGGGCTCCTGGTGGCCCTGGCCCTCGTCGTCGCCGCGCTGGCCATCGTTGGCATCAGCAGCCGGCAGAACCTCTTCGAGCGGAAGGCGGAGTATTACAGCTATTTCCCGGATGCCCTCGGCCTCAAGGAGGGCAGCGGGGTCTGGTACCAGGGCGTCCAGGTGGGGTTTATCTCCAAGATCTCTTTCAGCCGGGATCCTGACATCCAGCACGTGAGGGTGGATTACAAGATCAACGCCTCGCTCGTGCCGCGGATCCGCTCGGGGACGAGAGCCTCGATCCGAACGCTGGGCATGCTGGGAGACAAGTACCTGGCGCTCATATCCCCGACCTTCACCTCCAATGAGCCGATCATCCTGCCTGGCCACGAGATCCCCATCGACAAGACGCTCAACTTGGAGGTGCTCGGCAAGGGTGCTCAGGACCTGATCAGCAACACCATAGAACTATCGAAGAATATCAACCTGCTGGTCTCCGCGATCAACAACGGTCAGGGAACGCTCTCACGCCTGCTGAACGATCCGACACTGGGTAAGGAGACGGAAGAGCACCTCAGGCACATCGGCAACAGCATGGATACGATCGCCAGCAGCATCGCGGATGGCAGGGGCCTGGCGGGCAAACTCCTGGTGGACCCCGCCTACGGAGAGAAGACGGCGCGGGATCTGAGCGATTCGCTGGCCCGCACCAATCAGATCCTTCGGGACATTCAGGAGGGGAAGGGCGGAGCGGGAGCCTTCCTGGCCAAGAAAGGGGATGGAGAGAGGATCGTCCGCAACCTCGCCCTCACCTCCGATGCGCTCGCCAAGGTGGCCGCGGGGCTCCAGAGGCCCGGCACCCTGGGAAACAAGCTCTTCATGGACGATGCCTACGGAGAACAGCTGGGAGGAAACTTGCTCTCCATCAGCGATTCCCTGGCTTCAATTCTCAAGAAGGTGGACGAGGGCAAGGGAACGCTGGGGGCCCTGGTGAACGACCGCTCGGTATACGATACTCTCTCGGCGGTGGCCGAGGGCATCCGAAAGAGCCCGATCGTGAGCTGGTACCTGAAGCGAAAGGCGGAGACCGCGGCCGAGGCCGCCAAGCGGCGGGCGGAGGAAAGGGGAACGACTCCATGAAAGTTCTGGTCACGGGAGCGGCCGGCTTCATCGGCTCGCACCTCTGCGAACGCCTGGTGTCCAGCGGCCAGCAGGTCACCGGGGTGGACAACTTCGATCCCTACTACGATCGGACCACCAAGGAGCGGAACCTCAGGGCCCTGACGGGATCCGACGGATTCCACTTCCTGGAGCTGGACCTGCGGGAGCGGGCGGCCGTGGCATCGCTCGTGGCCCAGGGTTGGGACGTGGTGGTCCACCTCGCCGGGAGAGGAGGGGTTCGCCGGAGCATAGAGGAACCCCAGGCCTACGCCGAGAACAACTACATCGCCACGCTCAACGTCCTGGAGGCCATGCGCGAGGGGGGATGCGGCCGGCTCGTCTTCGGCTCCACCTCCAGCGTCTACGGCTCGCGCAGCACGGCGCCGTTTCGAGAGGACGACTCCACCGACCGGCCCCTATCACCCTACGCCGCCACGAAGAAGGCCTGCGAGGTGCTCTGCCACGCCTACCACCACCTTCACGGACTGGAGATCTTCGCGCTCCGGTTCTTCACGGTTTACGGTCCACGGCAGAGACCCGACATGGCCATCTACCGGTTCGTGCAGGCCATCTCCCGCCACCAGCCCATCGAACGGTACGGCGACGGCTCGACCCAGCGGGACTACACCTACGTGGAGGATATCGTCGAGGCCACGGCCCTGGCGATCGAACGCGTGAAGGGCTATGAGATCATCAACGTGGGCGGATCGAGGACCACCAGCCTGGGAACGCTCATCGAGCTCATCGAGCGACTGATGGGTGAGCGGGCCATGATTGTGGAGAAGCGCCTTCCCCCCGGGGACGTACCGCTCACCTCGGCCGACACGACCAAGGCGGCGCGCCTCCTGAACTTCGAGTCGAAGGTCCCCATCGAGGAGGGGCTCAAGAGATTCATCCAATGGTTTCGTGAGGAGCAGATTGCATGAGAGTGACGGTAGTGGGAACGGGCTACGTGGGACTCGTCACGGGCGCCTGTCTGGCCCATTTCGGATTGGATGTGACGTGCGCCGACGTGGACAAGGGCAAGATCGACAAATTGAAGAAGGGGATCATCCCCATTTATGAGCCGGGCCTGGAGGAGGTGGTTCACCGGAACGTTCACGCGGGGCGCCTGCGCTTCACGACGGACGTGGCCGCCTCCATGCCCCCCGCCGAGGTGGTCTTCCTCGCGGTGGGAACGCCGCCCCTGCCCGACGGCAGCGCGGACATGCGGTACATCTTCGATGCCGTGACCATCTTTTCCGAGAACCACAAGGGCTACCAGGTGGTCGTGACCAAGAGCACGGTGCCCGTCGGGACCGGGGCGAGGATCGAGGCCATCCTGAGCGAGAAGCATCCGCGTGAGAGCTTTGCCGTCGTTTCCAACCCCGAGTTTCTGCGCGAAGGCTCCGCCGTCATGGATTTCATGAAGCCGGAGCGCATCGTGGTGGGGTGCGACGACCCGAAGGCCCAGGAGATCATGCGCAGGCTCTACAAGCTCCAGACGGACCAGAACGTGCAGCTGCTGATGACGGGCCGCGTGAGCGCCGAACTGATCAAGTATGCAAGCAACGCATTCCTCGCCACCAAGATCTCGTTCATCAATGAAATATCCCGGCTTTGCGAGGAGGTGGGCGCGGACGTCATGGACGTGTCGAGGGGGATGGGCATGGACACGCGCATCGGGCCGCGCTTCCTGCACCCGGGTCCCGGATACGGAGGCTCCTGCTTCCCGAAGGACACCCGGGCCCTGTTGGACGTGGCCAGGGTCCACAAGGTGGGCCTCAGGGTGGTGGAGGCGGCGGTGGCCGCCAACGAGGACCAGATCCAGCGCGCGCTGAACAAGATCCAGCGGGCCTTCGGTGAAGTCAAAGGAAAGACCGTCGCCCTCCTCGGCCTGGCCTTCAAGAGCGATACGGACGACATCCGCGAGTCGCCGGCCATGAAGATCGCGGCGGCCCTCCTGGACGCGGGGGCCAAAGTGCGGGCCCACGATCCCGCGGCCTCCGCCAACGCGATGCGCGAGCTGCCTCAGCTCAAGACATTCGGGGACCCCTATGAGGCGGCGAAGGGAGCGGACGGCATCGTGGTGGCCACGGAGTGGAACGAGTTCAAGAAGCTGGACTGGCCCCGCATGAAGGAGTGCCTGAAGGCCCCGCTGGTGGTGGACCTTCGCAACCTCTACGACAACCGGGAGATGGCCGAGGCGGGATTCTCCTGCTTCTCGGTCGGGCGCCCCTGAGTGTGCGGTCACCGGGCCAGAGGGCAAGCCGCACAGTAGGGGACCGGATCATGCTCGAGCGCGTGGACAAACCCTTCGGGGAGGGAGAGGTCGCCCTCCCCCTTCGCTTGATGCACGGGGATTGGTGGAAGGACGAGGACCTGCCCATCGCCTGGGGACGCTACCTGGGAGCGCGCCCCCTCGCGGTGGAGGTGGGCTTCGGCAGCGGAGAGTTTCTCCTCGCCATGGCGAAGCTCCACCCCGAAACGGGCTTCGTGGGCATCGAACAGTTCGCCGAAGGCTATCGAAAGCTTCTGAAGCACGTGGCCGCGGAAGGGCTCACGAACGTGCTCGCCGCCATGGGGGACGCCTTCATCCTTCTTAACCTTGCCTTCGAGGAACGCAGTCTCGAATCCGTAACGATCAATTTTCCGGATCCTTGGCCCAAGACGAGACACGCCCGCCGGCGGTTGCTCTCGGCCGAGTTCTTCAGGATCGCGGCTCGCAAACTTCGCGACGGCGGCCAGCTCCGGGCGGCCACCGACGATCCTGCCTTCGCGGGGCAGGCGCTGGAAGCCTTCGGCGCCGTGCCGGAGCTCGTGCGGTGCCATCCCGAACCCTGGCTGAGCCAATCTCCCTACCCCCTCCGGACCCGGTACGAGAGGAAGTGGATCGCAGAGAGACGGGCGCTTCACTATTTCATCTACGAACGCCGGCGCTAGCGCCGGTGCCGAGGGACACTCATGCCGCACGTAAAACTCGCCGGGGAACTGGATCCGGCCCGAGTCTGGAAACGACCGCCCGCGTATCGCTTCTCGGTCCCTGAGGAGGAGCTCCACGTCAAGTTCACCGAATCTTTCCTAAATCACGAGGGGAACGTGCTTCTTCTGAAGTACATCCTGGTGGAGGGGCGATTGACCCAGCGGGTACAGGTCCTCATCGTGCGTACGGGTGCCGAATGGCTCGTGAAGCTGGACGGGACCTATCCGATCCTGCGAACGGCCGGTGTCAAGGTCCTCCTCGCCACCATCGGGGCGTGGCTGACCTCGCTGGGGCTGCAAATGGTGGCCTCCAACCTCGGACCGTACGAGGCAAGGGGCGCATTCTACGCGCTGCACGTGTCCGCGGAGCTGGAGGGCCCCACGGAGGAATGAGGCCGCACGGGCCAGACTCCCGCCCCTCCGCCCGCATTTTGCCGGATTGAACCTGGAATCCCACCGGCGGTTTCTCGTCCGAGCGGGCTAATACGAAATGGCGTTCTTCGTCTGTTTGGCGGCGTACAGCCTTTCGTCGACCCGCCGCAGGATGTCCTCGATGGGCCGCTCCGGGACGCCCCCATCGCTCCAGAGCATGCCGATGCTGGCGGTGGTCCCCACGGCCTCCGAATCCACCTCAATCGTCAGCTTCGCGATGGCCGAGCGGAGCCGTTCCGCCACGTTTCGCGTCTGCTCCTCGCTGGCCCCGGTCATCAAGATGGCGAATTCGTCTCCGCCATAGCGGCAAGGGACGTCGGCGGCGCGGCACTGGCGCTGGATCACTTCGCCCAGGCGTTCGAGGTACTGGTCTCCCACCAGATGGCCGAAGCGGTCGTTGATCTGCTTGAAATCGTCGCAGTCCACGAACAGGAGCCCGAAGGGGTGGCCGTCCTTGAGGCAGGAAGCCACGCTCTGTTCGAAGTAGCTCTTGTTGAAGAGGCGCGTCAGCGCGTCTTCGGTGGCCCGCCGGAGCAGCCTGGCCCCTATCACGGCCGTGGAGACGTGCTGGGCCCACGAGAGGAAGATCTCCTCGTGGAAGGTCTCGAAGGCCGCTGGTCGGTGGCTCTGCACCGACAGGACGCCCACGACCCGCTCCTGGTCCGCCAGCGGAGCCATCATGACGGCACGCGCCGCCTTGCGCCGGTCGCCGGCGGATTTCACGCGGCGCTTCAGATCGGGCTCTCTGAGGAGATCCTGGATGAAGAGGGGCTTGCCGGTGCGTATGACGCTACCGGTCAGTCCCTCGTCGAGGTTCATGTCCTGGAGGTGAAGGGAAGTGCCGGCGTCCATGGCGCGGGCGATCTGCACGCTGGAGGTCCGCTCGTCAAACAGCGCGACGTAGTAGGTGTCCACGCCGAACAGGCTCCGGCAGCCGGCTTCGACGGCATCAAGAACTTGCGGGAGGTTTAGGCTCTGGTGCAGGTCTCGGGTCAGCGCATTCAGGTCACCCAATAGCCGCCTTTGCTGGCGCAGGAAGGCTTGCTGGTCGGTCGTTCGCTTCAGAAAAACCACCAGAAGGGCGAAGACGGGGCCCAGGAGCAGGATGATGCCCCACCCCTGCCAGAGGAAGGCGAGAGCGAATCCGGCGCCCGCGAAGACGGAGATCCCATGGAGAAGGGCGTCGATTTCCAGAAGATTGAGAATCTGGGGGAGCGCCGAGCGCCCCTCCTTGAGCAGCAGCATGGGCAGGATGAGAAGGTGGTTCACCAAGGCAAAGAACAGCCAGAAACCGCCGAGCGCCAAAACGAAGAGAGGACTCACACGGTGCGGGGAGCTCGGGCCGCCCGCCAGGTGGTAGACCCAGGCGGCGGCATAGAGGGCTGAGCCCAGAACGAACGTGTTGCCCAGCTTGCGGGCAATGAAGCCGAGGCGGCGAGCCGAGGGATCCGTCGCGAGGGCGGACAGGATGCTCAGCAGGGTGCAGACCAGAATGGTGATGAAGGCGGTGGGGAGGGAGACACAGAGAAACGCGAAGAGATAGAGCGCAAGCTCCAGCGAGACTATGCCGCTCAGAATGGGCAGACCTTGCGTCAGGGCTCCCCAGGCGAGGAGCCCGAGGACTAGGGCCCAGAGCCAGCGGACGTCGGGTCCGTACGCGGCGACGGCCAGCGCCAGGATCACGCTGAGCGCGCCGTAGAGGTAATGGATCGCGCGCAGCGCGCGAATGGGTTCGGTCGGCTCCCAAAAGTCCTTCAGCACCAAGCCCTCCCGGCGGGGGGAGTCCCGCGGCCAGGGATCATGAGCTGCGATCCTTTCGCACGTAATGGATGAGTGCGTCCACCACGCTGGGATCGTAGAGGCGGCCCGCGCCTTCCTTGAGCTCCATGAGAGCCACCGATCGGTCCTTCGGCTGCTTGTAGCGGCGGTTGGGCGTGATGGTGGCCTCGTAGACGTCGCAGACGGCCACAATGGCCGCCAGGGGGAGGGGCGGCTTGCCTGATGGATAGCCCGATCCGTCCAGCGTCTCGTGGTGCTGCTCCACCACGGTGGCCACCTCGGCCATGTCGATGGCCCGCAGCAGCTCCCCTCCGTGCCGGGAATGCTCTCGCAGAAGCCGCATCTCCCTTGGGGTGATCGGGGCGATCTTGTTCAAGAGCGACCAGGGGATCCGAAGTTTGCCGATGTCGTGCAGCAACCCACCCAGCCTCAGCGTGTCGAAATCCACCTTCCAGCGAAAGCGCTGGGTCAGAACCTCACCGAGCCTGAGGGCCAGGCGGCTGACGCTGCGGGAATGGGAACGGCCGGTATACCAGTCCTTGTCCTCCATGAGCTGGACCAGGTCTTTCACCAACGCCTCCCGCGTGCGGCTCTCCTTGGCCCCGTGGAGCCCCCTGAGGATGGCGAGCGCCTGCTCCAGCACAAACTGCTCCTCGGATGGATAGCTGTGGCGGACTCCCTCGCGGAGCGCCAGGCGGATCCAGTGGTAGGCCGACTTCCAGTCCCCTTCGAGTTGGGCCACGTAGGAGAGGACCCGCCAGTGCATGGTTACCAGCGAGACCTGATACGCCTTGAGGGTGCCCGCCTCTTCCAGGAGTTCGGAGAGCTGCCTCTTCGCCTCCTCCAGCCGCCCGTCGAGGATGGCCCGTTCGGCGCCGTAGTGCCTGACGATCTGACGGAATCCTGTGCTCATCGGCATTTGGTCGAGCCGGCGCGAGATCTCGCGGGTGGAGGGAAGGAGCCTGGCCTGCTCGGCCCCCGTGAGGTTCTGCCCTTTTCGAAGCCGTGCATCCAGAATATTGGAGAGGCCCTGGGCGAGGAAGTCGGCTTTGGACAGGCCCGTCCAGCGGCGCAGTTCGCCATCCGAGAGGCCATCGGCCAGCGCCAGCGCCTCACGGTACGACGACTCGGCGGAGTCGTAGTCCTTCCTGCAGAGGTGGGTCATCCCCTCGGTGTTGATGCAGTTGGCGAGGGCCGCCGAGGACTCGGGGCCCGCGGCCTGACGTGCCCGCAGGCAATAGTCGAGCGCCTCGTCGAAGAGGTAGAAATTCCTGGCGGAGGCCGCTACGGCGGTACAGCTTCGGATGTATCGCTCCGCCTCGCCAGCCTGCTGAAGGACGGGGCACCAGAGGTCCGCCAGGATGTAGCGGTCCACATCGTCGCCCTTGGCGAAGAGGCGCCTCCATAGGGGATGGAGAACGTCGT
>JAJYCJ010000145.1 GCA_021778515.1 Acidobacteriota bacterium
ACGGGGAGGGCGGGAGCCGCCGCGCGAGGCCGATCCTTCGCCGCCGTTTACAGCGCGCTCAAAGACGAATAAACTCAGGGGGAAGGCGTTGGGTTCTTGAAGGCGCGGGCCTCTGGCCCTCCACGGTGCGCGGTCCGCGACCCCGCGCGCCGCCGGAGGCCCCGGCGATGGAGAGAAGAGAAGGAGACGAGCACCATGTCCGTTGAGAAGAGAACCGGCCCGGCGGGAGGAGCGGCGGCCGCGATGGCCAACTCGGCCCTGGTCGAATCCCTCTACGAGCAGTGGAAGGCCGATCCCGGCTCGGTGGGCCAGGAGTGGCGCTATTTCTTCGAGGGCTTCGAGATGGCCACCTGCCCGCGCACCTGCGCGGCGGCGGACCAGGCCCACGCCCAGTCCCAGGTGGCGAGCCTCATCTACGCCTACCGGAGCCAGGGCCACCTCATCGCCCAGACCGACCCCCTCGGCGGCAACCCCGCGAGCCACCCCGCCCTCGCGCTGGAGGCCTTCGGCCTTAGCGAGCGCGACCTGGACCGCGTCTTCGACACGGGCCACCTGGGCGGTCCGGAGCGCGCCACCCTCAAAGAGATCGTCGGCATCCTCCAGGACACCTACTGCCGCTCCGTGGGCGTGGAGTACATCCACATCCAGGACACGGCCGTGCGCCGCTGGCTCCAGGCCAGGATGGAGCCGGTCCGCAACCGGCCCGCCTTCGACAAGGCCAAGCAGATGATGACCCTGGAGCGCCTCGTGGACGCGGAGCTCTTCGAGACCTTCCTCCAGAGCCGCTACCCCGGCCAGAAGCGCTTCTCCCTGGAGGGCGCCGAGTCCCTCATCCCGGCGCTGCACGCGCTGGTGGAGATGGCGCCGGAGCTCGGGGTGGAGGAGGTCGTGATCGGCATGGCCCACCGCGGGCGGCTCAACGTGCTGGCCAACATCCTGGACAAGTCCTACGCCCATCTCTTCTCGGAGTTCGAGGACAACGTCCTGCCGGACTCCTCCTTCGCCGGCGACGGCGACGTCAAGTACCACCGCGGCTACTCCAGCGTCCACCGGAGCCACCGCACGGCCAAGAGCGTCCGCGTCTCCCTGAGCAGCAACCCGAGCCACCTGGAGGCCGTGGACCCGGTGGTCCTGGGCCGGGTGCGCGCCAAGCAGCGGCGGGAGGGCGACACCAAGGAGCGGCGCGAGGTGATCCCCGTGCTGATTCACGGCGACGCCGCCTTCGCCGGCCAGGGGCTCGTGGCCGAGACGCTGAACCTGAGCCAGCTCGAAGGCTACCGCGTGGGCGGCACGATCCACCTCGTCGTCAACAACCAGATCGGCTTCACCACCTCGCCCAAGGAGGGCCGCTCCACGATCTACTGCACGGACGTGGCCAAGATGATCGAGGCCCCCATCTTCCACGTCAACGGCGACGACCCCGAGGCCGTCGTCACCGCGGCCGAGCTGGCCCTGGAGTTCCGCCAGACCTTCGGGCGGGACGTGGTGGTGGACATGGTCTGCTACCGCCGCCACGGCCACAACGAGGGCGACGAGCCGGCCTTCACCCAGCCGCTCCTCTATAAGAAGATCAAGGGCCGGCCGTCGGTCCTGAAGCTCTACACCGGCCGGCTCGCCCAGGCGGGCGTGCTGACTCCCCAGGAGGAAAAGGCCTTCGCCGACGAGTTTCAGACCCGGCTCCAGGCCGCCTTCCAGCAGGCCAAGGCGGGCGCCATGGAGCCGGACCTCTACGCTTTCGGCGGGATCTGGCGAGGGCTCTCGGCCCCGTATTCCCACGACCCGGCCCTTACGGCGGCGACCCACCCGGCGCTGGACGAGGTGGCGCGGGCCATGACCGCCGTGCCCGAGGGCTTCGCCCTGAACCCCAAGGTGGCGAGGCGCCTGCCGGAGGTGCGCAAGGCGGTTCAGGAGCGCGGCGAGGTGGACTGGGCCACGGCCGAGCTGCTGGCCTTCGGCACGCTGCTGAACGAGGGGCTGCCCGTGCGGCTCTCGGGCCAGGACAGCGCCCGGGGAACCTTCTCCTCCCGCCACTCGGTCTGGAGCGACATGAACACCCAGGAGAGCTACGTCCCCCTCAACCACATCCGCGAGGGACAGGCCAAGTTCTGCGTCTACAACAGCATGCTCTCGGAGGCGGCGGTGCTGGGCTTCGACTACGGCTACAGCCTGGCGGAGCCCCAAATGCTGGTGATCTGGGAGGCCCAGTTCGGCGACTTCGCCAACGGGGCCCAGGTCATCATCGACCAGTTCGTCGTGAGCTCGCTGGCCAAGTGGCAGAGGGCGAGCGGCCTGGTCATGCTCCTGCCGCACGGCTACGAGGGGCAGGGGCCCGAGCACTCCAACGCCTACCTGGAGCGCTACCTGGCGGCCTGCGCCGAGGAGAACATCCAGGTGGTGAACCTGACCACGCCCGCCAACTACTTCCACGCCCTCAGGCGCCAGCTCAAGCGGGCCTTCCGGCGGCCGCTCATCGTCATGGCCCCCAAGAGCCTCCTGCGCCACCCGAGGGCCGTCTCGCCCGTGGACGAGCTGGTGACGGGGCGCTTCCAGGAGGTGCTGGACGACCCGGCCCCGCCCGCCGAGGCCCGGCGCCTCGTCCTGTGCAGCGGCAAGCTCTTCTACGACCTGCTGGAGCGGCGAGAGAAGGACGGCGCGGGGGGAACGGCGCTGGTCCGGGTGGAGCAGTTCTACCCCTGGCCCACGGGCCCGATGGCGGAGATCGCCCGGAAGTACCGGGGGGCCGCGGAGGTGGTCTGGGCCCAGGAGGAGTCGCAGAACCGGGGGGGCTGGAGCTTCATGGAGCCCCGCCTGCGGGCGCTCTTCCCGGGGACCGAGATCCGATATTGCGGGCGCCGGGCCTCGGCGAGCCCGGCCATCGGCTCGCACCACGCCCACCAGCGGGAGCAGGATCAGGTGGTGAGGGCGGCCCTGGGCATCGAGGCTTCGGGCGAGGCCCAGGAATCGCTGGCCCGCTGAGAGTCGAGAGTGGAGCGTGAAGAGTGGAGGGGGAAGGACAAGAACCATGGCCGGCCCGGTTTCGATGGCCGCCCCTCCGCCCTCCACCCCCACCGTTTTCAGGAAGGAGCGATCGCGCATGAGCACGCCAGTGACCGTACCGGCCGTCGGTGAATCCATCACGGAGGGGATCCTGACGGAGTGGCTGAAGGCCGACGGGGAGAGCGTCCAGACCGACGATCCCCTCTTCATCCTCGAAACCGACAAGGTCACCATGACCATCAACGCCGCCGCCGCCGGCCGGCTCAAGATCGCCGTCCAGGCGGGCGAGACAGTGAAGATCGGCCAGGAGGTGGGCACGCTCGACGAGAAGGCCGCGGGCGAGGCTACCCCCGCCCCGGCGCGCCCCCAGGCGCCCCCCGCGCCCGAGGCCCTGGCCGCGTCGCGGCCGGGGGCCCCCGCGCCGCTGCCCCTTGATCATTTGGAGGGACAGGCGCCCTCGCCTGTCCGAACGCCCTCGCCTGCCGCCTCCGTGGCCGTGCCGCAGACACCCGGCGCCCCGATGGTCACCCCGGCGGGGCTGGCCCAGGCCCGCGAGAAGGTGGCCGCCCAGAGCGAATCCGGCACCCTCTCCCCGGCCGTGCGCCGCATGGTGGAGGAGTTCAAGCTCGACCCGGCGGCCATCCCCGGCACGGGCAAGGAGGGCCGGATCACCAAGGAGGATGTCCAGAAGTACCTGGCGGGTTCGCGGCCGGGGGCGGCCGCGCCACAGGCAGGGGCGGTTGTGGGGCAGGCGCCCCCGCCTGCCGCGCCACAGGCAGGGGGGGTTGTGGGGCAGGCGCCCTCGCCTGCCGCGCCACTCCCGCCGGAGAGCCTGGAGGGACGGGCGCCCTCGCCCGTCCGAACGCCCCCGCCCGCCGCCGCCCAAGCGAGCCGCTCCGAGGCCGACGTGGCGGCCCGCCAGACGCGAACCCGCATGAGCCCACTGCGCGCCCGCATCGCCGAGCGCCTCGTCCTCGTGAAGAACCAGACGGCCATGCTGACCACCTTCAACGAGGCGGACATGACCCAGGTCATGGCCCTGCGCGAGCGCTACAAGGAGGTCTTTGCGGCCAAGTACGGCGTCTCCCTGGGCTTCATGTCCTTCTTCGTGAAGGCGGCCGTGGACGCGCTCAAGGCCGTGCCCCAGGTCAACGCCCAGATCCAGGGGGACGAGATCGTCCAGAACCACTACTACGACATCGGCGTGGCCGTCAGCTCGGAGAAGGGGCTGGTGGTGCCCGTGGTGCGCGACGCCGACCGGCTCGGCTTCGCCGAGGTGGAGCTGGCCATCGCCGGTCTGGCCAAGCGGGTGCGCGAGCGCACCGTCACGCTGGGCGAGCTCTCCGGCGGCGTCTTCACCGTCTCCAACGGCGGCATCTACGGGAACCTGCTCTCCACCCCCATCCTCAACCCGCCCCAGAGCGCCATCCTGGGCATGCACGCCATCAAAAAGCGGCCCGTCGTGGTGGACGACGCCATCGTCATCCGGCCCATGATGTACCTGGCCGTCTCCTACGATCACCGCATCGTGGACGGCCGCGAGGCCGTCTCATTCCTCAAGCGAGTCGTCCAGTGCATCGAGAACCCCGAACGGCTGATGCTGGAGATATGAGCCGGGCGCAACGGCACGAGAAAGAAGGGATTGAACCACAGAAGCACAGAGGCCTGGAGCAGGCTGGAATGGGGGGAGAGATTGAATCCGAAGGCGAATTCGCTCGCGTCATCCTGAGGAACCCTTCGACGGGCTTCATGCTCAGGATCCCGCCGTGAGGCGACCGTGCGGTCTTGCATCAACGGGATTCCGTGCCAGAAACCCGCTGGAAGGATGCCACGGAATGACGCGGAAGAGCTCACGGTGAATGAG
>JAJYCJ010000050.1 GCA_021778515.1 Acidobacteriota bacterium
CCCGCCAAGGGATTTGGGTTGCCTCCGACCCCGGACTTGATCCGGGGGAGGAAGCCCCGAGGGTGGGGTGGGGCCCCAGCGGGCTTTGCCCGTGGGGCGGGGCCCCGGAGGGCAACGCGACGATTCGGCAGGCTTGGCCTGCGAATCGGAGAGAGAAGCCCTTGGCCCTCCCCGTCCAAGAGACAATGTCTCCCCCCCGTGAACCTGAACCATAGCCGAAGCCACCCGCATTTCAATCGCGGGATTTGGGTAATTCTGTAGTCACCAAGTCCCCTAGCCCCCCAGTTACGATCGCGCGGTCCCCTTCAATTGACCCTCCTCCGGTTCGGTCCTAAGATGGGGTGCTTACGGAGGGGACCATGGCCGAGTTGAAGAAGACTCCATTGAATGGGGAACACCGTGCCCTCGGCGCCAAGATGGTGGATTTCGGCGGCTGGGACATGCCCGTGCAGTACACGTCCATCCTCGACGAGCACGCGGCGGTCAGGACCCGGGCGGGCCTGTTCGACGTCAGCCACATGGGGGAGGTCTGGATCGAGGGGAGGCAGGCTCTGGAGCTGGTCCAGTTCCTGTCGAGCAACGACGCCTCCAAACTCGGGCTGGGCCAGATCCAGTACAGCGGACTGCTGACCCCGCGGGGCTGCTTCGTGGATGACATGCTCGTCCACAACGACGGGGAGAACCGCTTCCTGCTGGTGGTGAACGCCTCCAACACCGACAAGGACTACGCCTGGATCCTCTCTCAGGCGGGGCGCTTCGACGCCAAGGTGACGAACCGGAGCCCGGAGACTGCCCAGATCGCCATCCAGGGGCCCAGGGCGCTGGAGATCCTCCAGCCCATGGTGAAGGGCCTGGAGCTGTCGCCCATCAAGTACTACTGGTACGGATACGGCACCCTGATGGGCGAGCGCTGCCTGGTGGCCCGCACGGGCTACACGGGGGAGGACGGCTTCGAGATCTACTGCTCTCCCGCTCTGGCGCCGGCCCTCTGGCGCGCCCTGCTCGGCGCCGGCACGGCGAGCGGCCTCATCCCCGCCGGGCTGGGGGCTAGAGACACCCTGCGCCTGGAGGCCTGCATGGCCCTCTACGGCAACGACATCGACGACACGACCACGGTGCTGGAGGCCGACCTGGGCTGGATTCTCAAGCTGGGCAAGCCCGGCGACTTCAACGGCCGGCCGGTCCTGGAGCGACAGAAGGCGGAGGGCGCTGGGCGCAAGCTCGTGGCCTTCGAGCTCCTGGACAGGGGCATCCCCCGCCACGGCCACGACTGCTACGCCGGCTCCGAGAAGGTGGGACACGTGACGAGCGGCACCCTGGCGCCCTTCCTGAAGAAGCCGCTGGGCATGGCCTACCTGCCCACGGCCCTCGCCGAGGCGGGGTCACTCTTCGAAGTGGACATCCGGGGCAAGCGCGTGCCGGCGAAGGTGGTCCCCAAGCCCTTCTACAAGCGGCCCAAGGGCTAGGGGAGGGACGCCGGCCGGCCTTGCCCGCCCGCTGGCATCACCGAGAGGAAACCCAGTGCGGCGCTTGTTGCGCCGCAATCCAAGCGACCGGAGGGACCCATGAGCAACCCGAGCGATCTGAAGTACACCCAGACCCACGAGTGGATCCGGGTGGAGGGCACCAAGGGCACGGTGGGCATCACGGACTTCGCCCAGCACGAGCTGGGGGACATCGTCTTCGTGGAGGCGCCGGCGCCCGGCACCTCGCTCAGCGCCGGCAGCCCCATGGGCAGCGTGGAGAGCGTGAAGGCGGTCTCCGAGGTGAACGCGCCCCTCTCCGGCGCGGTGGCCGAGGTGAACCCCGAACTCGCCGACCACCCGGAGCTCATGAACCAGGACCCTTACGGCAAGGGCTGGATCCTGAAGATGACCCTCTCCGATCCGGGCGCTCTCGGCGGGCTCATGGACGCGGCGGCCTACGAGAAGTACGTCGCCGAAGTCACCCACTGAGGATCTCCCATGCGCTATTTCCCATCCAGTGACGAGGACGTCCGAGCCCTGCTCGCCGCGTCCGGCGTGAAGGGGGTGGAGGACCTCTTCGTCTCCATTCCGTCCGAGGTGCGGCTGAAGGAGCCGCTCGCGGTGCCCGCCGCGGTTCCGGAGCCGGAATTGCGGGAGCGGTTCGTCGGCCGCTCCATCCGCAACAGCTCCGCCACCTGCCGCCCCTGCTTCCTCGGCGCGGGCGCGTACGACCACTACGCCCCCGCGGCGGTGGACCAGCTCCTGCTGCGCAGCGAGTTCTACACGGCCTACACCCCCTACCAGCCCGAGCTGGCCCAGGGGACTCTCCAGGCCATCTTCGAGTTCCAGACCATGATGGCCGATCTCACGGGCATGGACGTCTCCAACGCCTCCCTCTACGACGGCGGCTCGGCCACCGCCGAGGCGGCCCTCATGGCCCACCGCATCCACAAGGGGCGGCGCGTGCTCGTGGCGCGCTCGCTCCATCCCGCCTACCGCGAGGTCCTGCGCACCTACCTGAGGCACATCGGCCTCACGGTGGAGGAGATCCCCTTCGGGCCGGACGGCCGGCTGGACCTGGGCGCGCTGAAGAGCCGGCTCGACGCGGAGGTCTGCACCGTGCTCGTGGGCCAGCCCAACTTCTTCGGCGTGGTGGAGGACGTGAGAGCCGTCGCCTCGGCCCTGCCGCAGGAGCGCCGCCCCCTGCTGGGGGTCGCGGTGAGCGAGGCGCTCTCCCTGGCACTCCTGGAGCCTCCCGGCCGCCAGGGCGCCGACATCGTCTGCGGCGAGGCGCGCTCCTTCGGCCTCCCGCTGGGCTACGGCGGGCCCTACCTCGGCTTTATGACCACCCGGACCCAGCACATGCGCCAGCTCCCGGGCCGCATCTGCGGCCAGACCGTGGACGCCGACGGCCGGCGGGGCTTCGTGCTCACCCTCACCACCCGCGAGCAGCACATCCGGCGCGAGAAGGCCACCTCCAACATCTGCACCAACGAGGGGCTCTGCATGCTCGCCGCCACCATCTACCTGTCGCTGGTAGGCCGAAAGGGGTTGAGGGAGCTGGCCGTCCAAAACCTGAGCAAGGCCGAGTACCTCAAGGCCCGCTTGGCGGAGAAGGGCCTGCGGCCCCTGTTCGCCTCGCCCACCTTCAACGAGTTCGCCGTGAAGCTCCCGGTGGAAGGCCCCAAGGCCAGCGAGGCCGCCTACGCGGCGGACCTCCTGGGCGGCTACGATCTCTCGCGCGACTACCCCGAGCTGGCGGGCGGCCACCTCCTCTGCGCCACCGAACGCGTGAGCAAGGCGGCCTGCGACCGGATGGCGGATGTCCTGGGAGGCCTCTCATGAGCCGAGCCATCGAGGAAAAGCTGATCTTCGAGAAGGACCACCCGGGGCGCACCGGCGCCTCCCTGCCCGCCTGCGACGTGCCCGCGGCCGATCCCGCGTCCCTCCTGGGCCCGCTGGCCCGGCGCGAAGCTCCGGCGCTCCTGCCCGAGCTGAGCGAGGTGGACGTGGTCCGGCACTTCACGCGCCTCTCCACCTACAACTACGCCGTGGACATGGGCCTCTACCCCCTCGGCTCCTGCACCATGAAGTACAACCCCAAGATCAACGAGGAGGTGGCGCGGCTCGAAGGCTTCGCACGCCTTCATCCCATGCAGCCCGAGTCCATGGCCCAGGGCGCCCTGGAGCTGATGGCCACGCTCCAGCGCCACCTCTGCGCCGTCTCGGGCATGGACGCCTGCACCCTCCAGCCCTCGGCCGGCGCGCAGGGGGAGTTCACGGGCATCCAGCTCATCCGCGCCTGCCTGGAGGACCGGGGCGACGCGCGCCGGGTCATGCTCATCCCCGACTCGGCCCACGGCACCAACCCCGCCAGCGCCCACTTCGCCGGCTACGAGGTGGAGCAGATCCAGAGCGGCGCCGACGGCTGCGTCGATCTCGCCGCCCTCTCGGCCCGGATGCGCCCCGACGTGGCCGGCATCATGCTCACGGTGCCCAATACGCTGGGCATCTTCGAAAAGAACATCGCCGAGATCTGCCGGCTCCTGCACGCCAACGGCTCGCTGGTCTACGTGGACGGCGCCAATCTGAATGCCCTGATGGGGATCACCCGCCCCGGCGACTGGGGCGCCGACGTGATGCACATCAACCTCCACAAGACCTTCTCCACCCCGCACGGCGGCGGCGGCCCGGGGGCGGGACCGGTGGTCTGCAAGGCGCACCTCGAACCCTTCCTGCCCAAGCCCGTGCTCGTGCAGCGGGAGGGCCGCTACGCCTGGGACCACGAGAGGCCCAAGAGCATCGGCAAAGTGCAGGCCTTCTTCGGGAACTTCCTCGTGCTCGTGCGCGCCCTCGCCTACATCGAGACCCTGGGCGGCGAAGGGCTGAAGCGCGCCTCCGAGCTGGCCGTGCTCAACGCCAACTACCTCCGCGCCCAGCTCCTACCCCTCCTGAAGCTGGGGTTCGACGGCCCCACGCTCCACGAGGTGGTCTTCTGCGACAAGGAGCTGCCCAACGGCGTGACCACGCTGGATCTGGCCAAGCGCCTCATCGACTACGGCTTCCATCCCCCGACCGTCTACTTCCCCCTCATCGTCCACGGGGCCCTCATGATCGAGCCCACGGAGACGGAGCCCGTGGAGGAGCTGGACCGCTTCGTCGAGGCCGTCCGCGCCATTCTGGAAGAGGCCAGGGACCGGCCCGACCTCGTCAAGTCGGCCCCCCACGCCGCCTACCGCCGCCGCCTCGA
The DNA here is from genome assembly GCA_021778515.1 of Acidobacteriota bacterium. Lineage (GTDB taxonomy): Bacteria > Acidobacteriota > UBA4820 > UBA4820 > DSQY01 > DTPS01. The sequence continues at coordinate 4,717 of JAJYCJ010000050.1, forward strand.
CGAGGTCGCCGCCGCCAGGAACCCCAGGCTGACCTACAGACCGGAGAGCCCGAAAGGGTGAAGCTCACTCCCCATCAAGCATTCAACCCAGGGCGGGCCGCGAGGCCCGCCCCGCGCGTTTACTTGCCCCCACGGTGCCCAACGGCGTTCGGGGCGACTTGCTTGAGTCGCACGCGGGGCCCATAATGACGATGTCCGTGCAGCCATGAATCCACACCGGGGAGGGAAGTAAGGGGCCAGGGGGATCGATATGTCTGTTCGGAAATCGCTTGCGTTGGTGGCCGCGTGGGGGCGGTGCTCGTGTCCCGTCAAGTGTGTAGTTTCGCCGAGAGCCACTGTGGGTGATGAGACATGTTGGTTCCTCCCGCGCTAAGCGGGCGGAGCGTTCAGCGAAGGCCGCTTAGCGTCCAGCCGGTCCATGGACTCCTGGGACAGGTACCGGCGCTCCTCCACCTGCCAGTCGGCCCTCTCGGGCTGCGCATCCGCCACGGCCACGGGCACCTGTACCTTGCCGCCAGTCTTCGCGGGCCTCGCGTCGGTGACCAATCCGCAGAGCGCCACCTGCACCCTGGCCCTTGCGTGGACGGCCGCCACGCCCCAGTGCAGTCCGGGCGACGCGGTCTATTACAACGTCTACCGCTCCACCGTATCCCCCTTCACGCCCTCGGCTTCCAACCGGATCGCCACGGGCGTCACGGGCACCAGCTTCTCCGACGAGTACGGGCTCGCGAGCAGCACCATGTATTACTACATCGTGCGGGCGGTGGACGCGGCCAACGGCGCCGAGGACTCGAATACGGTCACCGTGGGCGCGCTGGTCACGGGGCCCGGGAGCACCCTGACGACACTCTACTCCGACAATTTCGACGGCACCGGCCATTCGGGCCTCGACGGGTGGGAGACGGGCAGCTTCGCCTCCGGCGGCAGCACCGCCGACTGGCGGGGAGTCCAGGCGTGCAGCCCCACGGAGAGCGGGAGCAATATCTTCCGGTACGGCGGCACGTCGTGCACAGGCACCTATGCCCAGGGGAGGTGGACCTTGGCCGCGCCGGGCGGCGCGGCGGGGATCCTGGTGCCCGCGGACGCCACCTCGGTCCGGCTCAGCTTCTATCACCGCTGGAACTTCTACAGCAGCGGCAGCAAGACGGATGGCGGTACCCTTATGATCTCCACCGACAACAGCACCTTCACGTTCGTGCCGGCCTCGGCCATTATCAGCGGAAAGTCCTACACGGGGACCACGTCGCTCTTGTATTCGTGCGCGTCAAGGTCCGCCGGCGGGAGCGGCCGTGCAGCCTGGACAGGCACTCAGAGCTCCATGGTACAAACCGTGGTGGACCTGGACGCAGCGGCCAACGCCATTTCGGGCAACGTCGGCGGGGCCGCAGGCAAGACCCTCTGGATCGCCTTCTCCCCTATCATCGGCTGTTCGGGCTCGAACTACGGCTGGTTCCTGGACGACGTGGCCATCACCGCCTACGTGCCCGCCAGTTGCATCACGGGCGTGGCCATCGGCTCGGTGAAGCCGGTGCCGGACGGCCGGTGGGTCCCGGGGACGCCGATGCAGGCCTCGAAGGTGGCCGCCGACGGGAGCACCATCAACCTGACGTGGGATACGACCACCTGCACCGACGCGAACTACAACCTCTACTGGGGCGACGGGAGCGACCTCCCCACCTACGCCCTGCAGGGAAGCGTCTGCGGGCTCGGCAACACGGGCTCCGCGAGCGGCCTGGCCCTGCCCGCCGTGCCGTCGGGCCAGAGCTTCATCTGGTGGGTCATCGTCGGAACCGATGGGAGCCAGATGGAAAGCTCGTGGGGCAAGGACTCGGCCGGCAACGAGCGCCACCCCGCCGCCTCGGGCCAGTGCGGCTTCACCGCCAAGAGCACCGCGGCCACGTGTCCCTGAGAGAAGAAGCCAAGGGCAACAATGAAGGGAGGGCGGAGGATCAGGCGGGCAGCGGGAAGTCGGGGCCGAGGCGGTCGTGGAGGAAGGCGGCGAGAGCTTCGGCATCTCGGGACCGGATGACCGCCACGATTCCATCCGCGTAGAGACCCGCGAGGGTCTTCTGGATGCGGGCGCTGTCCCACCCCTCGGAAAGCATGGCGTCCCTCAAACGCCCCATGAGATCGAGCGCCTCCCCGTAGATGCTTCCGTACCGCCCCTCCAGCTCCTCGCGAAGCGCCCTGGCGAAGGCGGGGCACCGCCCCTCGGTGGTGACGGCGAGGGTGAGATCGCCGCGGCGGACCACGGCGGGGAGCGTGAAGGTGCAGAGGGCGGGCCGGTCGGCCACGTTGACGGGCAGGCCGAGGCGGGAGCAGTCGGCCGAGACTCGGGCGTTGACCGCTTCGTCGTCGGTGGCGGCGAGAACCAGGACGGCGCCTTCCAGCTCCTCCGCGTCGTAGGGCTTCAGGTGCAGTTCGAGGCGGCCCTCGGCGGCCAGGGAGAGCAGGCCCTCACAGGCCTCCGGCGCCACTACCGTGACGCGCGCCCCCGCCACCAGGAGCCCCTGCGCCTTGCGCAGGGCCACGGCGCCGGCGCCCACGACCACGGCCTTCCTGCCTTCGACCGAGAGGTTGACGAGGTAGCTCATGGCAGTGAGGGGTGGGGAGTGAGGAGCGAGGAGCAGAAAAAGGCAAGGGCCTGAAAAAACGTCATGGCGTGCCTCCCTCAGGCCGGGTCAATGGAGGCTCGAGCGGCCGACGAGGAGCCTTGCCCCGGGCCGATGGTAGCGGGTCATCCATGCCGACGGATAACGGCGAGATCCGCCCGTAGCCCCACCTTCCCATCCTCTGTGCCTCCGTGTCCCTGTGGTTGGCCCTCATCCGCTTTTCGCGCTACCCCTTCTCTGCCGTGACCAGCACCGTTCCGGCGGGCAGGGCAGCGCTGGCGATGGCGCCGAAGCCCAGGGCTCCGAGGGCTTCCTGGAGCCGGTCGATGGACCAGGTCCGGCAGCCGCCGCGGGTGATGTGCCGGCCGAGAGCCCCCAGCACCACCTCGGGGGGAGGCAGCACGCTCACGGGGAGAAAGGCGTCGTGGAGGACGAGCAGGCCGCCGGGCAGAAGGGCGTTCGCCGCGTGCTCCAGGAGCTTCTGGACCTGCCCGCGATCGCAGGAGGCGAGCAGGCCCGAGAGGATTGCGACGCCGAAGGGGCCGCTGCCCCTGGGCACGGGGCTCAGGAGCTTGAGGGCCTGGTCCGCTCCCTCGAAGGGATTGCGCGCCACCACCTCGATCCCGGGCCAGCGGACGGCCAGCGCGGCGCGGTAGGCCTCCGAGCCCCATCCGAGGACCAGCACTGGGCCGCGGCCGCCCAAGGCCAGCCGCTCGGCCACGGCGGGGGCGGCGAAGGTCGCCAACGCCTCGCAGGATTCCGAGTGGGCGCGGTCGTCGCCAGTCGGGACGAAGTCGCGCCGGCCCTCGCGGGCGTACCGGGCGAGGGCCTCCCAACTGGAGGACTGGCCGGTCTGAAGGAGGAGGGCCGGGCGAAGGCTCTGGGCCGAGTCGGCCCTCAGATAGCGGCTGGCCAGTTCGAGGTTCCGGTATCCTCCCTCCACCGCTTCGAGCACCCCCAGGGCCACTAGGACGTCCAGTATCTCCCTCGCGGCGGAGGCGTCCAGCCCCAGCTCGCGCGCCGCTTCCTGGGCGCTGCGCGGGTTCTCCAGGAGGTTGAAGAGGCCGATCTCCAGGGCGAATCCGAGGACCTGGCTGCCCAGGCCCGCGGTGGAGAGGCGGAGGAGCTGATCGGGGGCCGGAGCGGGCTCGAAACGAGAGCTTCCGTCGGCGCGCCGCCTCAGGTCGCGGGTGGCGTCCTTGAGCTTGTCGCGGAGCCGGACCACCTCGCCCACCACGAGGGTGGCGGGCGGACGGATGCCGCTGCGCTCCACCTCGGAGGCGATGGTCGCGAGGGTCCCCACCACGACGTGTTCGTCGTGCCAGAAGGCCATCTGGATCATGGCGGCGGGAGTGTCGGGGGAGCGCCCGTGATCCGTGAGTCGCTTCGCGATCCGGCCCACGTTGTGGACGCCCATCAGAAAGACCAGCGTCTCCAGCTTGCTGAGGGCCGCCCAGTCGAGGCGGCTCTCCTCCTCCTTGGCCTCATGCCCCGTCACGATGGCCACGCATGAGGCGGCGTCCCGGTGGGTGACGGCGATGCCGGCGCTCAGTGGGGCGGCCAGGGCCGAGGAGACGCCGGGAATCACTTCGAAGGGGACGCCGTGGTCCGCCAGGTACTCCGCTTCTTCCCCTCCGCGGCCGAACACGAAGGGGTCTCCGCCCTTGAGGCGGACCACCACCTTGCCCTCCCGGGCCTTCCGGACGAGCAGCTCGTGGATCTCCTCCTGGCGGGAGTCGTGCTTGCCCAGCGGCTTCCCCATGTAGAGCCGTTCGGCGGAGGGCTTGGCGAGCGCGAGGACCTCCTCCTGGATCAGCCGGTCGTACACCACCACGTCCGCCGTCCGGAGCAGCTCCGCGGCCTTGAGCGTGAGCAGCTCCGGGTGGCCGGGCCCGGCACCCACCAGATAGACTTTCCCTCCCGACATGGCCGCCCCTTCCCTTCGCGCCCCCGCCCTGGCTGGCGAGGGAGAACTTGTCTAACACGCCGGCAGGGGGAAATCAACGCAGCGGCCGAGCGCCCCGGCGTTTTGGTTGACTTGGCGCTTTGGGCCTCCCTATACTTGGACGGAGGGTGGGGGGAAGCACTTACAAAACCAGCGCGTTGGGGGGGGAAGATGGCCGTCATCACCATATCCCGTGGCTCATTCACCGGCGGCAAGATCCTGGCGGAGTGCCTGGCCAACAAGCTGGGCTACCGCTGCATCGACCGGGACGTGATCGTGGAGCGGGCGGCGGCCTACGGCGCGTCGCAGGAGGAGCTCCGCGACGCCATGGAGAAGCCGCCCTCCTTCTGGGACCGGTTCAAGCACAGGAAGTACGTCTACCTCACGCTGATCCAGGCGGCCCTCACCGAGGAGGTGCGGGGAGGGAAGGCCGTCTATCACGGCCACGCCGGCCACCTGCTCCTCAGGGGCGTGAGCCACGTCCTGCGGGCCAGGATCATCGCGCCCGTGGAATTCCGCCTCGCCATGATCCAGGACCGCCTCAAGCTCGACCGCGCCGAGGCGATGGCCTACACGGTGCGCATGGACCAGGACAGGGCGAAGTGGACCCAGTACCTGTACGGGGTCAACTGGGGGGACCCCACCCTCTACGACGTGGTGTTGAACCTCGAATACATGGACATTCAGGAGGCCTGCGAGACCATCACCACCATGGCCAACCTCAAGTGCTTCAAGGAGACGCCCGAGTCCCTGGCGGCCATGGAGGACCTCGCCCTCGCGAGCAAGGTGAGGGCCAACCTCGTCTGCAGCGCGGCGACGCTGGACCTGGAGCTGGACGTCTCCGCACACGGCGGCGTGGTGACCATCCGGGGCAAGCTGCGCGGCCAGGGGCAGTTCGAGGAGATCCGCGAGGTGGCCTGGAAGGTGCCCGGGGTGGAAGAGTTGGAGATGTCGGACCTGGTCCAGGTCCTAGACGTCTGAGCCGGTCGCGCTGGGGGGCGCGGGCATGCGGCCGCCGCCGGGCGGACGCTTTGAGAGTGTCTCGGGGGGGGCATGTCCATCTTTCTTCCTGTGGCGGGGGTTTCGATCAACCTCTTCCTCCTCGTGGGGGTCGGGGCCTTGGTGGGTTTCCTGTCGGGGATGTTCGGGGTGGGCGGAGGGTTCCTCCTCACCCCCATCCTGATGATGATCGGCATCCCGCCCACCGTGGCGGCCGCCTCGGACTCCTGCCAGATCGTGGCGGCGAGCTCCTCGGGGGCGGCGGCCCATTTCCGGATGGGCAACGTGGACGTGAAGCTGGGCAGCATCCTGCTCGTAGGAGGGCTGGCGGGGGCCGCCGTCGGCGTCCGGATCATCAAGGCCCTCAGGGCCATGGGCAACGCCGACCTGGTCATCACGCTGACCTACGTGGTGGTGCTCGGCAGCGTCGGCGGGTACATGTTCCTGGAGAGCCTCCAGAGCCTCAGGCACGGGGCATTGGCCCACAAGCCCCACAAGCCGGGAGCCACCCAGAGCCTCCTGGGGCGTCTGCCCATGCAGATGAGCTTTCCGCGCTCCGGCGTCCAGCATTCCATCTTCGTCCCCTTCGTGCTGTGCGCCTTCGTGGGGATCCTGGCCGCCATCATGGGCGTGGGCGGGGGCTTCATCATGGTGCCCATGATGGTCTACCTTCTCCGCATGCCCATGCACGTGGCGGTGGGGACGGATCTCTTCCAGATCCTCTTCACGTGCGCCGGCGTCACCTTCATGCAGGCCAACACCAACCACACCGTGGACCTGGTCCTGGCGCTCCTGCTGGCCGTGGGCTCCAGCATCGGCGCGCAGGTCGGCGCCCGGGTGGGCAAGCTTCTGAGGGGCGACCAGCTCAAGATCCTGCTGGCCACAATCGTCCTTCTGGTCATGGTGAAGATGGCCATCGGGCTCGTGTTGACCCCTTCCAGCCTGCTCTCCTACGCGAAAGGGCACTGACCATGAAGCGCGCGCTGATTCTTTCGGGGATCTTCCTCCTCTCCCTCGCCTGGTCCGCGGCGCCCGCGCGGGGCCAGGGTGCTGCCCAGCCCGCTCAAGCCCAGGCCGCCCAGGCGCCCACCGTCGCCCTCTCCCCCTCGCGGATCCTGCTGGAGACCTTTTACAGCGGCGCCCAGGTGCGCGTCACCGGCACCGCTCCATCCGGCGCCGAGCTCCTGGTGACCGTCAAGGGTCCGGAGGCCGAGGAGGAGCTCAATCGAAAGGCCCGCGTGGGCCCCATTTGGATCAACAGGGGCAAGGTCCACATCGCCGGCGCCCCCTCGCTGTTCCTCTCCTTCGGCACGCGCCCCGCCCGGGATCTCCTCGGCCGGCCGGTCCTGGATGAGCTACAGCTCGACGAGGCCGCCATCCGCGAGGGGATGAGGATCTCGCCCGAGGAGTTCGACCAGCCGGTCATCCGGGCCAACTTCATCGCCATGAAGAAGAACCAGAACGTCTACCAGGAGGAGGCCGGTTCGGTGAAGCTCGGCCCCGCCGGCCCAGCCGGCGCGCCCTACTCGCTGGAGTTCCACTGGCCCAGGAAGGCGCCGCCGGGGAGCTACAAGGTCGAGGTGTTCGCCTGCCGCGGCGGCGTCGTCGAGGCCTCGGCCTCGTCCGAACTGGTCCTCGAGGAGGTGGGCTTCCCGGCCTGGATGGCCGGGCTCGCCCGCGAGCGCGGTTCGCTCTACGGCCTCCTCTCGGTGCTCGCCGCCCTCCTGGCCGGCTTCGGCATCGACTTCGTCGCCTCCCGCCTCGGCAAGAAGGGCGTGATGGCGCACTGAGGGGACGCAATCAGGGAATCAGCGAGACAGGGGGCGCTGAGTGTCCCCATTCTCAATCCTCTGTGCCTTGCTGTCTCTGTGGTTTCCCCTTGTCCATTCGCCATTCCCATTTCTCCTACGCCCCTGGCAATGGCCGCGCCTTGGTGAGAGCATGGCCCCATGAACGTGTGGCGGCCTGGGAGGCGGGGAGCGGCGGGGGAGGGACTCTCCACGGAGGAGAGGATCCGGAGCAAGTACCAGAGCTTCCGGTCCGTGCTCTCGCTCAATAACGAATGCCTGGAGCTCATGGCGGGCCTGCAGGAGGACCTGCAGTTCGTGCCCCCGCGCCGGGACGTGCTGGGCGCCCGGGTCGGAACGATCTGCGACAAGGCCGAGCAGATCGTCTCCACCCTGGAGGGGCTGATGGGCAAGCCCTCGCCCATCCTCTCGGGCGCTGTGCGCGCCCAGCGGCGGGAGGTGGAGACCTACATCGCGGGCCTGCAGGAGCTCGTCCCGCGGAGGCTCTCCGCCTGGCTCAACGAGCTGGACACGGCGCACGGGGAGGAGGCGGGGGGCAAGGCGGCGGCCCTCGGCGAGGTCAGGAACCGCCTGGGGCTGCCCGTGCCCGACGGCTACGTCCTCACCACCGAGGCCTACCGCCAGTTCTGCGGGCTGCCGCTCTGGAGGGAGATCCGGGACGCGGTCCGGGAGCTCGATCCCTCCGATCTGGACGCCCTGCGCGAGGCCTCGCGCTCGCTCACCGAGAAGATCATGGCCGCGCCCGTGCCGCGGGCCGTGGAGGTCGCCCTCACGGAGCGGGCGAAGGTGCTCGCCGGCGCCGGACTGGGCCTCGCCGTTCGTTCCAGCGCGGTGGGGGAGGGTGGCGACCACACCTTCGCCGGCCAGTTCCTCAGCCTGATCAACGTTCCCGCCGACGGGCTGGTGGAGGCCTACAAGCGCGTCGTGGCCAGCCGCTTCAGTGAGCGGGCGCTCTTCTACCGCCTCTCGGCCGGTCTCTCCGAGGTGGACAGCCCCATGGCGGTCCTCGTCCTTCCCACTCTCAGGGCGAGGGCGGCCGGAATCCTCTACACCCGGGACCCGCGGAACCCCAGGAGCAGTCAGCTATGGGTGACCGCCACCCCGGGGCTGGGGCTGGATATGGCGAGCGGACGCACCTCGGCCGACCTCTACCTGGTCTCCCGGAGCCGGACCCACGCCGTGCTGGAACGGCGGCTCGTCCAGAAGGAGGCGATCCTGGTGCCGGACCCTCAGGGCGGGGTCGTGAGGCGGCCCGTGGACCCGGCGGAGGGCGCGTCCCCCAGCCTGAACACCGAGGAGCTCCAGGTCCTGGCGCGCTGGGGGGTGCTCATCGAGGAGCACTTCGGCTCGCCCCAGGACGTGGAGTGGGTGCTGGATGAGGAGGGGGGCGTCTGGATCGTCCAGGCCCGCCCCCTCGCCCTCGCCGAGGAGGAGGCGGGCCACGGGCGGGCCCGGGCCAGGGGCGAACCCCTCATCGAAGGCGGGCAGACCATCTATCCCGGCCGGATCTCCGGCCAGGCCTACCTGGTCCGGGATCTCCAGGACCTCGGCCGGACGCCCGAGGGGGCCGTCCTCCTCCTGCACAGGCCCACGCCCGAGGTGGTCAAGGTCATGCCCCGCCTTTCGGGGCTGGTGGCCGAGTGGGGAAACGTGGCGGGCCACGGCGCGGCCCTCCTGCGCGAGTTCAAGGTGCCGTCGGTCTTCGGCATGAAGGGGCTCTTCGAGAAGGTCCGCCCCGGCGACCTCGTGAGCCTCGACGCCGTCCAGGCCCGGATCTACCCCGGCGACCTCTGGCCTCGGAAGCTCATGGAGGCACAGGTGCCCGAGCGCTACCGAGGCAAGGGCGGCGACCCCATCAGCCGGCGGCTCCTGACCCTGAACCTCCTCGACCCCGCGGCCTTCAACTTCCGGCCCCGCGGCTGCCGCTCCACCCACGACGTCCTGCGCTACGCCCACGAGAAGGCCATCGAGGCCATGTTCTCCATCCACGACACGGCCTTCGAGAGCGGCCCCCACGCCTCCAAGAAGCTGATCGCCCCCATCCCCGTCAACCTGTACGTGCTGGATCTCGGCGGCGGCCTGGAGCTGGAGAATCCGGCCCGGCGCCAGGTGATGCCCGCGGAGATCACCTCGCGCCCCTTCCGGGCCATCTGGGCCGGTATCAGCCACCCCCGGGTCACCTGGAGCCGGTCCATGCCGGCCAGCCTGGGAGGGATCGCCTCCGTGCTGGCCGGCTCCTTCGCCTCCCACGGGGACGCCAGGCGGGCCCTGGGGGAGAAGAGCTACCTGCTGGTGGCGGACGAGTACATGAACCTCAACTCGCGGCTCGCCTACCACTTCACCCTCGTGGACGCCTGCGTCTCCGAGGTGGCCAACCACAACTACATCTCGTTCCGTTTCGCGGGAGGGGGCGCCACGCGGCGGCGCCGGAACCTTCGGGCCTGCTTCCTGGAGGCCTGCCTCAGCAAGAACGGCTTCCAGGTGGACCGGCGCGGCGACGTGGTGAACGCCTGGCTCAAGAAGGCCCCGGCCGGGGAGACCGAAGCCAAGCTCGACGTGCTGGGCCGCCTCATGGCCTGCGCCAGCCAGCTCGACATGTACATGACCGGCGAGGAGGCCATGCGCTGGTACGTGGAGCAGTTCCTCCAGGGCAACTACGGCTTTGCCGTTCCCGATGGGGGAGAAGGCGGAGCCTAGGCCGGGCGGCGATTGTTCCCTTGCTTTGGAGCCCGGCAGGCGTTACAACGTGTTCAAGGGGGTTTGGGGGAAGCCACAATCGAACGCTCAGGGCGCGGAGCCTTCCGCGCGCCGCCTGCCGGACACCATGGGGGGGGACCCATGCCGATCGTCTTCGTTTCGGGAGTGCCCTTCGGAGGGGGAGAGAGGCTTGCGAAGGAGTTGGCGCGCAAGCTGGGCTACGCCTTCCTCGACCGGGAAGAGGTGGTGGCCAGGGCCAACGAATCCGGCATCCCGGTGGGGAAGCTGGAGGTGGCCCTGGTGAAGAAGCCCGCCGTCCAGGAGCGGATGGTGCGGCTGAGGGACCGCTATCTGGCCGTGGCCACGGCCACCATCTGCGAGAAGGCGGCCGCGGGGAACCTGGTCTACTACGGCCGGGCGGGGCACCACCTGCTGCCGGGCGTGGGACACGTCCTCAGGGTGCGCGTGGTTCCCGAGCCCGCCCGCCGGCTGGAGACCGTCATGGAGCGGCTCCGGCTGCCGAGGGAGAAGGCGGAGAAGTTCATCCGCGACGTGGACGAGGACATCCGGGCCTGGGTCCGCTTCGTCCACGACGTGGACATGGAGGACCTCCAGAAGTACGACCTCGTCATCAACCTGGAGAAGCTGAGCCTGGAGAACGCGGCGGCGGCCCTCTGCAGCATCGCCGAGCTCCCCGACTTCCGCCCCACGCCCGCCAGCCAGGCGGCCATGCAGGAGCGCCTCCTCAGGGCCCGGGCCCGCATCCGGCTGGCCCTGGACGAGCGCACGGCCGACGCCGACCTCACGGTGCGCTCCAGCGAGGGCGTGCTCACGATCACCTACGTCCCGAGGCAGGCGCAGCTCGCGCCCCTCATCCCCGACGTGCTGGGCGACCTGCCGGGCTGCCGCGAGATCCGCTGCACCATGGCCAGCACGAACATCCTCTGGATCCAGGAGGCCTTCCGTCCCGACTCGGGTACCTACCGCGAGGTGAACGAGCTGGCCCGGCGGTGGGGGGCCGCGGTGGAGCTGCTCCAGTACAGGGCCGGAGGCGAGGAGGGCGAGGCCGTCCCCGTCGAAGTGGCCCCGGCGGCTGCCCTCAAGGCCGGCACGGGCGGCGTGGAGGACGACCTCCCCGAGGCCGCGGCCGGCGGAGCGGACCGCTCCTTCGAGCGGACCCTCGAGGCCCTCGTGCAGGAGGGCCGGTCGGGCGGAGGCCACACGGTGGCGGGAGGCCGGGACCGGCTCGTGGGCGCCATCAGCCGGAGCGTGCCCTACAGCCTGGTGGTGGTGGACAACCTCTTCCTGGACAAGTCGCCGGCGGCCCGCACGCGCATGACGCGGGAGCTGGCCATGTTCCTGACGGACCACGTCAAGGCGCCGATCCTCTCGACGGCGGACCTCTCCTCCAAGCTGCACCTCGGAAGGGGGGAGGTGCTCAAGGCCTTCGCGGCGGGGGCTCTGGTGGTGCTGCTCTACTGCGCCATCTTCCTCAGGCAGGAGGGGCTCCTGAACGTGCTGGGAGGGGAGGCCCACAAGGCGGCCCCGTGGGTCGCCTCGGTCCTGGTCGCCCTCCTGGCGCCGGTGGTCTCGGTCCTGTACGGCAACTTGCTCGCCTCGGCCATGAAGTGGCTGAAGATGGATTAAGGGGAGGGGGACAATCATGCCCATGCTATTCGGTGATCTCTTCATCCACCTCACCTGGGCCAACGCCCTGGCGCTGGTGCTGCTGGGCCTCGTGGGCGGGGTGATCAGCGGCTTCGCGGGGAGCGGGGCCGCCTTCATCATGACGCCGGGGATGATGAACCTCCGCGTGCCGGGCGTCGTGGCGGTGGGCAGCAACATGGCCCACCGGTTCGGCAACAACATGATGGGGGCCAAGCGTCACGCCGGCCTGGGCAACGTGGACAAGCGCCTCTCGATCCTCCTGCTCGTGACGGCCGTCATCGGCGTCCAGATCGCCGTCTGGATCAACAGCACCCTCTTCAAGATGGGCGGCGGGGAGGGTCACGAGGGCGGCGGCGGGGCCATGTCCAACCTGTACATCAGCCTCATCTTCATCGGCGTGCTGACCTTCGTGGGCGCCTTCATGCTGAGGGACGCGGTGCGCCCGCGCGACAGCAAGGAGGGCAGCGGCCCCTCCATGAAGCTCGCCAACATGCTCTCGCGCCTTCCCCTGCCCCCCTACGTCCGCTTTCCCGTGGCCGACGTGCGAATCTCCCTCTGGCTCGTCCTCCTCCTCGGCCTGGTGGTGGGCTTCCTCGACGGCACGGTGGCCATCGGGGGCTTTCTGGGGGTGCCGGCCATGATCTACCTCTTCGGGGTGCCCACCACGGTGGCCACGGGGAGCGAGCTGTTCATGGCCATGTTCGGCGGGGCCTGGGGCGCGATCAGCTACGCCTATCAGGGGTTCGTGGACCTGAGGCTCTCGTGCCTGCTGCTGCTCGGCTCCCTCATGGGCGTCTACATCGGGGCCTACGGGACCAAGGTCGTGAAGGAGGTCCTGGTGCGCCTCGTGGCGAGCAGCATCATCCTGCTCTGCGTGGTGAGCCGCGCCGTGGCCGTCCCCGTCTACCTGCGCCAGCTCAACTTCCTCCACTTCAGCGAGGGGTGGGAGCCGTGGCTCAAGGGCGTGAGCACGGCCATCCTCTTCGCCGCCGGCGTCGGCGGGGCTGGCCTCGTCCTCTTCTACGTGGTCAAGGCCACGCTGGAGCGCAGGAAGGTCCACTCGACCCTGCTGGTCCGCAAGGCCGCGGCCGACGGCAGGGTCTCGTAAGGAGGGAGCGCTGAGGGGACGGGGGACGGGAAGCGCCGGTGGTCCCCGCCGAAGATCTCTTCCGGCATCTCCTCAGCCCCTCATCTCGACGGGGGTTGAGGATCGGGGAGCGGACAAAAGAGGGGAAGGGTGCCCTTTCCCATCCCTCGCCCCTGGGAGGGCTGAGCCGTGAGCGAACGACTGAGCGTATTGGTCCTGGACGACGAACCCATCGTGGGCAGGCGGCTGGCGCCGGCCCTGGCCAAGGTGGGGTGCGACGTGGAGGTCTTCGAGGCCCCGGTGCCGGCGCTGAAGCGGATCCAGGAGAAGGAGTTCCAGATCGTCGTCACCGACATCCGCATGGAGGACGTCGACGGGATCGAGGTCCTGGAGAAGGTGATGGCCCTCCATCCGCGGACCAAGGTGATCATGATCACGGGCTACGCCACCGTGGAGGTGGCCCGCGAGGCCCTGGCCAAGGGGGCCTTCGACTTCATCGCCAAGCCCTTCAAGCCCCAGGAGCTGAGGGACGTCATCGCCAGGGCGGCCGAGTCGCTGGGCTTCAAGGGGATCCACGAGACGCCCGTGGAGTGAGGCGACGGGAGATCCCATGAGCGAACCCGCCTTAGAGCCCAGTGTTCGTTCCCGGCGAAGGCCGGGCCTTGGCCGCGCCTTCGGCGCGGCGCCGGGGGCCTTCGCCGGGCGCGTCCACGCCAGCGTGGCCGCGCTCCGTCCTCAGTCCCCCGGGCCGCCCTTCGGGCGCCAGGCCTGGCCTTGTCTGGTACGAACCGCTCCCCCACCCTCCATGGGTGCGCCGGCGGCGACGGACCTCCTGCTTCGTCAGCCTTCGGCGTCCGCATCCTCAGCGACCAGGGAGTACGCTTGCGGTGCGGCCGCCTCGCCTTCCTGGCATGAGGCCCATCGGCGCCGGAACGCCGCTTTTCGCTTGCAGCGAAAAGCGAACCGATGGGGCGCCTACATCCAGGCCGCTTGGAGCCTAATCCGCACGCCCATGCCCGTTTGTCATCCATCATCTCTAAGAGTCCCCCCCCATGAGTGAACCGGAGAGCGAGGGAACGGTCCCCTCCCGGGGGGTGGAGAAGTTCCAGAAGGCCCTCCTGGAGAGGCCCAGCTTCAGCATCCGCAAGCGGCTCGCGGCGGGCTTCCTGGCCCTCTTCCTCCTGTGCGTGGCCGTGACGGGCGCCGCCTGGGTCATGCTCAACCGCCTGGAGGTGCGCCTGAGGTTCCTGGAGGTGGCCGATCACTACACCATGGAGATCCAGCAGGCGCGGCGGTTCGAGAAGAACTACTTCCTCTACGGCACCAACCTGCAGGACGTCCAGGAGCACGTGGCCAGCGCCCGCCAGCTCCTCGACGCCTCCGGCGCCGAGGCCGCCAAGGTCTTGCCCGAGCGGGACCGGCGCCAGATGCGCGACCACCTGAACCGCTACGAAGCCCTCATCGGCCGGCTTTCCGAGATGAGCCGGAACCCCGGCGCGGCGGCGTCCCAGGAGAAGGCGGCGGTGGAGGCGGAGATCCGCGCCCACGGCTCCCAGATGGTGGCCTTCGCCCTCGACCTGGCCCAGAAGGAGCGGGCCAACGTACACGCCACGCTGACCCTCTTCAAGCGGCTCCCCCTCCTCTTCCTGGCGGCCCTCCTGGTGGTCTCGGTCTTCATCGCCAACTTCCTGGCGCGGCAGATGCTCGGCCCGCTCACGCGCTTCATGGACTCGACCCAGCGGATCGCCCAGGGCGACTTCACGCCCATCAAGCCCGCCCGCAAGTACCGGGACGAGTTCTCCAACCTGGCCGTGGCCCTGAACACCATGATGCGCGAGCTGAACCACCGGCAGGAGGTGCTCGTGCAGTCCCACAAGCTCCAGGCCGTGGGCAACCTGACCGCCGGCGTGGCCCACGAGCTGAACAACCCGCTGAACAACATCACCCTCACCGCCGAGATGCTCAAGGAGGACTACCGGGCGCTCTCCGACGCCGAGCGTCTGGAGATGGTGGAGGACCTCGTCTCCCAGGCCGGCCGCGCCCAGAAGATCGTCCGGAACCTCCTGGACTTCGCGCGGGAGAGCGAGATCACCACGGAGCGGCTGGACGTGGCCGAGCTCCTGCGCAAGACCGCCGGGCTGGCGGCCAACCAGATCAAGCTCTCGGGCGCCAAGATCGAGCTGGAGGTGCCCGACAACCTGCCCGCCGTCCACGGCGACGCCCAGTCCCTCAGCCAGGTCTTCCTCAACCTCCTGCTGAACGCCCTGGACGCCGTGGGCAAGGGCGGCCGCGTGAAGATCGCCGCCCGCACCGCCCGCGCCGGCTACCTGGAGGTCAGGGTCCAGGACAACGGCCACGGCATCCCGCCCCACGTGGTCCCCAACATCTTCGACCCCTTCTTCACCACCAAGGACAAGGGCCGCGGCACCGGCCTCGGCCTCTCCGTCAGCCTCGGCATCGTCCGCCAGCACGGCGGCGACCTCCTCCTCGAAAAGACCTCTGAGATGGGCACCACCTTCTGCGTCCTCCTCCCCGCCGCCCAGGTCCCCGGCGAGATCGAGGGGGAGAGGCGCGGGGAGTAGGGCGCGAGTGAGCGGTGGGGCGATTAGGCTGTAGGGCTATTACGCTATTGGGCTATTAAGGGATCAGGCAATGAGGCGATTGGGCAATTAAGCAATTAAGCGATTAGGCGATGAGGCGATTAGGACGCGGGGAGGCCTTCGAGGCTGGCCTTAGCCCCGTAGGAGCGCTCTCCAGAGCGAGACCGGGTGATGGGGTGATGAGGGCGCGGGCAGGCCTGCGAAGAAAGACCGCCGTTCCTGCACGGCCAGCCCTTCGCGCCGTCTTTCCGAGGCGTCCTTTTCAGCGGACTCCCCTGGAGGAATCTCGGCCAACGTTCCGGCAGGCGCCACCTTCGAGATCCCTCCCGGGCACCGCGTCGAAGCCGCCCTCGGGATGATGGCGGCAAGAAGCCGCGGCACCCCCGGCCTGCCCACCGGCCCCCAGAACTACCGAAGAGACGCCGACGGCGCGCAGGCACGAGCGCTCTCCGGAGCGCGATCCTTCGAATCTCCTCATTCACCCGTAGCGGCCCATGCCCGCATCGGCCGGCGCCGAAGCCTGGAAACCCGGCGATAGGCGTTGGCTCCTCCGAATCCAAAAATCCCAGACAGCCAGAGACCCGCACCGGGCCGCTGTGACAAAATGATGCCGGTTCACCGTCTATGAGGTGGGAGGAGAGGCCTCCTCCCGGTTGCCCTGGCAGAACCGACCATGCGCGGGGGGGCGATGTCCGACGAGAGGGTTCTGGCAGAGGCGCTGGCGGGAATCGCCCGGGGCGACAAGGAGGCGATGGCGGTGCTCTACGATGAAGCGTCGGCGGATCTCTACGGCTACGCGCTCTGGAAGACCGGCAACCCGGACGACGCCTCGGACGTGGTGCAGGAGCTCTTCGTCCGGCTGGCGCAGACCCGCGCTTCGCTGGCCCGCGTGAGCAAGCCCAAGGCCTACCTCCTGGGCATGGCCCACCGGACGGCGGTGGACCTCTTCCGCGTCCGGCGCCGGACGGTGTCCCTGGAGGAGAGCCTGTTCCTGGAGGGCGGACCGGGCCCCAGCGAGCGCCTGTCCGCCCGCGAGGCATCACTGGCCGTCGCGGCTCTCACACCGGACCAACGTGAGATCGTCTACCTGCGCCACTTCTGCGATCTCTCCTTCGCCGAGATGGGCGCCGCGCTGGGGATCTCCCTCTTCACCGCGGCCAGCCGCTATCGGCTGGCCATCAGGCGCCTTCGCAAGGCGCTCGGAGTCGCGCCATGAACCGCCGAAAGCCTGAGCTGGCCCCCTTCTCGCCGCCGCCTCCCCCCCGTGAGCTGAGGGGAAAGACCCTCGCGGCGGCGGAGGCGGCCTGGAAAGGCGGGTCCATCGAGGTCCGCGCACCCCGAGCCCGCTTCACGCGCTGGGACTGGGCCTGGGCCGCCGGCCTGGCGCTCCTCCTGCTGGGCAACATCCTCGTGGACGGCCGCTCAAACAAGGGCGCCGCTCCACCTTCCCTCACGAATCCCGAGAGGACCGAGATCGCTGAGCTGGCTCGCCTGGGCATCGTCCTGCCCCAGCACCGTCGCGCGCCTCAGCGGCCCCGCGTTCCTCGAGACGTGGATGATCTCTCCGGCGCCGCGGGCGCCGACTTCTAGGGGGACAGTGCATGTGGCAGAAAGCCTGGTTCCGGTGGTCCGTGCGCGTTCTGGCTCTGGTGATCCTGGCGGCCCTCGCCGTCGTCTTCGCCCTTCGCTGGCGCGGCGAGTGGGCGTTGCGCGAGGCCCGCAGAGAGTTTACACAGAAGGTCGGCCCTCTGAACCCGGCGGCCTACCGGTCCAAGCCCATACCCGAGGAAGAGAACGGCGCCGTCTGGCTCCTGGCCGGTGCCCGAGCCGTCGTGATCTTCCCGCCGGAACGCCAGGGCCTTCGATCGCTCGCGGAGACCTCCTCCTCGCACTGGAGCCAGGCCCAGATCCAACTGGCCAGCCGGCTCTTGGAGAGAAACGCGCCGGCCTTGACCCTGCTCCACCGCTCGTTGGACCTGAAGGCGTGCGACCTCAGCGATGCGGTCACCGGCAAGACCGGGTACCTCCTCTCCTTCGTGGCGGCCGCCCCGCTGCTGGCGGCGGATAGCCGGGATGCCCTCCGGCAGGGCGATATGGACCGCTTCTTCGCCAGCGCCGAGACTCTCCGCCTTCTGGCCTCCGCGCAGGAGCGCCAGGTCGAACTCATCGACCTCCTTTTGGGCAGCTACGCCGAGAGGCTCCTGCTCCCCGTCATCCAAGAGGCCGCGTCGGCTCCGTCCCTCAAGGCGAGCGACATGGCGCGGCTGGGCGCACTCCTGCCGACCGTTGATCTCGCGGCGGCCATGCGCCGCACGGTGGGCTACGAGTTGGCGTCCATGTTGGATCGCATCGCCCACGGAACGGAAGCAGAGCACATGGGAATCCAGTTGGGCCTCGCGGGGCACCTGGAGAACTGGGTCAGGGGAGACGCCGAGACTGCCCGCGCCCTTCGCGGTTGGGCCGCGGGGGCCGAGTCCATGGGCCAACCCTACGCGCGGCGCCTCGCCTCACCTCCTGGCCAGGGATCGGCTTCCGATAACCCTTACACATTTGACAGGCAGGGGAAGACGGCGGGCCGATTGCAGGCGACGCTCGCCCTGCGGCAGATGACCGCCCTCGGGCTGGAGGTCCGCAAGGCCGGGCTGGAACGGGGCGCCTATCCGGCGGAGCTGTCGGCCTTCTCCGG
>JAJYCJ010000146.1 GCA_021778515.1 Acidobacteriota bacterium
CGCCCCACTGGCCGCTGTACAGCTTCTCGCAGTAGAGGTCCTTCATCTCTTGCGAGCCGAAGGTCTCGATGAGGTGCCCCGTGCCCCGGCCCAGGATGAGGGTGAGGCCGAGCGCCACGTTGGCCCCCATGATGAACTCGTTGACGGCCGTCCCCACGCTGTCGGGGAGCCCCATGCCTCCGAGCTCCGGATCCGCCGAGGCGCCGATGTAGCCGCCCGCGGCCACGGTTTTATAAGCCTTGCGGAAGCACTCGGGCATGATGACCTTGCCGTCCACGAAGCGGGCGCCGATCCGGTCTCCCTCCTCGTTGGTCGGGGCGAGTTCGCCCTGGGCCAGCTTGAGCGCCTCGTCGAGGATCATCTCCAGGTCGGGGCGTTCGAAGGCGCTGTAGCGCTCCGAGGCGAGCACCTTATTCAGCGGCAGCCACTCGAACAGGTTGAACTTCACGTCTCGCAGGTCGTCTTTGTAATCCATCGCTCACGCCTCCATGCCCGAGCCGGCGGGGACGGCCGCCGCTTCATCGGACTCTGTCACCACGATCCCCCGACCTCAAGAACTCGCTCATCAGATTATTGTGCACCCTCCCCGTGGAGCCGGCAACCCGGCGGCTCTCCTACCAAGTGTAAGTAAGTACATACTTGCAGTCAAGTGCCAGGATGCGTTACCTTGCCCCCCATCGTCGCATCTTTGGGTGCATACGGGCTCCGGCGATAGGGGCCCCGAGGAGATCCGCCATGGAATTCGACATCACCTTCCCCGGAGGCAAGCGGGTGGACGCGCAGATCAACGGTTGGAGCATTGCCACGGACCAGGCCCCCCGGTCGGGCGGAGAGGGCAGCGCCCCCGAACCCTACATGCTCTTTCTCGCCTCCCTGGGCACCTGCGCGGGCATCTACGTTCTCGGCTTCTGCCAGAGCCGCGAACTCCCCACCGACGGGCTGCGCATCACACAGCACCTGGAGTGGGAGGGGCACAAGCTCAGCAAGGTCCGGTTCGACATCCACCTGCCCGAGGGCTTCCCCGAGAAGTACAGGGACGCCGTGGTCCGGGCTGCGGAGATGTGCGCCGTCAAGCGCACGCTGGAAGAACCCCCCGCTTTCGAGACGCGCACCCTGCCGGCCTGACGCGCCTGCGGATTCGACGCCCCTGCCTTCAAACGGCCTCGGCCCGCCCCGGGCCGCGAAGGGCCGCGCTCAAACCGACACGCGATTTTTCTTCTCGCTCGTTGCTCCTTACCCTTTCCTCTTCCCATCTTCGCCGCCGCCCGCGCTTGGGGTTCGCGCGCCCAGGTGGTAGCCTGCCTCCTCGACCCGCCGACGCGTCCGGATCACCCGGACCCGGCGGCGGCATTCCCGAGAGGAGGCTTGGATGAAGCAACTGGCTCTCACCGCCGCACTGGCCTTACTGTTCCCGCTGCTCCTTCCGGCGACCGCCCCCCCTCCACCTCCGGACAAGGCCTACTACGTCCCCCACTACAGCGACCCCGTCCTGGACCAGATGGAGGCGGCGGACCGCAAGGCGGTGGAGGCCAGGGAGGCCAAGACCAGGGCCATCGACGAGGGCCAGGAGGCCCTCGCCAAGCAGGAGGAGGCGCAGCGCAAGGACCTCACCTTCGACATGAGCAAGATCGCCCGGCCCTCCTCGCCCGCCGACTTCAAGGTGCAGGGCTGGCATTTCCCCCCGGTCGCCCAATACCTCACGGGCACCTGCTGGTCGTTCTCCACCACCTCCTATTTCGAGTCCGAGGTCCAGAGGTTGACGGGCCAGAAGATCAAGCTCAGCGAGATGTGGACGGTCTACCACGAATACCTGGAGAAGGCCAGGCGGTACATCGAAACCCGCGGCCACTCGGTCTTCGAGGAGGGCTCCGAGTCGGAGGCCATCCCGCGCATCTGGAAGAGCTACGGCATCGTCCCCGAGTCGGCCTACCCGGGCGTCCTCAGCCCCGACGGCCGCTACGACCACTCCCAGATGCTCAAGGAGATGCAGGATTACCTCGCCTACTGCAAGGACCACGACTACTGGGACGAGGCTCAGATCCTGGACACCCTGAAGCTCATCATGAACAGATACATGGGCGCTCCCCCCACACAGGTGAAGTGGGAGGGCCGGACCTACACGCCCCAGCAGTTCCTGAGGGACGTGCTGAAGCTCCACCTGGACGACTACGTGAGCTTCATGTCCACCGAGTCCGTCCCCTTCTGGACCCAGGGCGAGTACAAGGTGGAGGACAACTGGTGGCACGACAAGAGCTACTACAACGTGCCCCTGGAGGTCTGGTACGACGCCCTGGTGAAGGCCGCCAAGGCGGGCTCCACCGTGGTCATCGGCGGCGACGTGAGCGAGCCCGGTTACTCCAGCGCCAACAAGATCGCCGTCATCCCGAGCTTCGACATCCCCCAGCGCGACATCAACCAGGATGCGAGGGAGCTCCGGTTTGAGGACGGGGCCACCTCGGACGATCACGGCATCCATCTCGTGGGGTACACGCACACGGGCGGCCACGACTGGTTTCTCATCAAGGATTCGGCCAGGGCCTCGCGGCGCGTGCCGCCCGACGGCTACTTCTACTACCGAGACGACTACGTGAAGCTCAAGATGCTCACGTACATGGTCAACAAGAGCTTCGTGAAGGACGTGCTCGCCCGCTGCACCCCCGCCCGGTGAGCTGGCGATGGAGGGGCGGCCCCGCCCTCACCCACGGCACCGTGGGGGCGGGGCCGCCCCCCCCGCCACGATTCGCGCCTCCCTCCGCTCTCGGCGTGCTCCGTTGACAGCCCGTCCGGCGGGCGACTACACTCGCTTCAAAGGGGGTTCACCATGAAGCCGCGGACCTTTGGAGCCTTTCTCCTCGGTGAGAGCTTTTCCCGGACGTCGCTGGGCGAGTTCTTCCGGGCCGTGCCCCTGGATGGCCCTCAGGAGCTCCGCCTCGTCTTCGTACCCGCGCCTGCGGTGGCCAAGACGCCGGAGGCCGTCAAGCTCATCCAGAGAAACTCCAAACAGTGGTCGGGCGTGCGCGATCTTCACACGCTCAACCTCATGGCTTCGGGCCTCGTGGAGGGCGCCCCCTACGCGGCCATCGAGCACTGCCCCGGACGCCTCCTCTGCGACCTCCTCGAAAGGAGCCGGGCCGAGGGGCTGCCGCTCGCCCACGACCAGTCGGTCTACCTGGCCGAACGGCTGGCCGGAGCGCTCCTGTCCCACTCCGGCGGCGGGCTGTTCCACGGGGCGCTCTCTCCCGAAAGCGTGCTGGTGACCTTCGAGGGCGAGGTGAAGGTGGTCCCCGGCCTCTGCCGAGACCTCCAGACCACTCCCCTGCTGGCCGACCCCATCCTGCAAACACTCCTCGGCTATCTGCCTGCAAGCCTGGCCGGAGGGAAGACGGCCCGTCCCAATGCGGACATCTACGCGCTGGGGGCCATCTTCTTCCAGCTCTTGCAGAGAGAGCCGTTCTACACCGGTAGCTCCCCCTTCGACGCAGAGGCGCGCATCGGCGAGGCTGAAAAGGGCCTCGGCCCCAACGATGCCCTCCCGGGAGACCTCTCCGCCATCCTGAGAAAGAGCCTTCTGCCGGACCGGCCCGGGGCCTACACCGAGCTGGCCGCCATGAAGGGGGATCTGGACCAGCTCATCACCTCGGGAGAGTACAGCCCCACCACCTTCAACATCGCCTTCCTCATGCACTCCCTCTTTCGGGGAGAGGATGAGGCCGACGCCTCCACGGACGAAACCATGCGGACGCTGGACCGCGCGCCTTACCACCCCGAGCCGGAGCCGAAACCCGAACCGGCCCCGGCGATCCAGGCGGCTCCCGCGCCGCCCGCGCCGATCGAATCCCGGCCGGTTGCTTCCCCGCCCGCGGAGGAGTCCACCTTCGGCCTCGAACCGGAGCCCAGCCGCAAGGGACTCTTCATCGGCCTCGGAGCGGCAGCGGCGCTGCTGGTGGTGGTCGGCCTGGTCTACGTGGCCTTTTTCCGGCCGAGGGGTCCCTCCAAGGCGGAGATCCAAGCCCAGCAACAGCTCGCGCAGATCAGCGCGGAGCGAAGCCAGTTGAAGGCACAGCAGGACGAGATGAACAAGAAGATCCAGGACCTCCAGCAGGAGCGCGACTCCCTGCTGCAGAAGTCCCAGACGGCCAAGACGACCGCGGAGAAGGCACAGGCCCAGAAGGCCCTGGAGGAGGCCCAGAAGCGCCTGAAGGCCCAGCAGGAGGCCCAGCGGCAGCTCACCGAGTCCGGCGGCCGGCCGGCCGAGGGATCGACCCAGTCGGCCGCTCCGGCGAAGGAGTCCGCTCCTCCTCCTCCCGCACAGACCCCCGCGGGGAGCAAGGGCTCGCCCTCCGCCGGGACCCCTTCGCCGACCGCGCCTGGAGCTCCGGCCGAACCTGCGACGGGCTCACCCGGCACCAGCCCCGCCGTAGCGAAGACCGGGGCGGAGGCCTCCCCCGCAAAGCAGGTCAAGGCCGGCGATTTCGTGGAACTCTGGGCGGTGGATGCGCGCCCCAAACAGATCGGGGAGCTCTCCATCCGCGCCACTCCCCTGGCCATCCAGAACGGTCTGCGCGGGACGATCTACGTGCAGGTCACCATCGACGAGACGGGGCGAGTCACCGACGCGAAGATCGTCCGGGGACTGACCCCCGACTTCGGCATGGACGAGGTCTGTCGCCAGGCCGCCTTGCGGGTCCGCTATTCTCCGGCGCTCAAGGACGGCGTTCCCGTCAAGACCAACCTGACCTACCCCATCGTGATTCGCTGAGGGGAGCGGGACGGTCTCCCCGCTCTCCTCTGGGATCACGCCCGTCTCTGGCCCCGAGGCGAACGAAGACCGCAAAGGCCATCCCG
>JAJYCJ010000147.1 GCA_021778515.1 Acidobacteriota bacterium
GCCCTGAGGCCCAGCTCCACGTCTTCGTAATAGAGGAAATAGGCCTCGTTGAGGAGGCCCGCCTCCTCCAGGAAGGTCCGCTTGAGGAGCATGCAGGCGCCGTGGGGAAAGTCCACCTCCGACCAGCGCGGCAGGTCGTCCTCACCGGCGGGGTGGCCGTAGAGCCGCCGCCGGCAGCGGCCCGTCCAGAGGCTGGCCTCGCCGCCCAGGGACTGGATCGTCTCGCCGTCCTCCTGGAGCACCAGCGGGCAGGCGATGCCCGCCCTGGGTACGGCCTCCAGGGCGCGCAGGAGGGGTGGGAGAAAGTCGGCTTCCACCTCGCAGTCGGGATTGAGGACCAGGATGTACTCGGCCCCCCAGGCGAGGGCTTCGCGGATGCCCGCGTTATTGCCGCCGGCGTAGCCAAGGTTCGCCCCCGTCTCCAGCCAGGTCTCGTCGCCGAAGAGCGCCGGGGGCAGCGCCTCCATCGAGCCGTCGGTGGAGCCGTTGTCCACGACCCAGACGCGCCGTATCCCCGTCCGGCTCTCCCGGAGGGCCTCGAGGCAGCGCAACACCTCTTCCGCCCCGTTGTAGTTGAGGATCACGACGCCGACCTTGGGGGGCTGTATGACCACGGTGGGAATCCTATGGAGCCTGCAAGGGCCCGATCGAAACGGAAGACCTCCGGCTCCATTGTACCATCGAAACCACCTTCCGGCTGGGGCGCTGGACGGCCGCACCGGCGCGCGGCGGCCTCGCCGCCCGGCGGGCGGGAGAGGGCCTCAGACCACCGGTCCACGCGGGGCCCCTTTCCTTTGCCCCATGGCGCGCCGGGTGACTTTTCTGGCCGTGGCGGCGGCCTTGTCGAGGACGGTCGGGGGCACGGGCTTTCCGCCGTAGTAGTGGTAATGCTTCGCGTGGTACTTCCCGAAGTAGTAGTGGTAGTAATCGGGGGCCCGCCAGTCGAACCGGTTGAGGACCACCCCGGCCACCTCCTTGTTGAGGCGCTGCATCATCTCCAGGGCCTTCTCCAGGAGTGGCTCCTGGGTGACCTTGGCGGCGGCCACGAGCAGGACGAGGTCCACGTGTTCGGCGATGAGCGAGCCGTCGGTGATGGCGAGGAGCGGCGGGGTGTCCACGAAGACCCAGTCGTACTCCTTGCGCGCCCACTCCAGGAGGTCGTGGAACCGGGTCATGGAGAAGAGGGCGGGCGGGTTGAGGGGCGTCGGCCCGGCCGGGAGGAGGAAGAGGCCCCTGCTCGAGGTCTCCAGGATGAACTCCTTGGCGTTCATCTCGGGCGCCGCGAGGAGATCCGATAGACCCCGATTCGGGGCAAGCTTGAAGAACTGGTGGAGCGTGCTCTTTCGCAGATCGCAGTCGAGCAGGAGGACGCGCTCGCCCGCCTTGGCCGCGATGATGCCCAGGTTGGCGGTCACCGAGCTCTTGCCCTCCCCGGAGGAGGGCGAGCCGATGAGCAGAATGTTCTTCCTCCGGTGGTCGCTGGCGTAGTGGATGGAGGTCCGCAGGGACTGAAAGGCCTCCACCACGAGCCACTGGTCCTCCTTGCTGTAGAAGGGGATCAGGCCCACCAGGGGGACCCCCAGCTTGCGCTCGATGGCGTCGGGGTCCTTGATGCGCTTGTCCAGGACCTGGATGGCGCCGATGATGCCCGCGCTCAGCATGAGGCCGAAGAGGAAGGCGAAGAGCGTCGTCCTGGCCTTTCTGGGGCTGAAGGGGGCGCCGGGGGCGATCGCCGGATTGACGATGCTCACGCGGCTGGCGAGCACCTTCCCCGCCACGTCCAGCTCCTGGATCTTCTCGTTGAGCAGGGTCAGGTACTTCTGGAGGGCGTCCACCCCCGAGCCCATGGCCAGCGACTGCGAGGAGCCCTCGGCCAGGTGGATGGCCTGGCCCTTCAGGTCTGCCACCTCCTTGTCGAGGGAGGCCAGCTCGGCGGTCAGGGCCTCGCTCTGCCCCTGTTGGGCGTGCAGGAGGGTCATGGCCTGGGCGCGGATGCGCCCCTTGATGCTCTGCAGCTCGGCCGCCTCCTTCTGGTAGGGGGGATATTCGGGGGTGAACTGCGAGGCCATCTTGGCCAGATCTTTCTGGCCCTCCTGGTACTGCTTGACGAGCCCCCGGATGATGTCATCCTGCCGCACCGCCGCCACCGCGAGCGGGTCCAAATCGCCCTTTTGCACCTCGATGAGGGGCATCATCTGGGCGTCGAGCGCCTGCTTCTGGATCAGGAGCTCGCTCTTGCGGAGCTCCAGGCTCTGGATGCGCGAGTCCACGATGCTGCTCTGGTTCTTGGGGTAGTAGCTCCCGGTCTGGCTGAGGTAGGCGCCGTACTGCTTCTGCATCTCCGTGTACTGGCCCTGGAGCTTTTTCGCCTGCTCGGCGAGGAGCTTGTTCGTCTCGCTGATGAACTGGATGTTCTCCCGCACCGTCTCTTCCCGGTAGGCCTTGGCGAAGGCGTTGGCGAAGGCCGCCGCGGCCTCGCGGTCGGGCGAGACGGCGGTGAAGGTGAAGAGGGCGCTGTTCCTCTGCTGGCTGACGCTCACGGTTCGATCGAGGGCGCCCGCGGGGTCCGGCAGCCCGTTGAAGGAGGCCGCGAGAGAGGGCGGCAGAAGCTGCAGGGCCAGCTCGGCCACGGCCCGGCTCTTCATGACCCCCAACTGGGAGGCGTAGTAGACCTGGTCCTGTAGCCAGTCCTCGCTGGGGTTGGGCAACTCGCGGATGGGGGCCCCGCCGCGGTCCACCAAGATGGTCGCCTGGGCCATGTAGAGGGGCGTTTGGAGGCTGGCGTGGAGGAAGCCCAGGAGCGCCGCCGCCAGGGTCAGTCCGACGATGAGCCACCGGTAGGTGATGGCCAGGCCGATGAGGCGGCGCGGGTCCAGCCACTGGTCACCGCCCTCGCCCCCGCCGTAGGAGGGCGGCGGCGCGCCGTAGGTCGGCCCGTAGCCCTGCCCCTGGGGAGCGGTGGCTGATTCGAGTGGCTGGTCGCTTGGCATACCTTCTCCTGTTTAATTGCTGGGTTGTTGTTTATACCCCAAAAGCGGCCGCCCGTCAAGGCTCGATGGGGGGGGTTGAGGGATGAGGCGCGGCGGGAGGAAGATCGATGGCCGACGGGCCAAGACGACGACCCACCACCGATTGAAAAGAGACGGCGGACGGCGGACGGCGGCGAAAGGAAAAGAGAGCAACGACGGACGACCGGCCACCACTGCCGCCACTGCGAGGCCCGAAGGGCCGCGGCAGTCCCGCGGGTCCGAGACGGCGGGCTGAACATTCGGTCTTGCAAGCGCGGGATTGCTTCGTTTGCAGCCCTTCGTGAGGAGCCCTCGCAATGACAGGGCGGCCGGATGGCACAGGCCGGACCACCGCCGTACTGGAGCCGTGTTCCACTGCCGTATGCACGCGGCCGCTACGGTGGATGAGAACCTTCGATTGATTTTGTCTACCGCGCGTGTCTAGTGGCGGCCGATGGCTGCCGTGGCGCGGGCGTCCACCCTCCACCGCTTGAAGGCCGCCGAAAAGGGACGGCGCCACCACTGCCGTCACTGCGAGGCCCGAAGGGCCGCGGCAGTCCCGCGGGTTCGAGAGGGCGGGCTGAGCATTCGGTCTTGCAAGCGCGGGATTGCTTCGTTTGCAGCCCTTCGTGAGGAGCCCTCGCAATGACAGGGCAGCCGATGGCGCCCTTTTCCCACCCCGTGGCGCGGGCGCACGCCCCACGGCCGCGCCCGTACGGGCGGCCGTCCCTGGCCGCCCGGCCTCGGACCGGGTGCCGCATCGGCGGCGGGAGGCCGCGGAGGGCCTCCCCTACACCGGGACCCATCGCCGATGTCTCCTCCGTAGCGCCCGCATCCGTGCGGCCGATGGCGCCCTTTTCCCACCCCGTGGCGCGTGCGCCCGCCCCACATCGGCCTCCACCCTCCACCGCCCCGGCGGCCGCTAGGGCGCTTCAAGAGGGGCTGGCCGGTGGATGACCAGATCGTAGGGCTTGCGGCATTCGAAGCGGCCGGAGCGGGGCCACCAGCGGGCGACGGTGCGGCGGCCGTGGAGGGTCTTGATCAGGGGGCCCTGGGGGGTGGTGAAGGTGAGGGTGCGCAGGGAGGGGCGCCAGAAGCGGCGGGCGAGGCCGCTCGCGCGCAGGAGGGCGTAGGGGAGGGCGGCCAGGCGGCGGAGCGGGCGGAGGGCGCGGAGCTGGAGGCGGGCGAGGGCGGCGAGCGCCCAACCCAGCCGGCCGCCGGCCACGCGCCGAACCCGGCCGCGGCGCTCCAGGGCCACCACGCGTCCCTCCAGGCGGTCGGCCGTCACGAGGCCCTCGTCGGGCCCCGGGTTGGCGTCCCCCCGGGTCACGAGCCCCTCCTCGCGCACGGCCACCACGCGGTGGACGACGCGCCGGCTGCCCTCGGCGGAGGAGGGCGGCCAGAGGGCGCGATCGGGGAGGGGCGGAACCATGCCCTCTTCCTCCGCCATGCGGCCGTCGCCCTCCCGCGCCGGGCGGAAAACCACCACGTCGCCGGGGCGCACCCGCTCCAGGGCCACGGCCTCGAGGCGAAGCGCGTCCCCCGGCCGGAAGAGCGGGGCCATGCTCTGGCCCGAATAGAGGTGCGTGGGGAGGGGGCTCATCCCCCGTTCATCGCCCGGTCCACCGCGTCCCAGTCGAGGTGGTCCTTGGCGAAGGTGAGGCGGTGGCAGGGCACGGCGGTGCAGGCCGCGTGGAGGATCTCGAAGAACTTCATCCGGTAGGGCTTGGGCAGCATGCGGGAGCAGT
>JAJYCJ010000051.1 GCA_021778515.1 Acidobacteriota bacterium
CGGGAGGGCAGTACCGGATCCGCCTGGAGGACCTGAGGACCTTCATGCTGGAACGGGGCATGGAGACGGCCCTGCTGGACGAAGAGAAGGACGTGCGGCCCTTCTGCTGGGAGTTCCACTGTCAGGGTAGCCTGCAAGGCGAGGCGTGCGAGAGGTGCCTCATCCATCGCTCCGGCGCCCTGAACTGCTGGCAGCTCCACGGCCTGTTGCCGCTGACCGCGCGCCGCTTTCGCGACTGCGAGCAATGCGACTACTTCCAGCGCTTCGCCCACGAGAGTTCGTCGGGTGAAGAGTGCAACGAGACGTGAGACCAGGCACCGCTTCATACCCGAGGGGAGGTTCCATGGCACAGGATCAGCCCGCAGCGATTGGACAACAGGCGGCAAAGACGGCGGCGCCAGCGGCACCGGCCGCCAGCAAGGTCAAGGCGCCGCCGCCGCTCTTGCCCCACCAAATCCTGGGAACGAGCTACTACGTGGAGCGCCTCTACCCGGGCGATAAGGTCAAGCGCTTCCTGGAGATCATGGCCGCCGTCCTCAAGCACAGCAACTACGGCCAGCTCCTGGACACCTATTCGCGGGTGGGGGCCAAGTGCGCCAACTGCGCGGTGGCCTGCCAGATCTACGTCAAGACCCGCGACCCCAAGGACGTCCCGTGCTACCGCTCCAATCTGCTGCTGGAGATCTACCGGCGACACTTCACCTTTCGAGGGGTGCTCCAGAGCAAGATCACGGGGAGCGTTTTCCTCACCGACGAGAAGATCACGGAGCTGGCCGAGTCGGTCTACCACTGCACGGCCTGCCGCCGCTGCTCCTTCGAGTGCCCCATGGGCATCGACCACGGCCTGGTCACCCACCTGGCCCGGTACATCCTGAGCGAGATGGACATCATCCCGAAAGCCCTCGTGGTGGCCACGCGCGAGCAGCTCGAGGGGAAGACCGGCAACACCTCGGCCATCCCCGTCCCGGCCCTCCTGGACACCCTGGAGTTCCTTCAAGACGACATCAAGGACGAGAAGGGCGTGGAGGTGAGCTTCCCGGTGGATCGGGAGGGACGCGAGTTCGTGTTCTTCCCCGCCGTGAGCGACTACCTCCTGGAGGCGGAGACGCTCAAGGGGATCGCCGTCACCTTCCACGCCGCGGGGGAGACGGACCGCTGGACCATCGGCACGGGCTATTACGACGGGATCAACTACGGCCTCTTCTACAGTGACTGGTGCGCCGAGAGGATCATCCAGAAAGAGATCGAAGAGATCAAGCGGCTGAAGGGGAAAAAGATCCTCATCGGAGAGTGCGGCCACGCCTCCCGGAGCGCCAAGCTCTTCGTGCCCTCCTTCGGGGGCGGCAAGTCGTCCATCCCCGTCATGAACATCATGGAGGTCACGGTGGACATGCTCCGGCGGGGAAAGCTCAAGCTCAACCCCGAGGTCATCACGGAGCGGGTGACCTACCACGACCCCTGCAACCTCGCCCGCACGGGGTGGATCGTCGACCAGCCGCGGGAGATCCTCCGCTCCTTCTGCAAGAACTACGTGGACATGGAGCCCAAAGGGGCCAAGAACTACTGCTGCGGCGGGGGCGGCGGGACGGTCTCGGTGGACGAGATCCGCTCGTACCGCACCAAGACCACCGGATTCATAAAGGCGGAGCAGATCCGCGCCACCGGAGCGCACTACGTGGTGGCCCCCTGCGCCAACTGCAAGAAGCAGCTCAGGGAGGTCTGCGAAGACAACGGACTGGAAGGGGTCGAGGTGGTGGGTCTCCACGACCTCATCTACAAGGCCATCGTGCTGTAATTCTGGGGGGACCGGCTCATGGGAAATGTGACTCACTTCGTCAGGGGGCCGCTGCTCGTCTTCGCCTTCATGGTGTTCTTCCTGGGCATCCTGCGGCAGGTCGTGGTGACCGTCGTGGAGCTCTGGAGGGCCTACGAAAAGGCAGGCGACCAGCACGTGCCCGTCAGCTTCCTCTTCAAGCGCAGCCTGGGATGGATCGTCCCCGTGAACGCGCTGCGCGGGACCCGGACCTTCTACACCTTCGCCTCGCTCCTCTTCCATGCGGGGATGCTGCTCGTGCCCCTCTTCCTGGCCGGCCACGTGGAGCTGATCCGGAAGGGCATCGGCCTCTCGTGGCCCACGCTGCCCCCCGGCTTTTCAGACGGGCTCACGCTGGCCGCCCTTTTGGGGCTCGCCGCCCTGGCTTTTCTCAGGCTGGCGGATCGCGCCTCCAGGACGCTGGGGACCTTCCAGGACTGGTTCCTGCTCGCCCTCTGCTTTATCGCCTTTCTCTCGGGCTACTGGGTGGCCCACCCGGCCTCGAATCCCCTGCCCTTCACCGTCATCTATCTGGTCCACCTCTTGGGCGCCGAACTGATCCTGCTGCTCGTCCCCTTCACGAAGCTGGCCCACGCCGCGCTCTTCCCCTTCACGAGGATCTCCTGGGAGCTGGGCTGGCACTTCGTTCCGGGCGCCGGAGCGAAGGTGCGCGCATCCCTGGGAAAGGCAGGTGAGCCGGTATGATCCAGAATCCCACCATCCTGACGGACGTCACCAAGTGCATCGGCTGTGAGCAGTGCGTGGCCGCGTGCAAGAAGATCAACCACCTGCCGGCTCAGGGACCGCCTCCCCGTCCGGGCTCCACCCCCGACGGCCTCTCGGCCGATCGTTGGACCACGGTCATCCGGAAACCTCACAACCACTTCGTGCGCAAGCAGTGCCGCCACTGCGAACAGCCCGCCTGCGTCTCGGTCTGCCCCGTGGGGGCCCTCCAGAAGACGCCCGAGGGGCCGGTCATCTACGACAAGAGCATCTGCATGGGCTGCCGCTACTGCATGCTGGGATGCCCCTTCGGGATCCCCCACTACGAGTGGACCTCCGCGGCTCCCTCCGTGCGCAAGTGCATCATGTGCTACCCCCACCTGAAGTCGGGTGAGGTGAAGGAGCCCGCCTGCGTCACGGCCTGCCCCACGAAAGCCACCCTCTTCGGAACCCGCGAGGAGATGCTCGCGGAGGCGCACAAGCGCCTGGCCGCCGAGCCCAAGAAGTACATCCAGCGCATCTGGGGCGAGAAGATCGTGGGCGGCACGTCGGTCCTGTACATCGCCGACATCTCCCTGGATTTCCTGGGCTGGAACGACAGCAAGGAGCTGAGCGACGAGCCTCTGCCCCGGAAGACCTGGGCCGCACTCAAGATGGTGCCGTTCGAATTCGTGGGCATGGGGGCCCTGATGGGAGCCATCTATTGGATCATCGAGCGCCGCCGGGCACTGGCCGGCCAGCACTCGGACAGCACGGACGCAGGGCGGGAGGAGAGGGGCCATGGAAAATAGGCGCATCTTCGTCTTCAAGGGAATCCTCTGGTTCATCTGCGGCCTGGCCGCGGCCGTGGCCATCCTGCGGTACGCCTTCGGCCTGGGCGCCGCCACGGCCCTCTCCGACACCACGCCCTGGGGGCTGTGGGTCGGCTTCGACGTGATGGGCGGCGTGGCCCTGGCGGCGGGGGGATTCGTCATCGCCGCCATCGTCCACATCTTCCAGAAGGAGCGCTACCACGCCGCGGCGCGCCCGGCCATCCTGACGGCCTTCCTCGGCTACGGCGCCGTGGCCGTGGGGCTCCTCTTCGACCTGGGCCTGCCCTGGCACATCTGGCATCCCATCATCTTCTGGAACATCCACTCGGCGCTCTTCGAGGTGGCTTGGTGCGTCATGCTTTACCTGACGGTCCTTGCCCTCGAGCTGGCTCCCACGATCCTCGAGCGGACGCCCTTCCAGAGGGCCTACCGATTTTTCTCCAGGCTCGCCCTGCCCATCATGATCCTGGGGATCATGCTCTCCACCTTGCACCAATCGTCGCTGGGCTCTCTCCTGCTCATCATGCCCTTCCGCGTCTACCCGCTCTGGTACAGCCACCTGCTGCCCGAGCTCTTCTTCGTCTCGGCCATCTGCCTGGGCCTCAGCATGGTCATGTTCGAGTCCTCCATCACCTCGTGGCTTTATCGGCGCAAGCCCGAGCTGGACATGCTTTCGGGGCTCGCCAAGATCGCCGCCTGGGCGCTCTCCTTCTACCTCGCCTTCAAGCTGGTGGATCTGTTCGCGCAGCACAAGCTGGGGCTGATGTTCGCGGGCACCTGGGAGAGCAAGCTCTTCCTCTTCGAGATGCTCATCTCCACGGTCCTGCCGATCATCCTCTATTCGCTGCCGGCGGTTCGGCGCTCGCCCACGGCGCTCTGGCTCACCTCGCTCACGTCGGTGCTGGGGTTCGTCCTGAACCGCATCGACGCCTCGGGCATCTCCCAGGTCTGGGCCACGCGGAGCTTCTACTTCCCTGCCTGGACGGAATTCGCCATCAGCCTGGGCATCGTCTCCGCCTGCGGACTGGTCTTCTTCTTCATCCAGGAGCACTTCCCCGTGGACCCGCACGAACTGGAGACGATCGAGCGGGAGCGGGCCACCGTGGAGAAGTCGACCCCCCGCTTCGCCCCCTTCACGCAGGTCTGGCTGGGGGAGGGATGGCGGAAATCCCTGCGGGTCTACTCCCTGCTCTTCGTGCTGGCCATGGCCGTGGGGCTGACGCTGGCGCCCAAGTCCGAACCCGCCGTCGACAGGCCCATCCAGCGGGCCAGGGGCGCGGACATTCTCAGGGTGGGGGATGGGCCGCGCTACGTCTATTTTGACCACAAGCGCCACCAGGACGATAACGGGGGCAAGCAGTCCTGCGTCCTCTGCCACCACCTTCACATGGCGGGCGACGTGGGAACCCCCTGCAGCGAATGCCACCGGGGCCTCTACACGCCGACGAACATCTTCAGCCACGACCGGCACGTGGCGAGGCTGGGAGGCGACGCCTCCTGCGTGAAGTGCCACGGCAAAAGGAGGCCGGTGGATCTAGCGGCGGTCAAGAAGTGCTCGGGCTGCCACGAGAAGGACATGATGACGAAGAACCCGGTGGTCAAGGTCTTCGACGTACGGACGGCCTGCAGCTATAAGGACGCGATGCACAAGATGTGCATCCCGTGCCACGCGAAGAAGGCCTCCGACCCAAAGCTGAACAAGCCGAACCTGGGCCGGTGCGGCGCGTGCCACAACTCGGGAACGGAGTCGGAGAAGATCTACCTGGCGGCCTTCCCGCCGCAGCCCGAGGAGGCCGCCCGGCCATGATTCCCGCGGAAGCCGCCAGCAGGGGGCCGCTGCGGGTTCTCGTGGTGGACGACGAGGAGGACATCGTGGAGTACCTTTCGGCGGTGCTCGAGGACAACGGGTTCAGTGCCATCGGTGCCAGCGACGCCGATGCCGCCCTCGAGGCCACCGACAGGGAGACCCCCGATCTCATCCTGCTGGATATCATGATGCCAGGCCATTCGGGGCTGTCGCTCTACAAGGAGCTGCGCCGGCGGGAGGCGACCGCCAAGGTGCCGGTGCTGATCATCAGCGGATACTCGAAGGAGGAGGACTTTCAGAGGACCGCCCTCCGGCAGCTCTCGCTCGAACACGTCCCGCTGCCGGATGGATACCTCGAGAAGCCCATCTCCGTCCACAACCTGCTCATTCGTCTGACCGCGCTCTTTGAACGGAGCTGAGGAGTCCACCGTGGGTGAGATCCAGGACCTGCTTCACGACCACCTCTTCGAACAGGCCCCCATCATGGTGGCCGTCCTCAATGCCGACTTCGAGATCGTGGAGGCCAACGGCCGCTTCAGGGAGGTCTTCGGGCCGTGGAATGGGAAACGGTGTTATGAGCTCCTGAAGCAGCGGGACGCTCCCTGCGAGCGCTGCATGGCGGCCTGGACCTTTGAGGATGGAAAGGTCAGGGCCTGCGACGACCGCCTGCACATGGGAGGGGCCCTGACCTCTCACTTCGTGGTGCGGATCGCTCCCCTCGGCTCGGGCACAAGGCCGGGGCCTCCGTACCTGGTCTGGATCGGGTCCAACGTGAACGAGGCCAGCAGCCTTCAGCACGAGAACGAACTGCTGTTCGAGAGGGCGCCCTCCTACATCACCGTGCTGGACCGCGACCTCGAGATCGTGAGGGCGAACCGCAAGATGCGGGAGACCTTCGGGCGGGCCTGGGGCAGCCGGTGCTACCAGGTGTACAAGCGCCGCGACCGACCCTGCAGAGAATGCCCGGCGCTCATGGTGTTCGAGGACGGGCAGGACCACACCTCCACCCAGGTGGGGATGTCGGCGTCGGGAGAGGAGACGCACTACGTCGTGACCGCCTCACCGCTCTCGCGCGAGGCGGGCGATCCCAACGGCAGGGTCAACTTCGTGATCGAAATGGCCACCGACGTCACCCACCTGCACGACCTGGAGAAGGAAAAGCTGGAGGCGGAGCGGATGGCGGCCGTGGGCCAGACCGTGGCCGGACTCGCGCACGGGATCAAGAACGTTCTCATGGGGCTCGAGGGCGGGATCTACGTCATGCAGTCGGGGCTCAGCAAGAACGAGACGGCGAGAGTACAGCGCGGCATGGAGATGCTGAGCCGGAACGTGGAGAAGATATCCGCCCTGGTGAAGAACCTGTTGGGGTTCTCCAAGGGGCGCGTGCCCTCCGTCGCCCTCGTCGATCCGAATGCCGTAGCCGGCGAGGTGCTGGAGCTCTTCCGGGAGACGGCGGGCAAATCGGGCATCCGGCTCGCCGGCTATCTCCAGCCGGGCATCGCCCGCGCCCCGCTGGATGCCGAAGGCATCCACACCTGCCTGTCCAACCTCATCTCCAACGCCATCGACGCCTGCCAGACGAGCGAGAAACCGGGCTGCGAGGTGCGGCTCAAGACCTCGGAGGAGGACGGCGTCCTCGTCTTCGAAGTCGCCGACGACGGCTGCGGCATGGACTACGAGGTCAAGAAGAAGATCTTCACGACCTTCTTCACCACCAAGGGCGCGGGGGGCACGGGCCTGGGGCTCCTTCTGACGCGCAAGATCGTTCAGGAACACGGGGGCAGAATCCTGGTAGAATCCAAAGAAGGGCAAGGCACTTCGTTTCGGATCCTGTTGCCGCGGGAGAGGCTGCCGAAGCCTACCGGCCCCGGCGATGACAACGGTGGAAGTGCGGCCGGGCCGAGCTGAACCGCCGTATGGAGGAGGGGTTCCATGGAGAAATCGCAGGGCAAGAGGGTGCTGGTGGTGGACGACGAGGAGGACGTGGTGTTCTTTCTGGCCACGGCCCTCCAGGACGCCGGCTTCCAGGTGGAGACGGCCTCGAGCGTGGATGAGGCCATGGGGAAGATTGGAGCGAACCCCCCCGACTGCATCTCGCTGGACATGGTGATGCCGGGCAAGTCGGGCGTCGTCCTCTTTCACGAGCTCCACAAGAACCCCCTTTGGAGCAAGATTCCGGTCCTGTTCGTGACGGGGCACGCGCGGGACGAAGAGGTGCGCAGGGACCTTAACGCCGCGGCCTCGCTCGCCGAGAGCACCATGTCGGGTCCCACCACCTACCTGGACAAGCCGGTCACGGCCGCCAAGTTCGTGAAGGCCGTCGCCGCCGCTATGCGCGTCGATCTGCCCGAGGCCAGCTCCCCGCCGGTGAACTCGGAGAGGGATGAGCTGCAAGAGCTCATCAAGAGCGCGGACCCCGAAGCCCTCAAGGAGGCGCTCCGCGTTCTTAAGTCAAGGCCTCGACAGGGATAGGGGCTGACGCCGGGCCGGTGGCCGGCCCAGCGCCCGCTCCAGCCGGCCCGGGCGGTGGCTGCGGAGGACGCCGTGAGAACTCAGGGAAGGGACGGACAGGGCCTGCCGGCACATGGCCTCCCCCGGCCGTCGGACGTGAAGACCATTCTGGACTCCATTAACGACGGAGTCTTTACCGTGGACGGGAAATTTACGGTGACCTCCTTCAACAGGGCCGCGGAGGCGATCACGGGCGTCGATGTCCGGGAGGCGGTCGGCAGGCCGTGCTGCGAGGTCTTCAAGGCCGACATCTGCGAGGGCAACTGCGCCCTCAAACAGACCATCGCCACCTCGCGCCCCGTCACCAACAAGCGCGTACACATCCTGACCGCGGCGGGTTCCAGGGTCCCCATCAGCGTCAGCACGGCCCTTCTGAGGGACGGGAAAGGGCGGGTCATCGGGGGAGTGGAGACCTTCAGGGATCTGTCCCTCGTGGAGCAGCTTCGCAAGGAGGTGGAAGGCCGTCACGCCTTCGGAGACATGCTCTCGGCCAGCCAGAAAATGCGAGAGGTCTTCGACGTACTGCCGCTCGTCGCCGAGGGGGAGAGCACCGTGCTGATCCGCGGGGAGAGCGGCACGGGAAAGGAGCTGCTCGCCCGCGCCATCCACGGCCTGAGCCCTCGGGCCAAGGGGCCCCTGGTGTCGGTCAACTGCGGGGCCCTGCCCGACACGCTTCTCGAGTCCGAGCTCTTCGGCCACGTCGAAGGAGCCTTCACCGGGGCGAGCCGGAGCCGACAGGGACGGCTGGAGGCCGCCCGGGGCGGGACCCTGTTCCTGGACGAGGTCGGTGACGTCTCGCCGGCTCTCCAGGTGAGGCTCCTCAGGGTTCTGCAGGAGCGCACCTTCGAGCGCCTCGGTTCCAACCAGACCGTCCGTGCCGACGTCCGGTTCGTCGCCGCTACCCATAAGGACCTCGAGGAAGAGGTGCGGGAGGGCCGCTTCCGAGAAGACCTTTACTACCGCCTGAACGTGGTGCAGATTGCAATTCCTCCCCTCCGGGACAGGCCCGAAGATGTTCCCCTACTGGCGCGGCACTTCGTGGACCGGCTCAACCGGCTTCATGGCCGCGACATCCAAGGCATCTCTCCGGAGGCCATGGAGTTGCTCATGCGCCACGCCTGGCCGGGCAACGTCAGGGAATTGGAGAACGCCATCGAGCACGCCTTCGTGCTCTGCCGGCGCGGAGTGATCCTCCCGGAGTATCTGCCGGCCTCCCTCTCTCCGGCGTCCCCCGCGCACGCCGAGGCCCCGCCGGCGGCGAAGGACCTGAGGCAGGCGGAACTGTCCATGATCTATTCGGCCCTCGAACGCAACCGCGGCAACAGAAGCGCCGCTGCGCGAGACCTGGGCATCCACAAGACGACGCTTTGGCGAAAGCTGAAGCGGGGAGCACACGCCGGTCTCGATTAGCTCCAACGATCCTGTTGTGACGGTGCATCTCATCCCCCATCTTTCCCCATGTGGCCGCCCCCAATTGACCGCCTCGCCGGCTGTGGCCCCGGCCGGGCCTCGGCCGCGCCGTTGCGGCGTCGGTGGGGCCGGGCGCCTTGATCCACCGGCGCGGAATGCGCCTTCTTCCGCTTCGCTCCGGAAGGCGGTAACCACCGCCCCGCCCCCTTTCGTCCGCCGTCCGTTTGCGCCCCCGATCTTACCTTGTACTCAGGAAGAGCCGGCTAGCGTGCTGTCCCAGAGATGGGTTTTCCATGGAAGCATGCGAAAGACGGCACACGGAGGGGTGCGGAGAGGAAGCCTCCCCGCTCCTTCGGGGTGGCGTCCCGCCGCAGGCGGGCGCCCTAGGGGCGGAGCCCCTTGGGAAGGGTTGTAGAATCCATGGGAACCACAATACGGGGCACAACACCAGTGCAGCGTGCATCCCCTGATGATCTTCGGCCCAATCAAAGACAAGGATGCATTCTGCAATCATCGGGTATGGACCTGACGCAATCTGCATCAAGCGAGGTGCCTCTTGGGCCGTCATGGGGAGCGGATATGAAGCCTTTTCAATGGCTTGCCACGATGGCATCGGTGTTGCTATGAATGCCATGGAGGTGGCCGTGCTGGTTGCAGTTCCTGAGTTCAACGGGAGGGTTTCGCCGACCTTTGATTTCTGTCACAGAATCAGCCTGTGGCGACTCGACGAGCGTGGATTTCAGAAGATGGGAGAGAAGAAGTGTTCCTCACTGGGATCTGGAGAACGAGCGGAGAAGCTTCAATCCATAGGGGTGGGCCTGCTCTTGTGCGGAGCCATCGGGCAGGAGCTGGAGGGAGACATTCGACGCCGGGGCATCGAGGTCCTGGCAGGCCTATCGGGAAGTGTGGTGGAGGTGGTGGCTGCTTACGCCAGCCATACGCTGGACCACCCAAAGTTCAAATTGCCTGGCGTAGCGCGGTGAAGACTACGACCGCGTTTTGCCGAGGAGGTGGAGCGATGGTCCCAAAACGCAACAAAAGGGCCTTGCAGGCTCTTCTCAGTTTGGCAGGGTTGCTGATTCTGGGGGTGCACTCGGCGGCGGCGGAGCACGCGCGACTGCAGGTGGCGGTGGCCGAGCCCGACATCGAGGCCATCGTCCGCGCCGTCGGGGGCGACCAGGTGGACACCTTCAGCCTGTTCAAAGGGTGCATCCTGCGCAAAGACCTGGCGGTCGAACCCTCCGTCCGGGAGCGACTGCTCAAGGCTGATGCGGTGGTGTGGACGGGATTCTTCAACGAGTCGGCCGCCATCCACGAGAGCATCAAGCCGCTGGACCAGAAAGGAAGAGAGTCCCGGCCCCAATGGATCGACGTATCCCGGGATGTGCAGCGGGTGAACGTGCCTATTTCGACGTGCTTCGGGTACGTGGAGCCCTCCTTCATGCACGGGGACCCCTTCTTCTGGCTCAACCCTCGCAACGGGATCGTCATCGCCAGAAACGTGGCGGAGGGGCTCGGCAACATGCGGCCCGAGCGTCGGGAATATTTTCTGGCGAACGCCCAGGCCTTCGACGCGGCCCTCCGCAAGGACATCGAGCGATGGCGGGCTGAGCTCAGGCCCCTGTCTGGTCTGCGCGTCTTCACCGCCCAGTGCGGCTGGAACAACTTCTCGCAGATCGGCGGCCCCACCTTCGCATCCTGCAAGCAGTCTCCCGGCGTCCTGCCGGCGCCGGATGAGCTGGTCAGGCAAGTGAAGGCGCTGAACGTGTCCGTCGTGATCGTGGATCCAAACACGCCACCCGAGTATGGGAGGGCCTTCCGCGAAGGCCTGAAGGCCAAGGTCATCGAGGTGCCCTCATCCATCGAGTCGCTGACGGGAGCCAAGAGCTACAGCGCGCTGTTCGACAACTTCATCCAGTCCCTCCAGGAGGCGGCTAAGAGCTAGTCGAGCAACGCGCCGCGTAGGCGTATAACCGCGACAAGTGGGAGCGTCGCCGTGGCAAATGAGAGGCTTCGTCCCAGTGAGGGGCGGAGCGACGGGAGAAGTGTGCGCCTGCATTGGGCCGATAAGGCGGCGGGCCGAATCCCGAAGAGAACCATACGGAGAACACGACATGCTGCAAATGGATAGATACGACACAAGAGCCATGAGGCCAGGTTCCTCGGCGCACCCGCCGAGAGCAGTCGGCAACCGTGCGCTCCGGTCCCGGTGGGCGGGTCGGAGGGGCACCTGGCTCCTCAACGTCCCAGCCCGCCTTCTCGTTCTGACCGGTTGCGTCGTGATGCTTTCGTTCCGTGCGGGCGCCGGCGTTGTGCCGAGCGGAACCGGGGCCTCCCCCAAACACCCCTACCTGGAGGCACACGCTCGCCAGGCCGCCCTGAGCACCGCCGACCATTCCAAGTTCGCGGCCCTGAAGGGACCCTTCGCCGACGGAGATGGCCCCGCGGTGACGAAGGCCTGTCTCACCTGCCATCCGAAGGCGGGAGATCAGGTCATGGGCACCAAGCACTGGCTCTGGAGGGTTCCGGAGAAGAAGTACGAGGCCTACGGCAAGGGGGGCTGGCTGATCAACAACTTCTGCATCAGCATCCGGGGGGGCAACTATCCGGCCTGCACCAAGTGCCACGCGGGTTATGGGTGGAAAGACAGCTCCTTCGATTTCACGAAGACCGAGAACGAGGACTGCCTCGTCTGCCACGACACGACAGGCGACTATATGAAGGATGCGGCGGGGCTGGCCAACCCGGCGGTGCCGTTGGACGAGGTGGCCCAGCACGTGGGGCGTCCCGGTATAGCCAACTGCGGCGGGTGCCACTTTTCGGGTGGCGGGGCCGACGCGACCAAACACGGGGATCTCGACGAGAGCCTGCTGGACTGCAAGAAATCCGAGGACGTACACCTGGCCAAGAGCGGGGCGGGCATGGACTGCGTGGACTGCCATACCACCGAAGGCCACCACATCGCCGGGCCCGACTACCTTCTTCCCGCCAACATGCAGGAGACTCCCCAGTACCCGGGGCAGAAACTGGGGCACATGTCCTGTGTCTCCTGCCACGGCGAGGCGCCGCACGCCTCCTTCGTGCTCAACCGGCATTACCGGAAGGTGGCGTGTCAGACCTGCCACATCCCCGCCTTCGCGCGGGGAGGGCTCGCCACGAACGTGTGGTGGGACTGGTCCACGGCCGGCCGGACGAAGAACGGACAAGCGTACGAGGAGAAGGACAAGGATGGGAACGTGACCTACGCCACCATCCACGGATCCATGGTCTGGAAAAAGAACGTGCTCCCCACCTACGAGTGGTTCGACGGACGCATGAGCTTCATGCTGGCCACCGATAAACTGCCCGCCCAGCGCCCCGTCTGGCTGAACAAGCCCCTGGGCTCCTACGACGATCCGAGCGCCAAGATCTGGCCCTTCAAGGTGCACGAGGGCAAGCAGCCCTACGACACGCAACTCGACAAGCTGGTCGTCCCGCACCTCTACGGGGACAAGGGCTCGGGCGCGTTCTGGGTGGACCACGACTGGGCTACGGCCATTAAGACCGGCATGGAGATCGCCGGCCTGCCCTACAGCGGCCACTACGGATTCGTGCGCACGAACATGATCTGGCCCATCACCCACATGGTGGCCCCGGCCAAGGATGCCCTGACCTGCATGGACTGCCACTCCAAGAAGAGCAGGTTGTCGGGCGTGAAGGGGTTCTACCTGCCCGGGCGGGACCGCTCAAGCGGCATCGATTTCCTGGGCTGGGCGGCCGTCCTCATCTCCTGCGTGGCCGTGGTGGTGCACGGCTCGGGAAGGATCTTCTTCAATACCAGGGAAAAGAGGGATTCGAAATGACCCGCGTGCTGCTGTACCTACGGTTCGAAAGATTCTGGCACTGGGCCCAGATGCTGCTCATCGTGGGGCTCCTGTTCACGGGGTTCGACGTGCACGGGAGCTACCACATCCTCGGCTACGCCCGCGCGGTGGACCTTCACAACGCCTTCGCGCTCGCCCTGATCGTGCTCATCGTTTTCGCGGTCTTCTGGCACTTCACAACCGGTGAGTGGAAGCAGTACATTCCCACCCGGAAGTTCCTCAGGGAGATGGCCGGTTTCTACCTGACCGGGATCTTCAAGGGAGCCCCGCACCCGGTCAAGAAAAGCCGGACGGCCAAGCTCAATCCCCTCCAGCGGCTGGCTTACTTGGGGTTCAAGCTGCTCATCATCCCCGTCCAGGTGACCAGCGGTCTGGTCTACTTCTTCTACCCGAACCTCAACGCCCACGGCTGGCCTCCATGGACGCTGAGGGCCGCGGCCGACGCGCACGTCCTGGGTGGGTTCTTTCTTCTGGCCTTCCTCATCGGCCACGTCTATCTCACCACGACGGGATCCACCCCGCTCACGAACCTGAAGGCCATGATCTTCGGGTGGGAGCTCATGGAAGAGGAATAGCGGTCCCGGGAGGCCGGCCGGGCGTGGGAGCGAAAATGCCCCCCGCCCGGCCGGCGCCGGCGCGCACATCAAGGGGCGGCCATGGAGCGAAGCGATAGCGAAAGAAGGGGGATGACGGCCGGGGCCGGGCGGAGGGAGGAACACGGGAGTGCGGCAGGCGCTCCAGCGACGGAGGCCCCCGGGGCGATCCTCTCTTGGCGCCTCGTGCCCGTGGGTGTGGTGCGGACGCCCTTCTCTGCCCCGCTCACGACCCTCAAGCATTTCGAGCGCGTCGGACGGGCCACGCTGGAGGTCTTCCCCGAATTCGAGGCGGCGCTGAAGGACATCGATGGATTCAG
Source organism: Acidobacteriota bacterium (assembly GCA_021778515.1). GTDB lineage: Bacteria > Acidobacteriota > UBA4820 > UBA4820 > DSQY01 > DTPS01. The sequence goes on from JAJYCJ010000051.1 coordinate 13,853, forward strand.
CCACCTTTGGCTCCTGACGCTGCCCGCCGAGTCATGGGACTACCGGCCCGATCTTCTCCCGAGGGAGGGGCGCTCCGTCCATGGCCTCTTCGCCACCCGGTCTCCCAGAAGGCCGAATCCGATTGGTCTGTTCCTGGTGGAGCTCGTGGGCAGGGAGGGCAGGCTCCTCAGCGTTCACGGAGCCCACGTCCGAGACGGGACGCCGCTGTTGGACATCCGCCCCTATCTGCCGAGCGAGGACCGGGTTCGGAGTGCGCGTTGCGGTTGGATGGCCCAGGGGGAAGCGTCAGAGGCTGGGGCGCCATCGACGAGCAAGGAAGCCCCCCCGCGCACCTGAGAGGGCCCCCGTCAGCCCGCCCCGTACCATCGGGAATGGAGCGGGGCTAAGGCATCCCCGGCATCCCTCCACGCCGTCGCCCGCGGCTCTTCCCCATCGCCTCCCGACCGGGACGGCCGGCAAGCCGGCGACCGTGGATTCACCGCAGTCTGGGGCAGCTTAGCCCAGGAGGCGCCGCACTTCGGCGAGCAGGTCCTCCGGCTTCACCGGTTTCTCGAGGTAACCTTCGGGAGCGGGCACCTGCGAGCGGGTGGAGATGAACTGTTTGAATTCGTGGGAGACCCCGGTCACGATCACCACCGGAATCTTGGAGAGGGCCGGGTCCTCCTTCATTTTTCGATAGGCCTTGACCCCCGTCATTTCGGGCATGGTGATGTCCAGCGTGACCAGGTCGGGGTGGTCCTTCAGCACCTTCTCCATGGCCTCTTCGCCGTTGAATGCTTCGAGCGCCTCATAGCCGTTGTCCCTCAGAACCGACGCCAGGTAGGTGACCACGTCCGGCTCGTCATCCACCACCAGGATCTTCTTTCCCATGGGAACCCCCTTCAATGACCAGTGAGGAGCGGGAAGCCGGGAGTGAGAAGCCAAGAGGGACTCGATGAGCCTTGCTGGCGCAGGGATTTCACCCTCTTCCCCTCGATCCGGGCCTCACTCGGTGTTCAATGCCTCTACCTCCTCACTCCTCATTCCTAACTCCTCACCATCCCTAGTGCCACTCCCATTCGATGAATCCCGGCTTCACGTCCACCATGGCGTTGACGATGAGCTCCACGAGGCCCCCGTAGAGGATCTTGTTCTTCTCCCACAGGTCATAGTAGGCCAGCATGTCGCGGAACTGGCCCTTGCAGTTGCTGCACGGGGCGCAGAGGTACTTGGGGATGGAGGGGTCCAGGCAGTCGGAGAAGGCGTTCAGGATCTGCTGCAGCTTCTTCCGGCCGGCCACCTGGAACCGCCAGTCCTGGAAGTTGTTTCCGCTCATGATGGCAAACCCGGAGCCTCCGCCGCAGCAGTAGTTGTCCACCCCGTGCGGCCACATCTCGCGGAACTGGGGGCAGATCTTGCGGATGACCTCCCGCTGGGGCTCCACCACGCCCATGAGCCTCACCAGATTGCACGGGTCGTGCAGGGTCACCGGGAAATCGTTGCGGCTGGGATCGAGCTTGATGCGGTCGTTCATCACGATGTCGCGCAGGAGGGTCATGGAGGACTCGCGGGGGATGTTCAGTTCGCCGGTCAGGACGCGATCGGCGATGACGGAGAGCGCCTTGTGCGCGTGGCCGCACTCGCCCAGGACGATCTTCTTGACCCCCAGCTTCTTGGCGGCCTCGGCGTGCTTGATGGCCACCCGGGCGAACTGGGCGTCGTCGTACCAGAGGCCGTAGTTGATGGAGTCGTATCCCGCCAGCTCGGAGGAGAGGGTCCAGGTGATGCCGGCGGCGTTCAGAATGACCGCGAAGGCCCCTGGGTTCTCGGGCCAGGCCATGATCTCGCCCGCGTTGTGGATCAGCAGGACGTCGGCGCCAGCAACGTCCCACGGAGTCTCCACCTTGACGCCCGTCTTCTCCGTCATGTCTTCGTCGATGAATTCGATATTGTCCTTGACCACGAGCGAGCTCATGCCCGTGGAGGAGCCCACCTTGAGCTGGAGCACCGAACCGTTGTCGTGGCACTCCTTGGCGCTGATCCCCATCTCCATGCTGAAGAGCTTGCGCAGCTCGTGCCCCACGAGCCCGTTGTCCGCCCCTATGGGGCAGGTCTGGGCGCAGCGGCGGCAGAGGTTGCAGCGATAGGAGAGCTCCGCCAGACGCGCCACCAGCGGCCAGTTGACGGTGACGTCCCCGTGCTGCCAGGCGGAGAGCAGCCCGCCGTGCTTGACGTGCTTGAAGTAGAGCCGCCGCAGGATCTCCGAGCGGTAGGTGGGGCGGTAGACCTCGTTCTGTCCGCTCGCCTCGTAGATGTGGCACGCGGAGGAGCAGGTCTGGCACTTGGCGCAGTGCTCCATGGTGAGGACCAGGGGCTGGAGGAAGGTCCAGTTGTTCTCGCGGGTGAAGAGCTTGTCGAGGCCGGAGAGGAACTTCTTGACCAGCTCGTCCTCTTCCTCCTTCGTCTTCGGCTGCGGGATGTTGAGGGCGCAGGTGTCATCCAGGCCGCACTCCACGGCGCCTTTGGTCTTATCGGCGAGAGGCTTCCAGTCCGGGGTGCTGGCCGGGTCCTGAAGGGGGGGCGGGAGGGGCATCAGCTCCTCTTTCGCGACGTGGGTCAGGGGGACCCTGTCCCGCCGGGACATCTCCGATAGCCTGATCTTCGCCTTCATTTCTTCCCCCCTTCCCACGGGTTGGTAGTGGCGACGTCGGCCCAGCTCCGCTTGCCGTCGGCCGTCACGTGAGGGGCTGACCAGGTCGGCCGGTAGGTCAAGTATTCAGCGAGCTTGGCCGCGATCTTCGGGTTGTTGGCCGTGGCGGCGTCGTCCCATCGGACGGAGTGGTAGGTGAAGTACTTGGCGATGAAATGCGACATGTGCGTGAGGGGGATGTAGGCGGCCAGCAGGGCGCAGAGGACGATGCCGGCGGACCAAAGGCCCGGAAGCGCGATGCTGGTGTCGAAGGTCAGCCAGGCGGCGGTAAGGTGGACCACCCCGGGGGCGTCGGGACCTCGCAGCAGATAGCCGGCAGCCATGAACGCGAAGGCCACCAGGAAGAAGCAGAGGTTGAAAAGATCGCCCGGCGTCGTGTAGTTCACGAGATCGGGATCGGTGAGCCGGCGCACGAGAAGGGCCACCGCGCCGACGACCGCCAGGGCGCCGCCCACCATTCCGGTGATCATGTACAACCAGTGCAGGACCAGCCCCAGACTGCCCGCCATGGCGGCCGGTGCGGCCAGCGTCAGCACCGCCGCGAGTACCACCAGCCCGACGGTCCCGATGAGCAGGTAGAGGCCGAAGTGAAAGAGGAAGGAGCGGTACCACAGCTTCCGGTTGAACTCGTGGAGGGCCTTCAGAAAGAGCATCTCGGGCACCATGAAGGAGAGTTCCCCGGCCAGGTTGAAGCTGGGTGGGTGCTTCCACCAGTCCAGCTGTTCGAAGTAGGATCCCCCGTGCTGGACGCGCGCGGCCTCTTCGTGAGGCACCGGGTAGAGTTCCCAGCGCAGATGGATGGGGGCCTTGGCGTACAGTACGGCCCGGGCCACGCAGGCTATCGCAAAGACAGCCGCACACAGGTAGAGAACTCCGTAGACTACCGCCGTCATGATTGCTCTCCCCCCGTCAGAAGGCGGCCGCCGGCTCCTCCGTGAGGCCGGGCCAGGGCCGCCGTGTCCAGTAAGGCTGCACCGCGCATCTCGGTGGGGCCGCTCGTCTCCACGACCCCTAATATAGGGCTTTGCGCCCAGCGCGCGGAACGGATTCTGGGACATTTGGGAGTTTTGGGGTATTTGCCACAAGCAGAGGATGCCTCCCGCTCCAGGTTTACCGGCCAGCGGGCATGGCCGCCGGTGTTACGAATTGGTTCATGGAGTGGTGAGACGATTTCCGTTCGGACCCGGGTACGGTTGCGAGGCGGCGTTCCGGGTGCTCAATCAGCCCAAATCCCGCGATTGGGCATGGGAGTGGCTCCGAAAGGCAGATGGAGGGTAGTTCCCGTCAAAGACGGTCTTCACCCGCGAAGGGATTTGGGTGACCTCCGAACCCGGCCCAGGCCGGGCGAGGAAGCCACAAGGGTGGGGTGGGGCCCCAACGGGCTTTGCCCGTGGGGCGGGGCCCCGGAGGATAACACGACGATTCGGCAGGCTTGGCCTGCGAATCGGAGGAGGAAGCCCATGGCCCTCCCCGTCCAAGGGACAATGCCTTTCCCCCGCGTGTCCGAGACCTGGCCGAAGCCACCCGCATTTCAATCGCGGAATTTGGGATCAGGGAAGAAACGCGGGAGGGGAGGGAAAGGGCAGGGATTGGTGCCCATCCAGGATGCCCAAGAGTGCTTCGGTGGGTTGCGGGCGGCTGAAGAGAAACCCCTGCAGGGAATCGCAGCCGAAGGTTTGCAGCAGGAAGAGCTGCTCCGGCGTCTCCACTCCCTCCGCTATCACCTGCATACCCAGACCGTGGGCCATGGTGACGATGGCCTGGACCAAGGCGGCATCGTCCTGGCTCCCCACCAGGTCCTGGATGAAGGGCTGGGCGATCTTGAGGAAGTGGACGGGAAACCGCTTCAGGTACAGCAGGGACGAATACCCCATCCCGAAATCATCGATGGCGATGCGGATTCCCAGGTCCGCGAGGCGGCGCAGGACTGGAACGCTGCTTTCCACATCGCCCATCGCGGTGGTCTCGGTGATTTCGAGAATGAGGCGGGAAGCGGGAAGCCCGGTATCCCGGAGGACCCGCTGGACGTCCGCCACGAGGTCCCTCTGATGGAAGAGCCGGGCGGAGATGTTCACGGAAGTGGGCAGAGCCGGCAGGCCCTGGCGCTCCCAGGCGACGTTCTGGAAGCACGCCTGCTCCAGAGCCCACTCGTTGATGGGCACGATGAGCCCCGTCTCCTCGGCCACCCCGATGAAACGGCCCGGACCGATGATGCCCTCCTCGGGGCTCTTCCAACGGAGGAGGGCCTCCGTAGCCAGGACGCGCCCGCCGCGGCCCTCCACGATGGGCTGATAGTAGAGAGTGAATTCCTGCCGTTCGAGGGCCTTGCGGAGGCGGCCCTTCATCCGGAACCGCTCGGTCGCCAAGGTGCTCATCTCTGCGGTGAAGAACTGGAATCCGTCGCCGCCCTCCGCCTTGGCCCGCTCCAGCGCGATGTCCGCGTTCTTGAGCAGCGTGTCCAGATCGTCACCATCCTCGGGGAAAAGCGCGGCTCCCGCGCTCAGCGCCAGGTGAAACTCTTGAGAGCCCACTTGGATGGGGCGCGAAAAGGCCCGCCGGATCTGGAGAAGCGTCTCCTCGACCTCCCTGGCATCCCGAAGTTCGGGCAGCACGATGAGGAACTCGTCGCTGCCCATGCGAGCGACGGTGTCCCTCTGGCGCACCCGGGAGCGCAGCCGGTGCGCCGCGGACTGCAGCACCCGATCGGCCACGTCGTGCCCCACGGTGTCGTTGATCTCCTTGAACCGATCCAGGTCCAGGAAGAGGACGGCCAGCCTCTGGCCGGCTTTCTTGCCGGAGGCGAGGGCCTCCTTCAGGATTTCGCGCATCCGGTACCGGTTGGGAAGGTCGGTCAGGGGATCGAAATGGGCCAGCTTGTCCAGCCTCTCGTCGGATTCTTTCCGGGCGGTGATGTCCTGATAAATGCCGTATACGCCGATCTGATCTCCTTGAAGGAGAATGGGGAAACCCAAGATCGAGACCGGGACGAGCCGCCCGTCCTTCCTCCGCCGCGTCGCTTCACTGCGAACCACCTCTCCATTGAGAACCGTCTGCGAGATGAGAGTGGCCTTCTCGCGGCCCCCCTCGGGTACGATGTGATCGTTCAGACGTGACCCGGTCAGCTCTTCCTTCCCGAACTGGAAAATCTCCTCGAAGCCCCGGTTGACGGCCAAGACGCGGTCTTCGTTATCGAGCATCACGATGCCCTCTGGAGAGCTTTCGAAGAGCTGGCGGAAGTACGTTTGCTGGAGGAGAAAGGCCTCCTCCGCCTCCTTCCGGTCCGTCACGTCGAAGGCCATGAGCACTCCGGCCGGCTTGCCTTGGTAGACGATCATTCCGCCGGTGAAATCGACCCAGCGCGATTGCCCCCCCTTGGTGACGACCTTGAATTCATAGTGCGAAGGGACCTTCTCGCCCCGCTGTCGCGCCAGTCCCCTGGATTTCACCAACTCGCGAAAATCGGGGTGGACCACGTCCCAGAACTTGAGCCTCAGCAACTCTTCGTGGGTGTAGCCCGTGATGGTCAGGGCGGCGGGGTTGGCGTAGCGCCAGCGCTCACCCTGGTAGATGAGTATCCCCGCCGCGGCATTCTCCGCGAGCGTCCGGAAGCGCTCCTCGCTCTCCCGCAGCGCCTCCTCGGCGCGTTTGCGCTCGACGACCATCGCCACCTGCCCCGAAAGGAAGACGAGGGCATCCTTCTCGCGCTCACCGAAACGGACACCTTCCTTGTAGGACTGGAGCTCCAGCAGGCCGATGGTCCTGTCCTCGATCCTGAGAGGAACGCCGATCCAGGATCTTACGGGGAAACGGGGTGGCTCCACCTCGTCTCGCTCGGCCAGCTCCTCGATCTGCCGCGCGCTGAGCAGAAGGGGCTCGCCGCGCTGCAAGGCGTGATCGGTCAGCGTGCGGGAGAGTGTGTGGGGTTCGGGCCGGCTCTCCCGTTCATCCGCGAAGTAGGGAAAGGACACCAGAGCCGTGGAGTCCTCGAAGAGGGCGACGTGAAAGTTGTCGGTCGGCATGAGGCGTTCCACCACGGCGTGGAAGGTGCGGAAGAACTCCTCCAGGCCCTGCGTCCCGCTCGCGGCCAGCGCGATCCGGCGGACGGCCCCCCGCAGTTTCTCCGCGCGCTTTCTCTCGGTGATGTCGAAGATGGTGACGACGCCCGCCGGCCTGCCGCCCAGGAGGGTGCGTCCCAGCGTGCAGTCCACCCAGCGGGTCTCCCCCTCGCGGGTCAGGATCTGAATCTCAAATTGGGCGGGTGCGGCGTTGCTATTCAGGCAGGCGATGCCCAGGTCATGGACCATCTGGCGGTGGTCGGGATGGATGCTGTCCCAGAAGGGCCGCTGAGAGAGCTGTTCCAGGGTGTACCCGCTGATGGCCTCGGCGGCGGGATTGGCGTACACGAACCCCTGCTCCTGAAAGATGAGAATGCCCATGCGGGTGGATTGGGCAAGGGCCCGAAACTGCTGTTCGGTTTCGCGAAGGCCCTCCTCCGCTCGCCGCCCTTGAGTGAGTTCCCGAATCACCACCTGGAGGGCCTGCCTGCCCTGGTAAGGCAAGACGGCCACCGACATCTCCACGTCCACCGGCGTCCCATCCGCACGCTCAAAACCAGCCGTGAGGACGGGGAGACTGCGTTCGCCTTCCTGGAAGGTCCTGATTTGCTCCCGGACCGTCTCGTGGGAATCCGGGCGGACAAAGTCCAGGACGGGCCTGCCCGCCAACTGATCCGCCGAGTCCAGGCCGAGGATTCGGGCGGCGGCCCGGTTGGCGAAGAGAACCTGCTCTCCGTCATGGAGCAAGAGGCCGTAGGGAGAGAGTTCGACGAGGTTACGGTAGTGCCGTTCGCTCTCGAGGAGAACCGCCGCGGAGCGCTCCAATCTCGCCATGGACCGGGCAATCAGAACGAAGAGCAGAAGGGCGGTGACGACCACGAAAACGGGGCCCTTCACGGACTGCAACACGGAAAGAGAATGAGGGTCCCGGACGATCAGGGACAGCAGCCTGTCCGAGAAGAGGAACCAGGCCAGTGCGAAGAGGAGGTAGAAAGTGCTGACCCTCAGAGGAAGGCCCCATCGCCCTGACCAGGGCGCCCTCCTGGCGTCGTTGTCCATTCCCTCACCTCAGGCGGTCGGCAAGCCTTCGCTCCCGGGACTTAGGGCTGCCGATGTCCTCTCTCGCGATTGGGGCACGCGTCACGCCGGACCTCGCGTCTACGAGCCAACGAGAGCCGTGTCTGCGCCCCTTGGACTGAGGCCACTATAAAAGAATGGGGCCGGGAGAACAATGGAGGCGTCTCCAAGCCCGTCCACAACGGGCCGCCTTGTCGCCTCCCACCCCCGGCCGGGCCTCCGCTTTGCTCCGGAAGGCAAACTGCCCTGGGGAGCGCGGGAGTAGTTCCGGGCGGGCATGAGGCGCATTGGATGGCTGGTGGGTGAGGGACAGGGCCGGTCCCGCCAGCATCTCCAGGCCCCAAGCCCACATCCCACATCCCCATTCCCGAATCTCTCTGACCCCTTCCCCCTTGGCAGCCTCCCCGCCGCCGGTCTATCCTTGGGGACATCACTCGTGGGCCGGTTCGCGGTCGAGGGCGGAGGGTGGGACATGCAGCGCGCCTCAAGGGCTTATCTTGCGCTTCTCCTGCTGTTCTCGGGAGGACTGTTGCTGCTGCTGTGGCATTTCGGACTTCCGGTGCGCAATCCCTGGGCCGTTCCGTTCATCCTGGCCTTCTTTTTCGTGGCCTATCAATTCGACGTCCGGATCCCCGGTCTGGGAAGCATGAACGTCGATCACGTCATCGCTTTTCCTG
>JAJYCJ010000148.1 GCA_021778515.1 Acidobacteriota bacterium
AGGGCGACTCTCCCCCGGCCGTGTCGAAGATGGTCACCTGATGGCCCTGCCCCGACAGGAAGCGGGCCATCCAGCCGCCCATGCCACCCATCCCGCCCACCACCAGAACCCGCAGGAGCGAGCCCTTGTAGTTGCTCTCCAGGATGGGAGACTGGGCCACGAGCGAGTGTCCGATGAGGAGCAAGGCCAGCTCCCGTCCCAGCGCGGGATCGATCCCGCGCTCCAGGCACCGGCGTTCCATGCGCGAGCGCACCTGGACCTCCACCTCGAAGTTTCGGAGCGGGATGCGCCTGGCGCTCTTGAAGCGGGCGATCTTCTCGGCCGTCTCCATCCGCTGGGCGGCGAGGTCGAGGATGCGAGCGTCCAAGTCCTCGATGGTGCGCCGGTGCTGATCCAGGTCTCCCGTCGGCGCCGTGTCCGCCACGGGGTTCTTCGCCTTGGGTTTGGGCCGTTTCGGCATGATCTCCTCCCTCGTCAGGTGCGGATGTTCCTCGGGGCATGCAAAAAGGCCCGCCGTCTCCGGCGGGCCTGATCACGATCCAACGGGACGCTCAGGGCGCCGGAGACGACGGGTCGAAGGCGTAATAGTAGGCGTACGCAACGCCCCGATTCTCGATCCTGCTCACCCGGTCCGACCTGTCACCCACCTTCAGCTCCCTCCAAATTCCCCCAGAGCATACCCTCCGGTACTGGCCTCGGTCAAGAGGTCCGCCCCAGAGTGAGGCTTGCGTTCACAAATCGCTGTGAACCGAGAATGCTTTGGCTATCTGTTTTGTTTGCTGGATGCTAGACAAGTCTCGGGGCCCTTTCATGATACCCGGTTCACGTTCCGGCGCCGGGGGCCGCCGCGGACGCTTTCCTCGCTATGCCCGTTCCAGCGGTGTTTCCACCCTCCGCATGCGGTCCTTGGTACGATCATTGCTGATGGATGGACATCACAAGGAGGAGCGGGATGAGAAGAAGAGCTCGTACCGTCCTGTTGGTCGCGGTTCTGCTGCTGTGCGCCCTGAATCTCTGGGCCAAAACGGGGGTGGCCCTGGTTCACGGCAAGGGTGGGGCGGATCTCCAGAATGTCTCCACGGCGCTCGCCTACTGGACCTCGCCCATGATCGCGGCGGTCACCAAGAACTCCAGCGTGCCCTACACCGTCTGCCACTACGACGGCACCCAGTACATGTGGGTGGCGGGCGACCAGGTGGCCTCGCAGATCGCCTCCTTCGTCAACACGCAGGGCATCACCGACCTCGTCATCGACACCCACTCCTTCGGCGGAGTGGTCGTGCGGTGGATCTTCTCGAACCCGAACCGCAACGCGGATTACCAGACGGTGGTAAACGCGACGCGGTGGGTGAACACCATCGCCGCCCCGCAGGACGGCTCCGAGGCGGCCGACCTCGCCGGCACGCTGTCGGGCTCCTGGCTCACGGGCTGGCTGGTGGACCTCGTGGGCGAGAACACGGACTCCACCTACAATTGCCGCACCGACTGGATGGCCTATTACAACCAGTACTGGCTCTTCGGCACGGCGGGCAGGCCCGCCCTCCCCAAGAGCTTCTACTGCATCGCCGGGGTGGATAACGGGCTGGCCATCTTCAACGACTGGGCCCACGCGGAGGACTACGGCCTGGCAGCGCTCGCCGCGGTGAGCGGCTTCCCTGGCGCCAATGACGGCATGGTGGCCCAGTATTCGGCGGAGGCGGTGGGCACCCTCTGGTTCGAGACCGATGCCAACCACCACCACAACCGCCGCAACGATTTTCGGCCGATCGGCACCTATCTGTCGTACGACTTTTGAGGGGGGAACCCATGAGACCGCACAAGAGCCATCACACACCCGTCCTCCTGGCGGCGCTCCTCCCGGCGCTCTCCCTGTTCGCCGCGGGCTCCGTTACTCAGATGAGCCAGGGCTTCGCTCCCCGTACCCCCTACGTCGCCCCGAGGCCCTTCGCCAGCACCTCCTCGCTCGACGCCTTCGTCGTGGATGCCACGCGCCAGAGCAGCGCCTCGGTGGTGCTCCGCGGGCCGAACGCCAGGGTCGTGGTGTGGCCCGTGGGCGTCCCGACGGCCGAGACCGGCCTGCGCCTGCTGAATCCGAAGGGGAACCCCTTCGCGCCCGACGGCCGGACCGAGGGCGCCTTCGCCGCGGGTTCTTCGGCCGAGATGTCGGGGCTGGTGGATCTTCCGCCCACGGCCACCCTTCTGAAGGTCTCCCCCGCCGCCCCGGGGCGTTACACGCTCGACTTCAGTCACGCCCAGAGCGGCGCGAAGGCCTTCATGGTGGCCGTCCAGGACGGCTCGGGCTACCGGATGCGGGTGAGCCTTTCGGAGATGGTCTCTTCTCCTGCCGGGCATCCAGCCCTCTACGCCAAGCTGTTCAACCGGAACGATGGGACTCCCCTGCTCGGATTCCGCGTGACGGCCATGGCCCGAAGCGCCTCGGCAGGTTCGCCTGCCCGGGTGGTCCTGCGGGATGACGGCGTCGCACCCGACGCCACCGCCGGGGACGGCATCTACTCCTGCTTCCTGCCGGTGGAGCCGGGAGGCGGCATGGAGGACGTCAAGGTGGACGCTTGGGGCACCGCCGATGGCCTTCCGCTCCACCGCGTGGGCCACACCGCGCTGGCCCTCTCGGAGGGCGGCTTCCGCATCCTCGGGGCCCGGCCTTGCCAGGTTCTCCGCGACCCGTCGGGGGTCTCGGCCGTGGAGGTGCCCGTCCGGGTCGAACTGCCCAAGGCAGGAACGTACCGACTCCAGGCCACCCTGACGGGGCAGTCGCCTTCGGGCGCGGAGGTCGAGGTGGCCTACGCCTCGGTGGAGGCCTCGCTGGCGGCGGGAGAACGGACGATGACCCTGCGCTTCGCCGGCCAGGACCTCTCCCGCGCGGACGTGGACCCTCCCTACGCCGTCCGCGACGCTTCTCTCCTCGACCTGGAGGCCATCCGGGTGGCCGCGCAAACGCCCCGGTTGGGACGCGTGACGGGCTTCACGCTGGCCGAGCTGCCCCCTCCAGCGCCCGCTCCGGCTCTGCCGAGCAAGCATCCCGTGCCGGCTCCCTAGCCTGTTCCGGGCCCAGCGGCTCTCCGGGGGCGCCTCCGCTGGAGGCGCCCCGCCTTTTTCCCGCAGGACGAGTTCGCAGGCCTCCTCACAAAAATGGGCCGGGAGCCGCAGCCCCCGGCCGTGAGAGAAGGAAAGCCGCTAGCCGGAGTGGTTCTACCCGAAAACGGGGGGCGTTCCCCCGTGACCTGCTCCGTGGAGGCCCTCGTCGCTACCAGCTGAAGGTGTAGGTGGCCGTCGTCGTGTCGGGATTCTTGAAGAGAAAGAGGGTCGGCACTCCTCTCGGCACCGCCGTCTTGAGCCCGGCCCCGCCGGCGATCACGAGCTTTCCCGAGCTCTTGACCTTCACGTTGGGCCACTGGACGCCGTTGATGTAGACCTGGATGCCCTGCATGAAGTTGGCTCCGAAGGCCACGATCCGGAACGGATTGCCCTTTTTGGCCATGGAGTTGATGACCGGCGGCGTCGGCACGCTCACGGTGATGGTGAGCCCGCCCGTGGAGACGGCTCCGGTGCTGTCCTGCGCCGTCACCTGCACGGGGTAGGTCCCCGTGGCCGTATAGGTATGGATGGGGTTCTGGTCGGAGGAGCGCGGGCTGCCGTCCCCGAAGTCCCACGCGTAGGTATAGGGAGCCTGCCCGCCCAGGGGAGTAGCCGTGAAGTGGACCGTGAGGGGAACCAGCCCCGACTGGGTGTCTGCTTGCGCCGCCACCGAAAAGGAGGTGGCCGAGATGGAGATGTCGTCCACCGCCGCCCCGAAGCCCTCGTTGATCTGGTTGTCGGACTGGAAGGCGAAGGCGAGGTAGAAACCAGAATACTGCGTCAGATCTCCGAATGTGTCCCAGTGGCGAAGGTCGTAAGGGTCGTTGAGGTACCACTGGTCGGCCAAGGCGCCGAAATAGGAGTAGCCGACGTAGTTAACCCCGTCAAGAGAAACGCCGTAAAACAGCCAGTCGTACTTGGGTTCGCACTGTACCTTGAAGAAGAAGTCAAGCGAGGCCTCGGGCACACCCGATGCGCATGTAATCTTGGGAAAATATTCCATCCACGAGTTGGTGTTGCTGGGATAGTTTGAGTTGCAGCTTAGATACTGGCCCAGCGTACCCCCCAGGGTGGCACTGGCCTCCCACTGTCCGCTGTGAGCGTCGCAGTTGTCGTCCAGCCAAAAGTACTGGCCCGTGTCGTTCGGGTATCCCCATTGGTAGTGAATCCAGTTTCCGCCATCCTCATACCAAATGGGAAGATCAGCGGTTTCGAAGCCCTCTTGCAGACAACCAGAGTCTTCTGGCCTGGACGCTCCGACTTCAGCGAGCATTTGTGCAACCGATGGGGGCTGGACCAGGCGAGCCGGCTCCTTTCCCGCATACCTCGATGCCTGTGCAGCTGATTCCTTGCGTCCTGCCGCCATATACTCGGGAAGATAGAGCCGAAGAGCCGCGTCGAAGTCCTGGGGGCCGGTGACGGGACCGAGGTCCTCCAGCCGTGTGGTCGCGAGCTTGCCGACCCAGGCGGTGGGCACCTCGGCCACGGCGATGCCCGTCTGACGGTCCCAGACGAGGCGCTGGGCCGCCGACAGGGCCGTCGAGGCCTGGGCCGGGGTGAGATTCGGGAAGACCACCACCT
>JAJYCJ010000052.1 GCA_021778515.1 Acidobacteriota bacterium
ACCCGGCCGTGCGGGAGGTGCTCTCCGCGCTGGAGGAGCGCGCCACCTCCTTCCGCTTCCTCGGCTGCTACCCTTCCGGCGGCCAGTGAGCGGCGGCCCCCCGGCCAGCCACCGCGCCCACGGCGCGAGCGGCCCCTTGCAGGAGCGCTCTCCAGCTCTTCGTGGAGACCGACCCCTGCCCCTGTGGGAGCGATCGCCCGATCGCGATGCGCGGATGGCGCATCTCCGCGCTCACCCGCGGCCCTTCCTCGCCGGTCATCCTGAAGGCCCCTTCGAAGCCTTGCCCCTGAAGGATCTCAATCGCGCGAGCAGGCACCCACGGCGCCCGCGCCGCCCCTCCATCCGCTCGCTCCCGCTCCACCTCCGAGACCCTTCACGGGGATCCCTTCGCGGGCCGCCTTCAGGGTGACAGCGTTCGCGGCAGCCCCGCCTCACCGGTCCTCGAAACTTCATCTTCGCCTCATGTCCGACCTCCCACACTGATCGCGGTTGGCGTCAGCGGGCGGCGGCGTGGCGGGCGAACCCCGATGGCGTCCCCGAGCCAGGCAAGGGGCGGGCCCGCTCGGGCCAAGTGAGAAAGGAGGCGACGGGATGAGCACCGCGCAACGCCTGACACACCATCTCTACTGCACCTACCTCTGTTTGAAGCGCGAGACGGGCCTGCTCATGGGAACGGAGAAGCGGGAACCATTTCAGGGCGACGGCCTGCCCGAGTACTACCAAAAATCCCATATCCTTGAATATGATCGTTGTGCCTATGTATCATAACGACAGAAAGGGGAGGTGCGAATGGCCGTAACTAGCGATGGCGTGCCGGTTCTGAAGGACAGGCTTGTGCGAGGCAAGGAATGGCTCTTGGATGCAATTGATACACTCCTTGGGCGGAGGGAATGGAGTACCCCTCCAAGGCACCTGATGTTCATCGGCGGAGGAGATTTCGCAAAGACTGGCGAGAGCTATCTCAACTTCTTCATCGATGTATGTGGCCTTACCTCAGATTCCCACGTCCTCGATGTGGGGTGTGGAGTGGGAAGAATGGCCATTCCGCTTACCCGCTACCTCTCGCCAATGGGGCAATATCAAGGATTCGACGTTGTGAAGCCTGGAATAGAGTGGTGCCGCAAGACGATCACCTCTCGATTCCCGAATTTTCAATTCGAATGGGTGGACATTTACAACAAGACCTATAATTCCGCTGGACGCTTGGTTCCTGCCGATTTCCGGTTCCCATACGAGGACCAACAATTTGATTTCGTCTTTCTAACGTCTGTCTTCACACACATGCTTCCGCGCGAGCTTGAGCACTATCTACTGGAGATCAAGCGTGTGCTCAAGCCAGACGCACCTTGCCTTGTCACCTATTTTCTTCTGAATGAAGAATCAAGGCGAGCTATCTCAGGTGGCGAGAGCCAGCTTGAGTTCAAGTACGATGCTGGAGGATGCCTGAGTATCAGTCAAGAGGCACCAGAGTCCGCGGTTGCCTACGATGAAGAGGCGATTCTCTCTCTTTATCGCAGAATGACGCTCGCCCTAGATGGGCCGATCCGCTACGGATCGTGGTGTGGGCGTAGGGACGCAAGACGTTTCCAGGATGTCATCGTAGCCAGGAAAAAATAGCAGGAGGCCAATGCACACGGCCTCCTGGACAAAGGCGGATCAAGGAAGAAACAGTCTGGTACCCGTTGCCAGAACTTACGGGTATACTCCTCCTGATATGCGGGAGAGTTCGCTCATCACGGCTGCTTCTGTTCGGCCAATGATGACATAGGTATCAGTATAGAAGGGCGTCCAACTGTCCGTGCTGAGTGGAAAATAGAAGTAGGTCTTGAACGATGAAACATTGCCGTAAACGCCGTCGCTATCCGTGGGCCCCGTCTGAATCACGCGCCCCGCGTATGCAGTTGCTTTGCTATTCTGCGCCGTGTAGATGAGCACCCATGCAGTAGGCGGGCTCTGTTGGTTCGACATCATGATGAAAGGCTTCCACTGTCCCGCGCTCTCAAGGGCAGGGCGCCAGCCCGCGGAGGGCGCCATGTTGGCACTCCATGACGGCAAATTGGTCAGCGGCCGCATGTGATATGGATCCGCTGCATAGGTGGGGTCGTAAGCGTAGCTGGTCAGAAGTGAGCCGCTCCCGAAGAAGATGCGGTCATCGCAATAGAGTTGCTGAGAGGTCGGGACGACGTTGCCGTAATAGTCCTGGCGGCTCAGGCGCCATCTGGAATGGAAATTGAGCGTGTACGCTCCTGCGGTTCCAGAGGAAAGTGTAACCGTGCCATCTTCCCAAACACTACCCTCATAAACGTATTGGGGATAGTAGGCATAGACTCCGGACGGTGGGTTGTCGGAGCCATATGACAACCAATCGGCGTCCTTGACAACATAATGAACCTGAGGATGTCCCTGTGAGTCGTAACTAATGGCGGTGGGAAAAGACTCGCACATCCCCCCGTTGTTGGGCTGAAAACATTTTGATGGATCAAACTGATTAGAAGCCGTTCCACATTTAGGTTGTTGACCCGTCTGAGTGGGGTTCCAAAGAAATCTCACCTTGCCGTAGCCGTTCATGCAACGTGGCTCGTACTTTTCTTGGTCGGTTATTGAATAGTCACTCTCCCACTCCTCTTGATCGTTCACGAGGGTCGGATCAAGGTATGTTGCTACGTTGCTGCCTATGCGCATGAAGTCCGACTCCAAGTTCAATCCGGAGCCCGAAAGCACGAGATTGGCCGTCCATGTGCCGTCCCCCTTTTTGAGTACAATGTAGTCAACGCTTCCCCCGTAATAGCTTGATATATTGACTTTGATGTTCGGGTTTGAAGTATTGTCTTTGAGCATTAGCCCCTGAGTTTGACCAAATACTTCAATGGAAAGGAACAGTAAGGTGAGAAGCATTGCCTTGCGCATCATTGGGGCCTCCTTTTGCGACTGATGTTCTTCCCTACCGCTTTCCAATCACGACATACCAATCTTAACACCCCAAGGGCATCTTGTCTTCAACCGGAAGCATGAGGTCCGGGTTCAGACTTTCGGTTGAGGTCAAAATGGCACTGCTGGCGGAAAGATGTTGCGATTACAAGGGGTAAGCCGAGAAGCGCAATGTTCAGCCGGTTCTTCCGCGGAGCGCCGGAACGGGCGGCGGACGTTCCCGGCTCCGG
Source organism: Acidobacteriota bacterium (assembly GCA_021778515.1). GTDB lineage: Bacteria > Acidobacteriota > UBA4820 > UBA4820 > DSQY01 > DTPS01. The sequence continues at coordinate 3,159 of JAJYCJ010000052.1, forward strand.
GCTTGGGCTCGCCATCGCCGCGGCCGTGGCGCGCCTTCACGGGGCCGAGATCACCTACGAGCGGTGCGGCGGGGAGGGGAACCGCTTCACGGTCCGGTTCCCCTCCCCGGCACAGCGCCGACAGGATAAGGACTAGCCCCTTCCCCCCCGGACCATTACCGCCAGTGGCCCGGCCGCCAGACCCATCCGCCGCGGAGCCTGCGCCAGCTCCCGTCCACCCAGACGGCCCGACGATGCGGTCTGGGCGTCCAGCGCCCGGGCACCCACGCGTAGCCGCGGGCGCCCCAGGCCCAGTAGCCGCGCACCCAGACGTAGGCCGGTCCCGGGCAGGCCGCGGCCACTTCCACGCGGGGCAGGGGCGGCGCGACGCGGACGACGACGGGAGGTGTGACCACCGCCACGCCCCGGGGCGGCGCGGCCTCCACGCACCCCGCCAATAGGAACAAGACCGCCGAAGTCGCGAGCACTGCCCATCCTCTTGCTTTCATGTGGGGCTCCTTTCTGAAGGCCTGCGCCTTCGCCCCTTTAGAAAAGAAGAAGGCGGCCTCGGTTTAGTGATTCCCGCCGAAGATCCCCGCCGCGTGACGGGGGACACAAGCGGCCGTATAATCCGGCCTTCGGACGTGTCGGGCGCCGCGGACGTGGGGCGCCCATCCGGAATCGGTCCGGCGCCCGCGCCTCGGGCGGGGCCGGCCGCGTGCATGGAGAGACCACCAGCAGAGGGAGAGCCGCATGAAATCGAGAGAGCCGTCCAACTTGATCATCCGCAAGAGGACCCTCCTGGCCCTGGCCGTGATCCTCGCGGCGATCGCGATCCTCGTCGTCCAGCTCCTGCGCCCCGTGCCCGGCCTGCGCCTGGAGCCCACGGTGCAGAAGGTCCTGGCGATCCCCGGCACGGCGCCCGCGATCCCGTGGCCCGAGGACGGGCAGGCCACCATGGCGCTCCAGGGGTCGGGCAGCTTTGGCAGTTCGGGGGGCGAACAGCCGGTGGCCATCGGCAGCGTGGCCAAGATCATGACCGCCTACGTCATCCTGAAGAACCACCCGATGGGCATCGGCGAGACGGGCCCGTCGGTCACCATGACCGAGCAGGACGTGGCGGTCTACCAGGCCGACAAGGCCGACCACCAGTCCGTGGTGAAGGTGCAGGCCGGCGAGCAGCTCACCGAGATGCAGATGCTGGAGGCGCTCTTGCTGCCCTCGGGGAACAACATCGCCACGACGCTGGCGGTCTGGGACGCCGGGAGCCTGCCCGCCTTCGTCGCCAAGATGAACGACGCGGCCAAGGCGCTCGGCCTCCAGCACACGCACTACGCCGACGCGAGCGGAGACTCTCCCGCCACCACGAGCACGGCGACCGACCAGACCGCCCTGGCCCTCGAAGCCATGAAGAACCCCATCTTCGCGCAGATCGTGGCCATGCCCCAGGTGACCCTGCCCGTCCAGGGCATCGCCTACAACGTCAACGCCCTCGTGGGCCACGACGGAGTGGTGGGGATCAAGACCGGCTCCACGCCGCAGGCGGGCGGCTGCCTCGTCTTCGCGGCCCAGCGGAAGGTGAGCGGGCAGAAGGTCCTGCTCATCGGGGCCGTGCTGGGCCAGCAGGGGGTGAGCGTGCTGGAGACCGTGCTGAAGAACGTCCGGGCGCTGATCGACACCGCCACACCCGCGCTGACGACGCGGACGCTGATCACGGCGGGCCAGACGGTGGCTCGGGTTCACGTGCCCTGGCAGAGCGTTCCGATCGAGGTGAAGGCGCCCCAGGCCGTGTCGGTCATAGGCTGGCCGGGCCTCTCGTTCGACGCCCGGGTGCAGGCGGCTCCTCTGGGGAAGACGCTTCAGGAGGGCGCGCCCGTGGGAACGCTGGTCATCACGCAGGGCACGCGGGAGGTGGTCAAGCTGCCCCTCACCGCCCCGAGCGCCGTCACCGGCCCCGGCCTGCGCTGGAAGCTCACGCGCTTCTGACCCGCGGCGCCCCCCGAGGCCGCCCCAGCAGAAAGAGATTCGGCCGGCGCGCGCGCCGGCCGAACTCGTCTTGCTCTCCAGGCCTCGGCCGACCCTTGGGCCGGACGGGCTTACGGTCGGGGCTCCGTCACACCTTGAGGCTGGCGATGTCGATGACGAAGCGGTAGCGGACGTCGCCCTTGATGACGCGCTCGTAGGCCTCGTTGATCTTCTGGATCGGGATGACCTCCACGTCCGAGACGATCTTGTGCTCGCCGCAGTAGTCCAGCATCTCCTGGGTCTGCTTGATGCCGCCGATGAGCGAGCCGGCGAGCCTCCGGTTGCCGCTGATGAGGGAGAAGGCGTGGACGGGGACCGCCTCGGGCGGCACTCCCACCAGCACCATGGTGCCCTGGACCTTCAGCATGCCGAGGTACTGGTTGTAGTCGTGCGGGGCGGAGATGGTGTTGATGATGAGGTCGAAGGCGCCGGCGAGCTTCTTGAAGGTCTCCTCGTCCGAGGTCAGGGCGAAGCCCTTGGCGCCGAGCCTGCGGGCGTCCTCCTCCTTGCGGCGGGAGGTGGAGAGCATGGTCACCTCGGCGCCCATGGAGGCGGCGAGCTTGACGGCCATGTGGCCGAGGCCGCCGAGGCCCACCACGCCGACCTTGTCGCCTGGCTTGCAGTTCCACTGCCTGAGCGGCGAGTAGGTGGTGATACCGGCGCAGAGTAGCGGAGCCACGCCCGCCGGATCGAGCCCGTCTGGGACCTTCAGCGTGAAGCGCTCGTCCACCACGACCTGCGTGGAATAGCCGCCGTAGGTCGGCGTCTTGCGGTCCATCTCGGTGCCGTTGTAGGTGAAGGCGGCGCCCTTCAGACAGAACTGCTCCAGGTCGCGCCGGCACGGGTCGCAGTCGCGGCACGAATTCACCATGCAGCCGACGCCGGCCATGTCGCCCGGCTTGAACTTGGTCACGTGGGCGCCGACCTGCTTCACGCGCCCGACGATCTCGTGGCCCGGCACCATGGGGAAGATGGAACCGCCCCACTCGTCACGGACCTGGTGGATGTCCGAGTGGCAGACGCCGCAGTAGAGGATGTCGATGAGCACGTCGTGGGGCCCCGGCTCGCGCCGCTCGATGGTGTGGGGCGCCAGGGGCGCCTTGGGCGACGGCGCCGCAAACGCTGGAATCTTCGCCATAATCTCTCTCCTTGTTCTGGAAGTTCCTGGTTGATCCGTTTCCGACTGGCCTGGGGCCTTGACTCATGGGCCTCCCAGACGAGGACTTCACGACCGGGCTGCCGCCTGATGACGGCCGGCAACCCATCCACTCTTCATGCAACGCGCCGGGGAGGCCCGTTCATTCCCGCAGAGCCCGCCAATCGACTCGTCTGACGATAAATATAGGGTCCCGCTGGGTGTGGGGCCAAAGGCAGTTGGCAGGAGGCCTCCCCAAGGGCCGATGTTTCGTTTGCTCACGGCCTGTCGCGCTCTGGAGAGCGCTCCACCATGGCGATCCCTCGGCTTGCAAGAGGGGCGGCCACGAGAGGCCTCTCCTGCGCTGGGTCGGGGTCCAGCTCGCAGCCAACGATCCCCGCCTAGCTTGGCGCCTTAGGGTCTTGGTGGGAAATCTTTTAGCCCCTTCCGCCCTCCGCCGCCGGGACGCGCGCCTGCGCCTCACTGGGCCGGCGTGAACTTGAGGACGTGGTCGATAACGACCTCGCCCCTGGACGGCCCGACCTTCTTGCCCGGCTCCAGGTAGGCCCGGAAAATAGGGGCCACGGGCTCTTCGGCGGCGATGCCGGTCTCGCAGCCATCTCCGATGGTGATGCAGTGCGGGGCCGAGTAGCTGCCTAGCTGGCGAGCGATCTGGAAGGCGTAGAGCGCCGGATCGGCGTCGGGGAGATAGTCCTGTGCGCTGTTGGCCATCATGGAGTCGTTGATCACCTCGGGCGCGGCCCGCTTGGACCAGCCCATGATGGAGATGTTGGTGTAGAGGGCCTTGCGCACCAGCTGGTGCTGCACGCCGTAGACCACGAGGAACTCGTTGGGCCCCAAGGTCAGGGGCGGCTGCCCCGGCAGGAGCTGACCGCTGATGATGTTGTAGGCCGGGGAGACGTAGATGGTGTCCCGGTTGTCCGCGAGGCAGTTCTGCATGTTCGAGATGCAGTTGAAACCGTCGGGAAGGATGGCCATCTTGACGGGCGCGGCCTTGTAGCCGAGGGCCGCGTAGTGGGCGACGATGGCCTGGCCGAGCTGGTCCACCTTCGCCTCCAGGTAGGCTTCGGTCTTCCCCGTGCCGCGCACGCGGAGCTTCGGAGGCGGGATGGGGTCGAGTTGTGAAACGGGCACGGGGGTGGAGGGCGTCACGCGCAGCAGGGTCATGGGCTGAGAGTAGTAGTAGCTCACGTCGTCGCCGGCATTCGGCGTCACGCGCATGAGGATCGTGAAGGAGTCGTTCTGGGACCCCAGCCCCAGCCTGACGAGGGAGGGGGGCGCGGGCAGGACGTTGATGCTCTTCTCCGGGTAGCCCGCCGCCTCCAGGGCGTGCTTCACCTTGCGCAAGACGTTTTGGTCCGCGGCCATGACCAGCACGACGTTCTTCTGGAAGGGGTCCTGCCGTCCGCTCGCGAGATCGATCGTCTCCTGGTTGAGGGTGTCGCCCAGGCTCGCGAAGACGGGGTAGCGGCTCTGCACCGACGGGGGCTGGGCCCTGTGCTGGGCCTGTCCGTTGCCGTCCACGTAGGTGCAGTCCGGCACCGGCCCCATCCCGGCCACGTAGCGGTCGTAGAGGTAGGCCGTGAAGCCGAAGTACTCCACCTTCGGCGGTGTCTTCCCGATGAACACGACCGCCTCGTCGGGCTCCAGGCGCCACGCGTAACTCCAGCCCTGCGGCAGGTATCCGCTGAGCCACTCGGAGTAGGGGTTCGTGACCGAGGGGTCCTGGCTCGGTGCGGGGGGGAGCACGAAGAAGCCGTACTGGCTCGATCTATTGTTGCTGTAACAGCTTGGGAGGTCGCACTGACAACACATGGCCAAAATGGGTGGGAACCAGACCTCCCCGTCCTGCCAGACGAACCCTTGCTTCGCCAGCTGGTTCTCGAAGGAGCCCAGATTGCCCTTCTCCTCGGTCCCTTGCGCCCTCGCCGCTCCCGCGAAGAGGAGCCCGGCGAGGAACACCACCGCTACAGGTGAATTCCGGTTCTTGCCGCTGACCACGAGACACCCCCTTTGCCGCCGAGGAAAGTTTCTCGGCATCCTATGTCTGTGCGGTGCTCCGATTCAGGTTCACCAACCGTTGAGTCCTCGCCTCAACAGGCCCCCGGGGCTCCTCTCATGAGGAGGACGTCTTCGACGGGCTGCAAGCCCCGATGGGGCGAAAAGGCTTCGGAGGAGCGGCGCTCGGTGCGGTGCCCGCCCTCGGCAAGGCCGTATCGGCTTTCCTGGGGGGCGCACTCGGTCTCTCTTGAGAGGGTAGGATGATCGCCGGGCGAAACCGTTGTCAAGGGAAAGCTGAGGAGGTCCCATGCCCGGTCTTCGTAGAATTGGATGGGTCCAATATCGAGCAATTGGCCCTTGACGGCGTATCATGAGGCCGTACATTATCAATATAACCATCCAATTTTGGAATTGGATGGGGTTGCCTGGGACCGAGGGAACTTCGATGGATCTGCGCATCAACCGCAAGAGCCCGGTGCCGCTCTACCTCCAGATCAGCGGGGCGATCCAGGGGCTGATCCTGGCCGGCCGCCTGCCCGACGGCTTCCTTCTGCCCCCGGAGCGTCGGCTGGCCGATTCTCTGGGCGTCAACCGCACGACCGTGGTGAACGCGTACCAGCAGCTCAAGGCGGACGGCTTCGTGGCGGCGCACGTGGGGCGGGGCACGTCGGTCCTCGGCCCCCGTCCCGAGGAGCGCGGAGCGGGGCCGGTCCAGCCTCTCCCGTGGCTACAGCTCGCTCGCGACGGCGCCGCCCGGGAGCCCGACCCGCTGGTGCGCGACCTCCTGGCCCTCACCGAGCGGAAGGACGTCATCTCCCTGGCGGTGGGGCTGCCGGCCCCCGAGCTGCTCCCCATCGAGGCCCTGGGCCGTATTCACCGGAGGCTCCTGGCGGAGAGAGGGGCCGAGATCTTCCTCCACAGCCCGACGGAGGGGGTGACCGCCTTCCGGGAGGCCGTCTGCCGCCACATGGTCTCGCGCGGCATCCAGTGCGGGGCCTCTGAGGTGCTCATCACCTCCGGCTCCCAGCAGGCGCTCGATCTGGTGGCGCGCACCTACCTGGCGCCGGGGGACGCGGTCGCGGTGGAGGAGCCCTCCTACTTCGGCGCGCTGGCGACCTTCCGGGTGGCCCAGGCGCGGCTGCTGGGCGTGCCGTGCGACGGCGACGGCATGCGGACCGACCTCCTGGAAAACCTCCTGGCCCGTCAGCGCCCCAGGCTCATCTACACCCTGCCGACCTTCCAGAACCCCTCGGGGAGCGTGCTCTCCCTGGAGCGGAGGCGGCGCCTGCTGGAGCTGGCCTACCGCTACCAGGTGCCGGTCCTGGAGGACGACCCCTACTCGGACCTCCGCTACGGGGGCGATGCGGTGCCCTCGCTGAAGGCGCTGGACAGAAACGGCTACGTCATCTACCTCAGCTCCTTCTCCAAGATCCTCTTCCCGGGCCTGAGGCTCGGCTGGATCGCGGCGCCGAGGCAGGCCGTCCGCCAGCTCGCCCTCACCAAGCAGCTCGTGGACCTGCATTCCAGCACGCTCGGCCAGTGGATGGTGGAACGCTTCATCTCGGAGGGGCTCTTCTCCCGGCACCTGGAGGCGGTGCGGGCCGAGTACGCGCGGCGGCGCGACGCCATGGTCGAGGCCCTTCAGTCGGAGGCGCCTGAGGGTTTCACGTGGAGCCGCCCGGAGGGGGGGTTCTACGTCTGGTGCTCCTTCCCGGAAAGGGTCTCCCAATCGGCCCTGCTGCAGAAGGCGGCCGAGGAGCACGTGGCCTTCCTCCCGGGGAACGCCTCCTTCGTGGGCGAGCCCGAACGGAACCACCTTCGTCTGAATTTCACCTACTGTGCGCCCGATCAGATCCGGGAGGGGGTCTCCCGGCTCGTGCGGGCCTACCGCGCGGCAGCCGCCGGGCCCCGCTCCCACGAGCGTCCCGCCGGCGGGACGCCGCCCATCGTCTGAACGAACGCGCCGGTTCGCGCCGGCGCCGGGGAGATTCCATGGGAATTCAATTGGCCCGTCGTATGGACATCCTGAAGGCCTCGGACGTGCGGGAGCTGCTCAAGGTCACCCAGCGGCCGGAGGTCATCTCCTTCGCCGGAGGCCTGCCCGCGCCGGAGTTCTTCCCCGGCGAGCGCCTCGCGGCCATCGCGCGCGAGATCCTCTCCGAGGATGGCGCGAGGGCCCTGCAGTACTCCACGACGGAGGGCCACGCGCCCCTGCGGCGGCAGATCGCCGCCCGGCTCAACGCCCTCTCAGACACGCGCTTCACGGCCGACCAGATCCTCGTGACGGCTGGCTCCCAGCAGGGCCTCGACCTCATGGGGAAGCTGTTTCTGGACGAGGGGGACGAGGTGCTCTGCGAGAGCCCGACCTACCTGAGCGTCATCGGCTCGTGGAACGTCTTTCGTCCACGGTGGGTGGAGGTGCCCACGGACGATGACGGCATGGACATCGCCGCGCTGGAGCAGAGGCTCGACGGCTGCCGGCGGCCCAAGCTCGTCTACGTGGTGCCCAACTTCCAGAACCCCTCGGGGCGGACCTGGTCGCTCGATCGGCGCCGCCGCTTCATGGAGGTGATCGACCGCCGGGGGATCCCGGTGATCGAGGACAACCCCTACGGCGAGCTTCGCTTCGAGGGGGAGGCGCTCCCGGCGCTCAAGGCTTTCGACCGGCGCGGTCTGGTGGTCTCCCTCGGCACCTTCTCCAAGATCTTCTGCCCCGGCCTCCGCCTGGCCTGGCTCGCGGCCGAGCCGCCCCTCTACGAGAAGACCGTCATCCTCAAGCAGGGCACCGACCTGCACACCTCCACGCTGAGCCAGATGATGGTGTCCCTCTACATGGAGCGCCACGACCTGGACGAGGACGTGCGGCGCATCACGACGGTCTACCGGGAGCGGCGCGACGCCATGCTGGCCGCGCTGGAGGCCGAGATGCCCGGGGAGGTGCGCGTCACCCGGCCGGCGGGCGGCCTCTTCCTATGGGCCGAGCTTCCGGAGGGGGTGGACGCGAGGGAGCTCCTCGGCCGCTGCGTGGCGAGGGACGTGGCCTTCGTTCCCGGAGAGGCGTTCTTCCCCAACGGCGGCCACCGGAACACCATGCGCCTGAACTTCTCGAACATGCCGCCCGAGCGCATCGCCGCAGGGATCCGGCGCATCGCGGGCGCACTGGCCGAACTCAGGGAGCAGGCGCCGTGCGGAGCCGCGGCGGGATTCGTCAGGGATGAGAGCGCCGCTCAGGGCGCCGGGAAGCCTTGAGGCGGGCCTCACTCCTCAGCGGGCAGGCCGAGGCGGCGGCGGACGTAGGGGACGAGGCCGCCGGCGGCGATGATCTCGGCCACCTGGGCGGAGTACGGGGCGAAGGGAAAGGAGAGGCCGCGGGTCTCGTTGCGGATGACTCCCCGCGCCGCATCGACGACGAGCCGGTCCCCCGCCTGGCAGGCGGCCGAGGCCTCGGGGGACTCGAAGATGGGCAGCCCCACGTTGACGGCGTTTCGAAAGAAGATGCGGCCGAAGGAGGCGGCCACCACGGCGCCCACGCCCGCCCCCAGGAGGGCCACGGGGGCGGTCTCGCGGCTGGAGCCGCACCCGAAGTTGGTGCCGGCCACGATGAGGTCGCCCGGGGCGATCCTGGAGGCGAATTCCGGGTCGGCGCCGGCCATGGCGTGCGGCCCCAGCTCCTCCTTGCGGAACATGTTGCAGTAGCGGACGGGGATGATCACGTCCGTATCCACGTGGTCCCCGAAGCGCCAGACCCTTCCTCTCAGGATCTCTCCCTCGCTCACGGCAGCTCCTCCGGATGGGTGATGGTCCCCGTGACGGCGGTGGCGGCGGCCACCGCGGGATTGGCCAGGTAGACGCGGGCGGAGAGATCGCCCATGCGGCCGCGGAAGTTCCGGTTGGTCGTGGCCAGGGCCACCTCGTCCTTGCCCAGCACGCCCATGTGGCCGCCCAGGCAGGCGCCGCAGGTGGGCGTGGTCACGGCGGCTCCGGCCTCCACGAGGTCGGCCACGATGCCCTCCCTCACGGCCTCCAGGTAGATGGACTGGGTGGCGGGGGTGACGATGAGGCGGACTCCGTCGGCCACCTTCCGCCCCCTGAGGATGGCGGCCGCGGCGCGCAGGTCCTCCAGGTAGCCGTTGGTGCAGGAGCCGATGAAGACCTGGTCCACGCGCAGGCCCCGGAAGTCGCCCACGGGCCGGATGTTGCTGGGCATGAAGGGCTCGGCCACCTGCGGTTCCAGGGCGGAGACGTCGATGGCGAGAACGGCCGTGTAGGAAGCGTCTGCATCGGGCGTGACGGCCCTGTCCACGCTGCCTCCGTGGGCGGTGACGTAGGCGGCGGTGATGTCATCGCACGGGATCATGCCGGCCTTGGCGCCCGCCTCCACGGCCATGTTGCAGAGGGTCAACCGGGCGTGCATGGGCATGGTCACGAGCGCCTCGCCGTGAAACTCGATGGCCTGGTAGCGCGCCCCCTCCACCCCCAGCTCCCCGATGAGCCTGAGGACCGCGTCCTTGCTCGTGACGTGCGGGCCGAAGGAGCCCCGCAGCTCCACGCGCAGGGTGGGCGGCACCCTGAACCAGAGCTCCTTGAGGGCCCACGCGGCCGCCAGGTCCGTGCTGCCGACCCCCGTGGCGAAGGCGCCCAGGGCCCCCGCGGTGCAGGTGTGGGAGTCGGCGCCCACGAAGAGCTCGCCCGGAGAGACGAGCCCCTTCTCGGGCACGAGCACGTGGCAGATCCCCGAGCGGCCGACCTCGAAGTAGCGCCGGATGCCCTGCTCCTTCGCGAACTCCCGCATGGCCCTCGCGAAGTCTGCGGAGCGGATGTCCTTGGCGGGCACGAAGTGGTCGTTGATGAGGATGCATGCCTCCGGGTCCGCCACGCGGGTGGCCCCCATGCGGCGGAAGACCTCGATGGTGAGAGGGGCCGTGATGTCCGTGGCCATGATCTTGTCCACGGTGCAGGTCACCAGCTCCCCGGCACAGACCGCGCTCCGGCCCGCGGCGCGGGCCAGGATCTTTTCGGCGAGCGTCATACCCATCAGGCGGCTCCCTTCGAGAGACGGTCCAGGACGGCCTGGCCCACCGCGCGGGTGGTGAGGCCGCCGCCCAGGTCCGGGGTCACGAGGTCCTCGGCGATGCAGTCCCTCACGGCGCGCTCCACGCGGGCGGCGGCCTCGCCCTGGCCCAGGAACTCCAGCATCATGGCGGCCGTGAGGAGGGCCGCCATGGGATTGGCCCGGCCGGTGCCGGCGATGCCGGGGGCGGAGCCGTGAACGGGTTCGAAGAGCCCCTTGCCGGTCTGGGGATTCAGGCTGGCCGATGGGGCGAGGCCCAGGCCGCCCGCGAGCGCGGCCCCCAGGTCCGAGAGCAGGTCGCCGAAGAGGTTGTCGGTCACGATCACCTCGAATTGGGACGGGTCCTGGACGAGCAGAAGACAGGCGGTGTCGGCGAAGAGGTGGCGGGCCTCCACGTCGGGGTACTCCTTGGCCACCTCCCGGAAGAGTCGGTGCCAGATCTCGGAGGCGAACCGCAGGGCGTTGTGCTTGTCCACCATCACCAGCCGGCGCCGGGGCCGGCGGCGGGCGGCCTCGAAGGCGTGGCGCAGGATGCGCTCCACCCCCTTGCGCGTGGCCACCCACTCCTGGATCGCCACCTCGTCCGGCGTGCCGGGCTTCAGGAATCCGCCGGCGCCCACGTAAGGGCCCTCCGTGTTCTCGCGGAAAATCACAAAATCGATGTCCCGCTCGGTGCGGTTCTTCAGGGGCGTGTGGGAGGCGTGGAGCAGGCGCACGGGGCGCACGTTGACGAAGAGGTCGAGGCGGAAGCGAGTCTCCAGGAGGATCTCGCGGGCGTGGGCCATGTCCGGCACCCGCGGGTCCCCGAGGGCGCCCAGGAAGATGGCGTCGAAGGAGGCGAGCTCCTCCCGGCCGCCCGGAGGCAGGGCCACGCCGGTGGCGAGGTAGCTCTCGGCACAGTAGTCGAAGGTGCGCCAGCTCAGGGGAAGCCCCTCGCCGCGGAGGAGCTCCAGCAGGCGCAGGGCCTCCGCCGTCACCTCGGCGCCGATGCCGTCTCCCGGGATCACCGCGATGCTCGCCATGGCCTCCCTCGATGCAGGAGCCATGGTAGCACAGGGGGAAAGCGGAGTTCGGAAGGAAGGAATCACCACCGAGACACGGAGGCAGTGGTGACGGAGCGGGAAGCCGGGAGCGCGGAGAGGACCAGGCGAGGACCTCCGCCTCCGCCCTCCACCCTCCAGCGTCCCCAGCCCCCCGCCGCTTGCCCCGCCCTGCCATCTTGGCTATCCTGAGCCTGTTTCAATGGCACAGGCGGGGCTCGGCTCCGGTGGAGCGACCCGGGGCCAGGGGGCTTCCCAGGGAGGGTACCCATGGCACTCAGGATGCGGCTTCTCCTCGCGGCGGCGGTGCTGACCGCCGCGTCGGTGTGCGCGGCGGCGGGCGAGGGGCCGCTGTCGGTGGTCAAGGCGGGGCCCTCGGGCGAGACGTCGAGCCTGGCCCAGGCCAACGAGATCCGGGTGGTGTTCTCGGAGCCCATGGTGTCGCTCGGCCGCATCCCGGAACCGGTGACCGCGCCCTTCCTCTCCATCCGGCCCGCCGTGTCGGGGAGCTTCCGGTGGTCGGGCACGACGACCCTCATCTTCACTCCCAAGCTCGCCCTGCCCTATTCCACGCGGTTCGAGGTGAACGTGGCTGCCTCGGCCACGGCCGTTTCGGGCCGGAAGCTGGGAAAGGACTACACCTTCTCCTTCACCACCCCCACGGTGCGCCTCCTGAAGACCCACTGGTACCGCCTCTCGGGGAAGGCCGCCTCGCCCCTCCTCGTGCTGCTCCGCTTCAACCAGCCCGTCAAGATCGAGGCGGTGCTCCCCCACGTCCATCTGAGCTTCCAGCCGCACCCGGCACACTGGAGCGCCCCCACCCTGCCCCCCGAGGGCATGGCGCGGCTGAGGGAGGTGGACCCGAAGTCCATCGAGGCCTTCCAGTTCAAGGCGGCGCAGGCCTTCGCCGCCGTGAAGGAGGAGGGGCCGGTCTCCTTCTCCCGGGCGGCCTCCTGGGACACCAAACGCTACCCGGTATCGGACGACCTCGTGGTCCTACAGACCGATGCCGCCCCGCCCACCGACGCCTGGATCCAGGTCACCCTGGACGGCTCCGCGCCCGGGCTTCAGGGCAGCGCCACGCCGAACAAGGAGCAGACCTACACGCTCAAGCTCGAAGCCACCTTCTTCGTGGACGGCTTCCGTTGCACCGCGGCCTGCAACCCCGACGACTACAACCCGCTGCAGTTCCGCGCCCGCGTCGGCATGAAGGCCCTGCGCGCGGCCCTGAAGGTCTGGGACGTGACCGACCCCGCCAAGCCGGTGGCCCTGGTGCAGGCGGCCGACAAGGGCGAGGGGCAGGCTCGGGACGAGGAGGCTCCGCAGGCCGACGTGGAGGAAGAGTACGACGTCTCCTCCTGGGCCACGCTCGACGAGGCGGGCTTCTCGCTCAAGCCCGCCCGCTCCTACCTCGTGCAGGTGGACCGCTCGCTCAGGGCGGCCGACGGGCAGATCCTCGGCTACACCTGGGCGGGAGGAGTCTCCAACTGGCACGCCACGGCCTTCTCCAGCTTCGGCACGGGCCACGGCGTGTGGGAGTCCACCGGCGGGCCTCAGCTCCCCTTCAGCGCCCGGAACCTGACCGACGTGACGCAGTGGGTCTCGGCCCTCAAGCCCGCCGACCTGATGCCCGTGGTGAAGAAGCTCCAGGTCAGGCCCCTGCTGGCCTCCGAGCCCGGCTCGGGGGAGCCGCAGCCCGACTGGAACTGGCGGCAGTTCTCCGAGCCCCCGCCGGTGCCCCCCACCGAGCGCCAGCTCCACCCCGTTCCCGACGAGATCCAGTTCTACGGCATCAACCTCTCCAAATTCCTCGACTCCAGGGGCTTCGGGCTGGTCTGGGCGGCCGTGAAGGACGGCGGCACCATCCCGCAGTCCCGGCACGCGGGCTCCACCGCGCCGCAGGTGAACGCCACGCTGGTGCAGGTCACCAACCTGGGGATCACGGTGAAGGACAGCCCGCTCAACACCCTCGTCTTCGTGACGCGGCTGGACGACGGCCGCCCGGTGGAGGGGGCCAGGGTCTCCATCGTGACCCCGGACAACAAGGCCAGGTTCGCCGGAACCACGGGCCGCGACGGACTGGTGGTGGCGGACGGCACCGACCTCAGGGACCACCGCGACTGGGGCCGCTTCGCCTTCATCGTGACGGCGGAGAAGGACGGCGACTTCGCCTACGTCTGCTCCGACTGGAACGAGGGGATCGAGCCGTGGGTCTTCGGGAACTGGCTCGACCTGGACGAGGCCAAGCCCCTGCTCCGCGGCACCGTCTTCGCGGACCGCGGCGTCTACAAGCTGGGCGAGGAGGTCCACCTGAAGGCCATCCTCCGCAGCGACACGGCCACGGGGATGGCGCTCCTGCCCAAGGGCCAGCGGGTAGAGATCGTCCTCAAGGACAGCCAGGGCGGCGAGGTGGACAAGCGCACCCTGGAGCTGAACGGCTGGAGCGCCTGCGACTGGGCCGTGACGCTGCCCGGCGAGGGCCCCCTGGGCAACTACCGCGTGGAGGCCACGGTGAAGGGGCAGGAGCGGGAGGTGGACGGCTCCTTCCTGGTGGCCGCGTACCGGCGGCCCGACTTCCGCGTGGACGCCAACCTGGGCGGCACGCCCCCGGTGGCCGGGGCCTCCCTCAAGGGGGCCGTGACGGCCCGCTACCTCTTCGGCGCCCCCATGGCCGGCCGGCCCGTCCGCTGGACCTTCAGCAAGGCACCCTCGAATTCCGTGCCCTCGGCCATCACCGACCGCTTCCCGCCGGAGCAGTTCGTCTTCCTGGGCTACGATCCGTCGGTCCAGTACGAGGGCGGGACCATCCGCCGGGAGGAAGCCAAGCTCGACGCCGACGGGCGCGTCGTGCTCGATTTGGCCACCGACGTGAAGGCCGGCTTCCCCTACCAGTACACCCTCGAGGGCGACGTCACCGACCTGAGCCGCCAGACCATCGCGGGCCGCGCCTCCTTCCTCGTCCACCCCATGCCCTTCTACGTGGGGCTCAAGAACCCCCCCTACTTCGCCGAGGCGGACAAGGGGCTGGACACGGCGGTGGTGGCCGCGGCGCTGGACGGCCGGCCCCAGAGCGGCGTCACGGTTCGCGTCACCCTCACCCAGGTGCAGTGGCATTCGGTGCGCCGGGCCGAGGGCAGCGGCTTCTACACGTGGGAGTGCGAGCGCAAGGAGGTGCAGCGGGGCAACTGGGAAGTGGTCACCCGGGCCGAGCCCGCGGCGCTCCACATCCCGCTCCCCGAGGGAGGCTACTACCTCCTGAGGGCCTCGGCCTCCGACGCCGAGGGGCGCTCCACCACCACCGTCACGGATTTCTACGCCCTCGGGGCGGGCTACACCGCCTGGGAGCGCTACGACAGCAACAAGATCGACCTGGTGCCCGAGAAGAAGAGCTACAAGCCGGGCGAGACCGCCAGGATCCTCATCAAGTCGCCCTGGGAGAAGGCCACGGCCCTGCTCACCACGGAGCGCGAGGGGGTGCGCACCCGGCGCACCTTCGAGCTCAGCGGCACCCAGCCCACGGTCGAGGTCCCCATCACCGAGCAGGACATCCCCAACCTCTACGTCTGTGTGCTGCTCGTGAAGGGGAGGACGGAGGGCTACACCACGAAGGACCAGAGCGATCCCGGCAAGCCCGCCTTCCGGCTGGGCTACGTTCAGCTGAAGGTGGTGGACGCCGCCAAGCGCCTCTCGGTGGCGGTGAGGAGCGACAAGGAGGAGTACCGGCCCGCCGAGAAGGCCGCCATCGAAGTCCAGGTGAACGATCCCGACGGCTCACCCGGCCAGGCCGAGGTGACCCTGTGGGCGGTGGACTACGGCGTCCTCTCGCTCACGGCCTACAAGACCCCGTCGGTGCGGGAGTCGGTCTGGGTGGACAAGGCCCTCCAGGTGCTCACGGAGGACTCCCGCCAGCGGATCATCTCCCGCCGCGTGCTCACGCCCAAGGGCGCCGACGCGGGCGGGGGAGGCGGCGCCGAGAACGGCCCCGGCACCCCCGTCCGGAAGGACTTCCGCGTCCTCGCCTTCTGGCTGGGCTCGCTGCCCACCGACGCGAAGGGCGTGGCCAAGACCGAGGTGACCCTTCCCGAATCCCTCACCACCTACCGCATCATGGCCGTCGTTCAGGACCGGGCCTCGCGCTTCGGCTGGGGCCAGCGGGAGATCCGCATCAGCAAGCCCGTGCTCCTCTCGGCCGCCTTCCCGCGCTTCCTGGCCCTGGGCGACACGGCCCTCTTCGGCTCGGTGCTCCACAGCCAGCTCAGAGAGGGAGGAACGGCCGTCGTCACCATGCGCAGCCTGGACCCGAACATCCTGGAGGTCACCGGCGAGGGCTCCCAGACCGTGGCCGTGGGGCCCAAGGGCTCCGTCGAGGTGCGCTTCCCCGTCCGCACGAAGGGAGTGGGACAAGCCCGCATCGAGATGACGGCCAGACTGCTGGGGGAGGCCGACGCCTTCGAGCAGAGCCTGCCCGTGGAGGTGCTCGTCTCTCCCGAGACGGTGGCGGCCTACGGCCAGGCCGACCCCTCCGCGCAGGAGACGGTGGAGATCCCGGCCGGCGTGGTGCCCGACGTGGGCGGCCTGCACCTTGAGCTCGCCTCCACCGCCATGGTGGGCCTCGGGGAGGGGGCCCGCTTCCTCGTGGACTATCCCTACGGCTGCGCCGAACAGCGGGCCTCCTGCGCCCTGGCGCTGGTGCTGGCCTCGAATCTGGGGGATGCCTTCCGGCTCCCCGGCATCGAGCCCGCCAAGCTGCGCGACACGGCCCAGGCCACCCTCAAGGAGCTGGAGGCCTACCAGTGCGAGAACGGAGGCTTCGTCTACTGGAAGGGCTCGCCCTGCGCCTTCGCCTCCGCCTACCTCACGAGCTACGTCCTCCACGTCTACCAGCGGGCCCAGAAGCTCGGCTACGCGGTGAACCCCAAGGTCCTCGCCAGGGGCTACGACTTCCTGGACCAGCAGCTCAACCAGCCGCCGCCCACCAACGAGAGCTGGTGGCCCGCCTTCACGGCGTGGGAGTGCTTCGCCGCCAAGGTGCTGGCGGAGGGGGGCCGCAACGAGGACAGCACCATCACGCGCCTCTACGGCTATCTCGATCGCATGCCGGTCTTCGCGCAGGCCTACCTCTGTGACGCCATGGCCGCCTCGGGCGAGACGGGCGAGCGGCCGGCCAACCTGATGAGGCGCATGTCCAACGCCATCCTGACGGAGGGCGGCACCTCCCACGTGGAGGAGCTGGCCGACCCGTACCTGCTCTGGTTCTGGAACTCCAACGTGCGCTCCACGGGCCTGGTGCTGGAGAGCTTCGTTCGCCACGGCGACGAGCGGGCCCTGGTCCCCGGCCTGGTGCGCTGGCTCATGAAGGTGCGCAAGAACGGCCGCTGGGGCAACACCCAGGAGAACGCCGTCGCCATGGAGGCCCTGGTGGACTACTACCAGCGTTACGAGAAGGAGGTGCCCGACTTCACGGCCGTGGTCAAGCTCGGGGCCGACACGCTCGCCACCGACGCCTTCCGGGGCCGCTCCACCCGGGCCCAGCTCACCGATCTCCCCATGGCGAAGCTCCTCGCCGGGGAGCCGGCTGGGACGCGCCTGCCCCTCACCTTCGACAAGCAGGGCACGGGGACCCTCTTCTACGTGGCGAGCCTCAAGTACGCCGCGGACCAGCTCTTCCAGCAGGGGATGGACCAGGGGATCCGCATCGAGCGCAGCTACGCCCCCTACAGCGAGAAGGGCGAGGCGGGGCCGCCGGCCACGAGCTTCAAGGCGGGGGACCTCGTGCAGGTGACGCTCACCCTCTCTCTCACCAAGGAGCGCCGCTACGTGGCCGTCAGCGACCCTCTGCCCGCGGGCTTCGAGCCCGTGGAGTCCTGGTTCGCCACCACCGCCTCCGACCTGGCGCGGGCCCAGGTGCAGGAGGAGAGCCAGGACAACGACTGGACGGCCTGGTGGAAGCGCGGCGGCTTCGACCACGTGGAGCGCCACGACGACCGCGTCCTCCTCTTCGCCACGCGCCTCTCCGAGGGGCCCCACCTCTTCTCCTACGTCTGCCGCGCCACCACCTCCGGCACCTTCCGCACCGCCCCCGCCCACGCCGAGGAGATGTACGAGCCCGAGGTCTTCGGCCGCACGGGAACCGCCGTCATCGAGGTGAAACCGTAGGAGGAAGGCGGCGGGGGGGGCCTTTGAGGTCGAAATGAGGGGATGAGGAGATGAGGGCGCATGGGGGCCTTCGGGAGGAAGGCCCGCCCATGCCGCTACCTATCCCCGCCATCCCGCCGGCCCCGTCATCTGAGGACTGTTTCGGGGAAGCGTTTCCGAAGGATCTCAAGCGCCGGTCGCGCCGAGCCGTTGCCGGTCGAGCCGCCCTTGACAAGGCCCTTTCCTGGGCCTATTATATCGCCAGTCGATATACCGGATGGCGGTATATCGTCCGGCGAGTGAATCGGAGGGCCGATGAAAGACCTGAGCCAAGCCGCGACCAAGTTCTTGCCCCTCAGCGAGGCCACCTACCTCATCCTGGCCTCCCTGACGGAGCCCCGGCACGGCTACGGGATCATGCAGGACGTGGAGTCGGTGAGCGGCGGGCGGGTCAGGCTGGGGCCGGGCACCCTCTACGGTGCCCTGACCAACCTGCTGAACCAGAAGCTGATCCGGCGGAGCGGCGAAACGGGCGAGGGCGGCGACCGGCGCAAGGTCTACGCCCTCACACCCCTGGGTGAAAAGGTCCTGGTCCTCGAAGGGGAGCGCCTGGCGTCCCTGTCGAGGCTGGCCAAGGAAGTGGCGAAGCGTCTCGGAGGCGTGCGATGAGCGGAGAGAAGACCACCAGACGGGTGTTCCGGATATTCATGGCGTGGAACGACGAGAAGGAGGGCCGGTGGCTCGCCCAGCAGGAGCGCGACGGATGGCGCCTCAGCGGCGTCGGCTGTTTCGGCTACCGCTTTGAGAGGGCGGCGCCCGCGGACGTGGCCTACCGGCTGGACTACGGGCCCTCCAAGCTCCAGGACAAATCGGAGTATTTCGGAATCTTCAAGGACGCCGGCTGGGAGCACGTGGGGTCCCGGAAGCAGTGGCAGGTCTTCCGCAAACCGATCGTGGACGGACGGGTGCCCGAGATCTACACCGACCCCCGCTCGCGCATGGCCATGTACCGCCGCCTCCTCGGTCTCATGCTGGCCATGCTCGCGATGCTGGGGATCATCACCGCCGTCGACCTGAACATGAAGGACTCCATCTTCGAACAGATCCCGTTCATCTTCGGCCTTTACATCGGCATGATGACGGTCTTCGCCTACGGAGCGGTGAGGATTCTGCTGATCATAGCCAGGCTCAGGAAGGGCGCGCCGAGGCCTTCGTGATGTCCTCCGGGGGGAGGCCTTCAATGGGGGCTAGGCGCTAGACGCTAGACGCGAGGAGCAAAGCATCATACGCAGGTCATCCTGAGGACTCCTTCGAAGGGCCGCTGGCTCGGGATCCGAAAAGGAGGGTCAGGTCTTTAGTGTTAGCATCACTTGTGCTATCCTATGGCCATGGGGTCTCTGGGTGAGTGATGAAGGGCCCTGTGGAGGTGAATGATGGCCCGTCCTCTACGGATCGAATTTCCAGGCGCGGTCTATCACGCAACGTCGCGGGGCAACGAGCGGGGGCTGATCTTCCGGGACGATGAGGACCGGCGGTGCTTCCTTGCGGTCCTT
>JAJYCJ010000053.1 GCA_021778515.1 Acidobacteriota bacterium
CGGGACTTTCCAAATGGCCCACGTTCCCTCGCGAAGAGAGTCGAAATAGAGGGTCGTGCCCTCGGGCGACCAGGCGGGGTCCATGTCGGGAGGCACGTCGTGGGTGAGGGGCCGGGCCTTCCCTCCGACGGCGGGGACGAGCCAGAGGTCGTTCTGGTCCCAGTAGCAGAGGGTCGCGCCGTCCGGCGACCAGGCGAGGTCCTGGTGGTCCCAGGTGCCGTCTCCATCGCCCGTCAGCATCCGGGCCGCCCGCGGATCGGCCAGGGGCGCCACCCAGATCCTCAGATAGCTGCCCCGCGGCTCCGGCCTGGCGAATGCGATCCGGGTACCATCCGGGGAGATGGCGGGTTCCTCGGCGTCCTCGACGAGGAGGACGGGTGCTCCGCCGAGGCGCGGGATCTTCCAGATGGTCTTTTTCCCGTGGACCTCCGAGGAAAAGACGACGGCGCTGCCGTCCGGGAACCAGCAGGGCGCCGCGTGATTTGCGGTGCCGGAGGTCAATCGCAGGGGGGTGCCGCCGCTCACGTCGGCTACCCATATCTGGCTGGCGCCCCCCTCCCAGGCGCAGAAAGCCACCGTGTTCCCGTCCGGCGAGATGGCCGGGCTCTCCTCCAGCCCCGGGCGGCTGGTGACCTGCCGTGGCTCGAAGGACGGGAGCCCGGAATGCCTCGCGCCCACCCTCAGCCACACGCCGACCACCATCACGGCGGCCGTCAGGAAGAGTCCGGCTAGCAGGACTACCCGCCTCGACCCGTCCCGCCCGGCCGAAACCCGCATGAAGGAGAGCGAGCTACCGCCTGCCAATTCCTTGAGGGCGGCGAGCAGTTCACGCGCGGTCTGGTAGCGCTCGTCGGGCCGCTTCGCCAGGCAGCGGCGAACGAGAGCATCAAACCCGGGTGACATCTGGCTCTCGGGCAGGGAGAGGGGAGGCGGCTCCGTCCGGAGCACGGCGGCCAGGGAGTCCGCCTCCGAATCGCCCTCAAAGGGCCGGCGCCCGCTGACCATCTCGTACAGGATGACCCCCAGCGAGAAGAGATCGCTCCGGCAGTCGGCCGGTTGGCCGCGGATCTGTTCGGGGGACATGTATCCCGCGGTGCCGAGGACGGTTCCGGGGCTCGTGGGCAGATCCGCCGTGGCCGCTTCCGAGACGGGCTCCCCGCGTGGGGGCGCCGGCGCCTCGAGGCGGGCCAGACCGAAGTCGAGGACCTTGACGTGACCATCGGCGGTCACGAAGATGTTAGCGGGCTTGAGGTCCCTGTGGATCACCCCCTTCTCGTGGGCGGCGGCGAGGCCCCTGGTGATCTGGATGCCGATCCCCAGAGCCTCCTGGACATCCATCGGGCCCGCCAGAATCTTGGCGCGAAGCGTCTGCCCCTCCAAAAGTTCGGTCACCGAGAAGGCGATGCCTCCCGCCTCACCGAAATCGTGGATGGAGAGCAGGTTGGGGTGGTTCAGGGCGGCGAGGGCCTTGGCTTCGCGCTCGAAGCGAACGAGCCGTTCGGCGTCGTCCGCGAAGGCCCCCGGGAGGACCTTCACCGCCACGTCCCTGTCCAGCTTCGTGTCGCGGGCCCGGTACACCTCCCCCATGCCGCCCGCCCCGAGCGGCGACAAAATCCGGTAGGGGCCCAGCATGGTGCCGGGGCCGAGCCGTGGACCGTCTGGATTCATACCCCGCCCCTCTCTTCAACGCTCCGCGAGGCGTTGACCACCAGAACCGGACGTAGGACAGTAGGACTAACCTGGCTAACAGATAGCGTCTTGCAGAAGGAGTGTCAACAGGGGGCACCGGCTTGCCCCACCCGGCGAGCGTCGCGTCTCCCTCTTGCGTTGGCCATGGCCTCTTCCTGGGACGCGACGCTTCCAGGGGGCTCCGCCCCCGGGGCGCCCGCCTGCGGCGGGCTGCCGCCCCAAGGGAGCGGGAGGGCTTCCTCCCCGCTCCCCTCCGTGTGCCGTTTTCCCCCGCTTCCATCGCAAACGCATCTCCGGGACAGCAGACGAGGATGGTATAAAGGCGACATGCGCGAGGGCATCCTTTGCTGAATCCGGCCCCTCCCAGCAAGATGGACTTGATCTACTCGGCCCTGGCCAACCGGAGGCGCTTCTTCGCGGACGGCTGGGGAGACGTGGATGGCCTTCTGGCCGCGGGGCCTGGATGGGCGGGCCCCGACCCGCCAGCGCCGGCGGAGATCCAGTGGGTGAAGGAGCGCCGGCAGGATGGGGCGTTCATCCGCACCGGCCACTTCGAGAGTTCCTACGGGGCGCCAGGGTTCCCGGACGTCTGCAGGAGGGCCTACCTGGAGTGGATTCTTCCCCCCGGGGCCGGGCCTGATACTCCCATCTGCCTGCACTTCGCCGCGACCGGCGACGAGGGCTTCGAGCGGAGGAGAAGGGCCATGGCACTGCCGCTGCTGCGCCACGGCATCGCCAGCCTCCTGCTGGAGAACCCCTACTACGGACTCCGCCGCCCCGCGGGGCAGAGGGGAAAATTCCTGCGGAGCTTCGCCGACCTCTGGCGCATGGGCAGCGCCACCGTGGAGGAGGGGAGGGCACTCCTGGGATGGCTCGAGGCGCAGGGGTTCACGAGGCTGGGCGTGACGGGAATCAGCATGGGCGGCCATATGGCCGCGGGGACGGCGGCACTCTGGCCCGGGCCTCTCGCGACGGCTTGCTGCATCACGCCGCACTCGGCCCAGGTGATCTTCACGGAAGGTATTCTGAAACGGCAGGTGGCGTGGGAGGTCATGGGTGCGGCGCCCGATCCCGTGGAGCGGGTCCGCGGCCTGCTGGCCGTCACCGACCTCTGTTCGCTGCCGCCTCCCCGCCGGCCCGATGCGGCCGTGATCGTGGCGGGCCGCCGTGATGCCTACATCCCCGCCTATTCGCCCGTCAGGCTCCAGCGCCACTGGCCGGGTTCGGTCCTGCGCTGGCTGGATTCGGGTCACGTGACGGCCTTTCTCTTCCACCGGAGGACCTTCGTGAGGGCCGTCCGGGAGGCCTTCGCGGCCATGGAGTCGGGCGGCCGCTGAGGAAACCGCGCGACGGCGCCTCCGGCGTCCCCGTGGCCTGTGGGATTGGCACGGGAGGCCCGCCTGCTCCATTTCACCCAGCACGCCACGATACTCGGCCCGTCCCGCTTTGCCATTTGGTGCCGGCGGACGTATAATCCAGCCTCGTTTTCGGGGGAACTCTATTCTACCAGCGGCATAAGGAGAGGTGAATGGCCCGGGCGATGACGTTTTACAGTACAACGGTCGGGAAAAAAGTGGTCATGGCTGCCACGGGGGTCCTGCTGGTGCTGTTTCTGATCGGGCACATGCTGGGCAACCTCCAGATTTTCATCGGGGCCGAGCGGCTCAATGCTTACGCCCACTTTCTCAAGAGCACCGGAGAGCTGCTCTGGGGGGTGAGGATCGTGATGCTCGCCGCCATTCTTCTGCACATCCTGGCGGCCGTGCAAATCACGCTGGCGAACTGGAAGGCGCGGCCGGTGGGCTACGCGATGAAGAAGGACATCGAGACGGGATACGCCGCCCGCACCATGATCGTGAGCGGGCCCCTGATCCTCCTCTACGTCATCTACCACCTGATGATGTTCACCTTCCTGCAGACCCCCCAAGGACTAAGCGATACGGACGTCTACGGCAACGTAGTGAAGGCCTTCCAGCAGCCGGGCATCTCGGCCGTCTACATCGTGGCCATGCTGGTCCTGGGCTTCCACCTCTACCACGGGATCTGGAGCATGCTACAGACCCTGGGGATCAACCACCCCAAGCTGAACCGGCTCCGGAGGATCGCCTCGGCGGTGTTGGCGATACTGCTCGCGGCGGGCTACATCTCCATTCCCGTGTCGGTCCTGTTGGGCATCGTGCACTGAGCGGAGGGTGATTCCATGGAACTGAACAGCAAGGTCCCTTCGGGCCCGATCGAGAAGAAGTGGGAGAAGCACCGCTTCGACATGAAGCTCGTGAACCCCTCCAACAAGCGCAAATACAAAGTCATCGTGGTGGGCACCGGCCTGGCCGGCGGGGCCGCGGCGGCGAGCCTGGGCCAGCTCGGCTACGAGGTGGAGGCGTTCTGCTACCAGGACAGCGCCCGGCGTGCCCACAGCATCGCGGCCCAGGGCGGCATCAACGCGGCCAAGAACTACCAGAACGACGGCGACAGCGTCTTCCGCCTCTTCTACGACACGGTGAAGGGCGGCGACTTCCGCTCCCGCGAGGCCAACGTGTACCGCCTGGCCGAGGTGAGCAACGCCATCATCGACCAGTGCGTGGCCCTCGGGGTGCCCTTCGCCCGCGAGTACAGCGGCTACCTGGCCAACCGCTCCTTCGGCGGCGCTCAGGTGTCCCGCACCTTCTACGCGCGGGGCCAGACGGGGCAGCAGCTTCTCCTCGGAGCCTACGCCGCGCTGAGCCGCGAAGTGGCCCTGGGCTCGGTGAAGATGTTCCCGCGCCACGAGATGCTGGAGCTGGTGGTCATCGACGGCCACGCCAAGGGCATCGTCGTGCGCGACATGATCACCGGGAAGATCAGCTCCCACGTCGGCGACACGGTGATCCTGGCCACGGGAGGCTACGGCAACGTCTTCTACCTCTCGACCAACGCCAAGGGGTGCAACGCGACCGCCATCTGGCGCGCCCACCGCAAGGGAGCATTCTTCGCCAACCCCTGCTACACGCAGATCCACCCCACGTGTATCCCGGTGGCCGGCGAGCACCAGAGCAAGCTCACGCTCATGAGCGAGTCCCTGCGCAACGACGGCCGGGTCTGGGTGCCCAAGAAGGCCGGTGATCAGCGCAAGCCGTGGGAGATCCCAGAAGACGAGCGCGACTACTACCTGGAGCGCAAGTACCCCAGCTACGGGAACCTCGCCCCTCGCGACATCTCCTCCCGCGCGGCGAAGCAGGTCTGCGACGAGGGGCGCGGGGTGGGTCCCGGAGGCCGCGGCGTCTATCTGGATTTCAGCGAGTCCATCGGCCGCCTCGGCAAGGGGGTGATCGAGGCCCGCTACGGGAACCTCTTCGAGATGTACGAGCGCATCACCGGCGAGGACCCCTGGAAGTGGCCCATGCGCATCTACCCCGCCATGCACTACACCATGGGCGGCCTCTGGGTGGACTACAACCTCATGAGCAACCTGGACGGCCTGCACGTCCTGGGCGAGGCCAACTTCTCCGATCACGGCGCCAACCGCCTGGGCGCCAGCGCTCTCATGCAGGGACTCGCCGACGGCTATTTCGTCATCCCTTACACCATCGCCGACTACCTGACCAAGGTGAAGCCGGGGTCTCGGCCCGGCGTGGACCATCCCGCGTTCAAGGAAGCCGAGCGCGAGGTCGAGGGCAGGACGAAAAAGCTCCTGAGCATCGGCGGCACCAAGACCGTGGACGAGTTCCACAAGGAGCTCGGCCAGGTCATGTGGGAGTACGTGGGCATGGGGCGCAACGAGGCGGGGCTGAAGACGGCCCTCCAGAAGATACCCCAGATCCGCGAGCGCTTCTGGAAAGAGGTCCGCGTGCCCGGTGCCGGCGCCGACTTGAACCAGGAGCTGGAAAAGGCCGGGCGCGTGGCGGACTTCCTGGAGCTGGGCGAGCTGCTTGCCTACGACGCGCTCATGCGCGACGAATCCTGCGGCGCCCATTTCCGCGAAGAGCACCAGACGCCCGACGGGGAGGCCCTGCGCAACGACGAGAAGTACGCCTACGTCGCGGCGTGGGAGTACAAGGGCGAGGGCAAGAGCCCCGAGCTGCACAAGGAGCCCCTCGAATTTGAGAACGTGCACCTGGCACAGCGGAGCTACAAATGAAGCTGACGTTGAAGATTTGGCGGCAAGAAAGCCCGACGGACAGGGGCCGGCTGGTATCGTATGACATGCCCGACGCGGCCGAAGACATGTCCTTTCTGGAGCTGCTGGATATCCTGAACCAGCGCCTCATCAAGAAGGGCGAGCGCCCCGTGGCCTTCGACCACGACTGCCGGGAGGGCATCTGCGGCTCCTGCGGCTTCATGATCTCGGGGGTGGCCCACGGGCCCCAGAAGCTCACAACCACCTGCCAGCTCTTCATGCGGCAGTTCAAAGACGGCGACACCATCGTGGCGGAACCCTTCCGCTCCAGGGCCTTCCCCGTCATCAAGGACCTGGTGGTGGACCGGAGCGCCCTGGACAAGATCGTGCAGGCGGGAGGGTTCATCTCGGCCCGCACGGGCTCGGGCCCCGACGGCAACGCCATCCCCATCTCCAAGAAGAACGCGGACCTCTCCATGGACGCCGCCGCCTGCATCGGCTGCGGCGCCTGCGTGGCGGCCTGCCCCAACGGCTCGGCCATGCTCTTCACGGCGGCCAAGATCAGCCACCTCGGCCTGCTGCCGCAAGGCCAGCCGGAGCGCAAGCAGCGGGCCCTGCGCATGGTCACCAAGATGCAGGAGCTGGGTTTCGGGGCCTGCTCCAACCACGGCGAATGCGAGGCGGTCTGCCCCAAGGGTATCAGCATCGACTTCATCGCCCGCCTCAACCGGGACTACATGGTCGCCAGCGCCCTGGAGACCATGGAGCCCGTGAAAAAGGTCTGACGGACACCCGGGATTGGGGATTTCGGATTCGAGATAGGCATGGAAGGGGGAGTGGTGGCCATGGCCACCGCTCCCCCCTCTCATTTGGCCGCCTGAGACCGTGACGAGCAGACGAGGCGAGCCAGCCCGCACGGAGCGGCTTCTGATTTCGCCGTTCGCTTGCCGCGCTCTCTTCTCTTTGTCCATGAGCAGAACCGGCTCATCTCCGCCCCCCCCGCAACGGAACTCCTGCCCCAGCCCTGCGTACAAAGAGGCAGAGGAATCGTCCGCGCCGCTTCCGGCGCCCATTGAGCACCGGGCCTGGGGAGTGCAGGCTGGACGGGGAGGAACCATGGACGCGAAGAGCTTTGACTTGGTCCACGACTACCTGGAGGTGGCGCGGGCGGCGGGCGAGGTGGCGGGCGTTCGAGACGCCGCCGAAGGCATCCTGGGTCGTCACGGCCACGAGGGAGTGCGCAACGCGGTCTTCTCGGTGGTGGCCGTCAATCTGGTCTTCGCCTACCTGTCTCTGGAATCCTTCGTGGCGGAGGGTCTCCAGTCGAAGGGCGTAAACGTGGACGGGCCGCCGGGCCCGCCTGGCCTTCAGCGGAGGCTGAAGGCGCTGTGCGCCGCCGCGGGTTGGCCGGACCCGGAGGAGGCGGATCCGGGGTTGTGGAACCGCTTCCTGATCCTGCTGGCCGATGCCGGCCCCCTGACGGGTTCGCCGCGGCTCCGAACCGAGGAGCTTCAGCTTCACGCGGCCGCGCTCATGACCCGCTCCGCTCCCTTCCCCTACGCGGACACCGCCCGCGATTGCCTCGCGCAGATGATCGGGGCATCCGGAGGCCAGGAACCGCCATGGCTCCATAGGAATACCTTGATCGAGTTCAGAGGCGGACTCGTCGAATAGGACGTCGACCGGTCCGCGGGCGGGAGCTCCACGGTGGGTTCTACCAGGGGAGCATCTCTCCGTCGTGGTCGAGGAAGAGCCCGGATTTCTGCGGCGTGATCCGCTCCAGCACCTGCCGCAGTCCCAGGACGCTGTCCTGGGTGGAGAGGAGGGCGTGAGGGCCTCCGATGTCCGTCCGTACCCACCCCGGGTTGAGCGCCACGACGATGATCCCGAGGGGCCGCAGGTCGACCGCCAGGCTCCGGACCACCATATTGGCCCCGGCCTTGGTGGTGCGGTAGATGTAGTGGCCTCCCGAGATGTTGTTCCCGAGGCTGCCCATGAGGCTGCTGATGACCGCGATGATCTTGCGGCGGCTCTGGGCCACGTGGGTGGTGAAGGCCTGGGCCATGAGGAGCGGGGCCAGCGTGTTGACCCGGAAGACCCGGATCCACTCCTCCGCATCCAGGAAGCCGAAGGTCAGCTGTTTCGGGCCGTAGAGGCCGGCGTTGTTGAGCAGGAGGTCGATGGGCTGGCCCTCGAGCTCGCGGGCGAGCGCCTGGATCGCCGATGAGTCGGTGACGTCCAGCCCGACGATCCTCAGGCGGCGTCCCGAGTCCGCGCTCTCCGCCGCCTTCTTGAGCTGGAGGGCCGTTTCAGGATGGTGCGCACAGGCCACCACCCGCCAGCCGGCCTCCGCGTACTGCCGCGCGGCCTCCAGGCCAATGCCCCGGTCGGTGCCCGTGATCAGGATCGTCCCCGGTTCTCGCCCTGCCATTTGAAGACAATATGGAGCATGCCACCGCCGGCACGCCAGCCGGGAGCGGTTCGATCCTCAGCCGATGACCACCGGCTCTCGCTCCAGACCGATGCCGAATCGCAGGCGCACCGCCTCCTGGATGGCCGAGGCGAGGGCCAGGAGGTCGGCCGCGCTGCCCCCCCGGTTCACGAGGGCGAGGGCGTGCTTGGTCGAGATGCCCGCTCCGCCCCGGCTGTATCCCTTGGGAAAGCCCGCGTGCTCGACGAGCCAGGCGGCGGGCACCTTGACCCCCCCTGGCGCGGGGAACGACGGGATGGGTCCGTGTTCCGCTTGGAGCCGGTCGAAGTCCCCCTCGGCCAGCACGGGGTTCAGGAAGAAGGAACCTGCACAGCGGCTCTCGGGCTCGGCGGGATCGATCACCATGGCCTTGCTCCGCCTGAGCGACAGCACGGCATCCCGCACCGCCTGGAGGGCGGAGCGGTGGCCGGCCAGAGGAATCGGCTTGGCCAGGGCTTCGGTCAGCTCGGGGTAACGGGACTCGTCCGGGGCCCCCTCGCTCAGGCGAAGGGTCACGCCGAGGACGATGAGGCGATCTCGGTCCGCGGCCTTGAAGCGGCTCGTGCGGTAGCCGAAGCCGCACTCGGAGCCGGGGATCTCCACCGTCTTCAAGGTGGACCGATCGAGACAGGTCACACAGAGAAGGGTCTGAGCGACCTCCTGTCCGTAGGCCCCGATGTTCTGGATGGGTGCCGCCCCGGCGGTACCGGGAATGCCGGAGAGGCACTCCAGACCCCGAAGCCCCCGCTCGATGCAGGCCGCCACGAGGCCGTCCCAGGACTCGCCCGCGCCGGCCGTGACGAGCGTCCACCGGCCCTTCCGGCGGAAGGCCAGCCCTCCGATCTCCATCTTGAGCACCAGCCCCGGAAAGCCCTCGTCGGCCACGACGACGTTGCTTCCTCCGCCGAGGACGGCGAGGGGCCAGTCGCGTTCTCCGGCGAGACGCACCCCCGCGGCGACGCTCTCGACCGAAGGGCAGAGCAGGAGATGGCGGGCGGGTCCGCCGAGGCCCAGCGTGGTGAGGGGGGCGAGGGGGACGCCGGTTCGTAGGCCGGCGAGGCTCATGGCGGCGAGGTGGGCGGGAGGCCGCCCCAGATCTGGATGGGAAGGACCCCGAGCCGGCTGTTCTTGAGGGCTCGGATCCCCTCCACCGCAGCCCGGGCCCCCTCGACCGTCGTGATGCACGGTACGCCCATGGCGATGGCGGCGCACCGGATGGCGGCCTCGTCGTACTGGCTCTTCCGTCCCAGCGGCGTGTTGATGACCAGGTGCAGGGTCCCGGCCTTCAGCAGGTCCAAGGCGTCCGGCTTCCCCTCGCCCACCTTGAAGGCCAGCCCGGCGGGGACGCCATTGGCTTCGAGGAAGGCGCGCGTGCCCTTGGTGGCCGCCAGCACGAAGCCGGCCTCGGCCAGGCCCTTCGCGACGGGAAGAAAGGCCCGTTTGTCCTGGTCTCGGACGCTCACGAAGACGGCACCGCCGGCGGGGAGGGGAACGCCGGCGCCGGCGAGGGCCTTGGCGAAGGCCTGTCCGAATCCAGGCGAGACTCCCATGACCTCGCCCGTGGACTTCATCTCCGGCCCGAGCACCGGGTCTTCGCCCAGGAGCCTGGCGAAGGGGAAGACGCTGGCCTTCACGAAGACGAGGGGGGAGTCGGCGGGGATCGCATCGAGCCCTCTCAATTCGGGCATCTCGGAGATGCGGCGGCCGGCCATGATGCGCGCCGCCAGCCGGGCGAAAGCGATGCGCCGCGCCTTGGAGAGAAAGGGGACGGTGCGCGAGACCCGGGGGTTCACCTCCAGGACGAAGAGGCCGTCGGCGTTAAAGGCGAACTGGAGATTGAGCATGCCCACCACGCCGAGCTCGAGGGCCACGCGGCGCGTGACCTCCTCCGCCTCCTGCAGGATGGCGGCGGGGATCGTCTGGGGCGGAAAGACCTGCGAAGAGTCGCCCGAGTGGATGCCGGCCTTCTCGACGTGTTCCAGGATGCCGGCCAGGACCACCTCCTCGCCGTCGCAGAGGGCGTCCACGTCGAGCTCCACCGCCTCCTGCAGGAAGGTGTCCAACAGGAGAGGGTGGTCCTCGCTGACCTCCACGGCCTGGGCGAGGTATTGGTCCAGGTGGTCGGGCCCCGTGCAGAGGGCCATGCCCTGGCCGCCGAGCACGTAGGAGGGGCGGACCATGAGCGGGAATCCCAGCTCGCGCGCCCGCCGGTGGGCCTCCTCCAGGCTCCGCGCCGTGGTGCCCCTGGGGGCGCGCAGCTCGAGGCGGGTGCAGAGGGAGGCGAACTCCTCCCGATCCTCGGCCCTGTGGATGGCCGTGGGAGAGGTGCCCCAGAGGGGATAGCCGAGGCGTTCCAGCTCTCTCGCCAGCTTGAGGGGCGTCTGGCCCCCGAAGGTGAGGATCACCCCGTCGGGCCGCTCCCGGTCCAGGATCGCCTTCACGTCCTCCAGGGTGACCGGCTCGAAGTAGAGCCTGTGCGCCGTGTCGAAGTCGGTGGAGACGGTCTCGGGGTTGCAGTTCACCATCACCGTCTCGTATCCCTCGTCCTTCAGGCCGAAGACGGCCTGGCAGCAGCAGTAGTCGAATTCTATGCCCTGGCCCACGCGGTTCGGGCCGCTGCCCACCACGACCACCTTCGGGACGGCTCGGGGTTCGCTCTCGTTGCTCCCGGAGTAGGAGCTGTAGAAGTAGGGGGTCTTGGCCTCGAATTCCGCGGCGCACGTATCCACCCCGAGGTAGACCGGCGTCAGGCCGAGCCCCTCGCGCCGCTCCCTCACGGCCTCCTCGCTCTCGCCCCAGACCTTGCAGAGACGCCGGTCCGCGAAACCCTCCACCTTGGCCCTCCGGAAGAGGTCCGCGGGGCAGTCGTGCAAGCTGAAGAAGCGCAGGCGGTTCTCGGTGGCCACCAGGGAGGCCATCTGGATGAGGAACCAGGGGTCGATGCCGGAGAGTTCCGAGACCTCCTCCACGGGAAGCCCGTGCTGGAAGGCGAGGGCCGTGTAGAAGATCCGTTCCCAGTTGGGAATGGCGAGCTTCCGAAGGAGCGCCTCGCGGTCGGGTACGGGGGGAACGCCGTCCAGCAGGCCGTACCGGCCGATCTCGACGGAGCGCAGCGCCTTCTGGAGCGCCTCCTTGAAGGTGCGGCCGATGGCCATGACCTCCCCGATGGACTTCATGTGGGTGGAGAGCGTGGGATCGGTCTCGCGGAACTTGTCGAAGGACCAGCGCGGGATCTTCACGACCACGTAGTCCAGCGCCGGTTCGAAGGCAGCGGGCGTGGTGCCGGTGATGCGGTTGGGTAGCTCGTCCAGCGTGTACCCGAGAGCGAGCTGGGTGGCCACCCGCGCGATGGGATAACCGGTGGCCTTGCTCGCCAGGGCGGATGAGCGCGAGACGCGCGGGTTCATCTCGATGACGACCATCCGGCCCGTCCCGGGGTGGAGCGCGAACTGGATGTTGGAGCCGCCCGTGTCGACGCCCACGGCGCGGATCACGCGCTTGGCCCAGTCGCGCATCCACTGGTACTCCTTGTCGGACAGGGTCTGGGCCGGCGCCACGGTGATGGAGTCACCCGTGTGGACGCCCATGGGGTCCAGGTTCTCGATGGAGCAGACCACCACCACGTTGTCCGCGTGGTCGCGGATCACCTCCAGCTCGAACTCTTTCCAGCCGATAAGGGACTCCTCCACGAGGACGCTGTGGACGGGACTCACGGCCAGCCCGTAGGCGAGCAGCTCGGCGAATTGGCCCTCGTCACGGGCCACGCCGCCACCCGCGCCTCCCAGCGTGTAGGAGGGTCTGAGGATGGCGGGGAAGCCCACCTCGCCGACTCGGGAGAGCCCCTCTTCGAGGCTGTGGGCCACGAAGGAGCGGCTCGTCTCCAGCCCCTCGCGGTAAAGGATCGCCTTGAACTCCTCTCGGTCCTCCGCCGCGCGGATGGCCGAGGGGCTGGCGCCGATGAGGCGGCACTGGAAGCGCTCCAGGGAGCCCCGCTGGTGCAGGAGCATGGCGGCGTTCAGGGCCGTCTGGCCGCCCACCGTGGGCAGGATGGCCTCGGGCCGCTCGCGCTCGAGGATGGCCTCAAGGGCCCACGGTTCGATGGGCTCCAGGTAGGTCGCGTCGGCCAGATCGGGATCGGTCATGATGGTGGCGGGGTTGTTGTTCACGAGGATGGTCCGGATCCCCTCCTCGCGCAGCGCCTTGAGGGCCTGGACGCCCGAGTAGTCGAACTCGCAGGCCTGCCCGATGACGATGGGCCCGCTCCCGATCACGAGGACCGATTTGGGCAGCGCGGGGCGTGTCATCGTAAAGCCTCGGCTTGGTTAACCACGGAGAGCACGGAGATCACGGAGAAGGACCGGAACCTTCTTGGAAAGATTGCTCTTGTCCTTCCTCCGCGGGCTCCGTGATTTCCGTGGTGAGATCTTCTCTTCATCCGTGAAACCGCTCCATCATGTCCATGAAGTCGTCGAAGAGGTAGAGCGAATCGTGCGGCCCGGGGCTGCTCTCGGGGTGGTACTGAACGGAGAAGAGGGGGAGCTCCCGGTGGCGCATCCCCTCGAGCGTGTGGTCGTTGAGGTTGACGTGCGTGGCCTCGAATCCCGGAGGGAGCCGGTCGGCATCCACGGAGAAGCCGTGATTGTGGGAGGTGATCTCCACCCGGCCGGTGAGGAGGTTCTTCACCGGATGGTTGGCGCCGCGGTGCCCGAAGGGAAGCTTGTAGGTCCTGCCGCCGAAGGCCAGGGCCAGGAGCTGGTGGCCGAGGCAGATGCCGAAGGTGGGGAGGCGCTCGGCCAGCGACCGGAGCGTCGGCAGGGCCCTGGCCGCCATTTCTGGGTTGCCGGGCCCGTTGCTGAGAAAGATGCCGTCCGGTTTGAGGTCGAGGATTTCGTCCAGGGGCGTGTAGGCGGGCACCACCGTCACCGCGCAGTCCCGCGCGGTGAGGTTCTTGAGAATGTTCTCCTTGAGGCCGAAATCGAGCGCCGCCACGCGGAAGGCGCGGGAGGGCTTCCTTGCCGGACGCAGGGCGTCGGCGAAGCCCTCCGGCCCCGTGAAGGTCTTGGCGAAAGGGTAGGGCTCGCGCGCCGTCACCCGGGCCATCAGGTCGATCCCGTCGATGCCCGGGAACTCCGAAAGCCTCTTCTGCAAATCCACCAGCGCCGTACCGTCGTTGGAGACGAGGGCCTTCATGGCCCCCTTCGACCGGATGTGGCGGGCGAGGGCCCTCGTGTCCACCCCGCAGAGGGCCACCACGCGGTGCAGGCGCAGGTAGTCCTGGAGGTTGCCGTGGGCGCGCCAGTTGGAGGCGGCCAGAGAGAGGTCGTGGACCACGAAGCCCTCCAGGTGCGGGGCCAGGCTCTCCACGTCCTCGGGGGTCACGCCGTAGTTGCCGATGTGGGGGAAGGTCATGGCCACGATCTGGCCCGCGTAGGAAGGGTCGGTGAGGATCTCCTGGTAGCCGACCATGGAGGTCGTGAACACGGCCTCGCCAAGGCTCGTTCCGCGGTGGCCAAAGCCCCGCCCCGCGAAGGTCGTACCATCTTCCAGCAGGAGAGTACCTTCCATCCGGTCTACACCCAAGGGATTATACGGGGCGGGTTGGAGGGATGCAAGGGGAAGGCGGAACTCGGAAACGGCGGAAAGGTTCATCGCGGAGCCGCAGGGGGCGCGGAGGGGAAACCGAGGCCAGGCGCACAATTGGGCCTCTCCGGGTGACGAGACGCCAGCGGAAGAGCCATCCGGCTTTCCCCTGTATGCGCTTCGTGCCGCGGTTGCCCTGGAGAGCACGGAGAAGAGCAGGCGATTGAGGAGGGGGACGGGCGGTCACGATCTCGGCCGAGCACACGTTTTTTTGCGCCCGCCCTCTCGCCTCTTGCCTCTCTCTCGGCCGCCCTCCGGACCTCCTTCCACACGGCTTGACAGCCTCGGTGGAGGGCCTTATCTTAAACTTAACTGGTCAGACCTCTAACCAGTTGAGGCAGGGAGGTTGGAATGAGACCCGTTAGAGAGCCCTACCGGCCCGCCGCCTATGCCGAGCAGGCACTGATCGGCGCGATTCTGGACGGTACCTACCCCGCCGGTTCGGCGCTCCCCGCCGAGCGGGAGCTGGCCCTCAAGCTGGGCGTGACGCGCCCGACGCTGCGCGAGGTGCTGGGACGCCTGGAGCGGGATGGCTGGCTGGTCATCCGCCACGGGCGGCCCACGCTGGTGAACGACATCTGGCGGCACGGGGGCCTCGGCGTGATCAGCGGAGTCGTGCGCAGCGCCCACGCACTCCCGCCGGCCTTCGTGGACAACCTCCTGGACCTCAGGCTCCACATCGCCCCCTACTACGCCCGCCTGGCCGTGGAGCGCTCGGCCGAGGAGGTATCCGCCCTCCTGGCGGAGCGTGGCGCCCTCGCCCATGATCCGCGGGCTTTCGCGGCCTACGATTGGCGCCTCCACTACCGTCTCACGGTCCTCTCCGGCAACCCCATCGTGACCCTGATCCTCAACGGCTTCGAGGGCTTCTACGAGCGCATGGCCCGGCTCTACTTCCGTCTGCCCCGCGCCAAGGAGGCCTCGCGCGACTTCTACGAGGGGCTCTCCCGGGCGGCGGGCCGCACCGACGGGGCCGCCGCCGAAAGGGTGACGCGCAGGGCGATGGAGGCCAGCATCGCCCTCTGGCAGGAAGCGAGCCTCAGGTGGCGCGAGACGCCCAAGAAGGCGGAACGGGGGCTCCGGCCGTCACCGGGAGGTGGGGCATGAGACGCTGGAACGGTTGGGGCGACGACGGCGTGATCTTCCCGTTGGAAGAAGCCGGCCGGAGCTTTCTGGAGTCGGCCCTTGGCCCCGGGACGGTGCCGCACGACGCGACTCTCGAGGAAACCCTTTCCCGTGTCCCATCATCCCGCCTTCCCACCCGGAGGCTCGTGCTCACGGGGGCGGAGGAGCGGCTCCGCCACGCCAGGGGCCAGAGCCTTCCCGATTGGGTAGCCCTCCGGAGCGGGCATATCTCGGCCTTCCCGGACGGGGTGGCCCACCCGGCGACGGAGGAGGAGGTGCGGGAACTGGTCGCCCTCTGCGCACAGGAGGGGATTCGCCTGATCCCTTACGGGGGCGGCACGAGCGTGGTCGGCCACGTGAATCCTCCCCGGGAGGGCGGCCCCGTCCTGACGGTGGCGATGGACCGAATGCGGAGCCTCACGGCCCTCGACCAGACCAGCCGGCTGGGAACCTTCCAGGCGGGAGTCCAGGGGCCGGACCTGGAGGCCCAGCTCCGGGCCCGAGGCCTCACCCTCGGTCACTATCCGCAGTCCTTCGAGTACTCCACGCTGGGCGGATGGATCGCCACGCGCTCCTCTGGACAGCAGGCGCTGGGCTACGGCCGCATCGAGCAGCTCTTCGCCGGCGGACGGATGGAGACGCCCGCGGGAGCGCTCGATCTCCCGTCTTTTCCCGCGTCCGCAGCGGGACCCGACCTCCGCGAGCTCGTGCTGGGCTCCGAGGGAAGGCTCGGCGTGCTCACGCGCGCCACCGTCCGCGTCCGCCCGCTGCCCGAGCGCGAGGAGTTCTTCGGCCTCTTCTTCCCTTCCTGGGAGGGCGCCTTCGAGGCCGCCCGGGAGATGGCGCAGGCGGGTGTGCGCCTCTCCATGCTCAGGCTCCAGGACGAACCGGAGACCCGGATCTCGCTCCTGCTGGGCGGCTCCCCAAGGCTGACGGCTCTCTTGGAGCGGTACCTGAACCTGCGGGGAGCCGGGCAGGAGAAATGCCTGGCGATCCTCGGCTGCACGGGCACGGCGCGCCAGTGCCGGGAGGGGCGGCGCGAGGCCCTGCGCCTATCTCGCCGCCGCGGGGGGCTCTGGGTGGGCCGTCCGCCGGGGACGGCCTGGCTGCGGAACCGGTTTCTGTCTCCCTACCTCCGCAACACGCTGTGGGAGAAAGGCTACGCCGTGGACACGATGGAGACGGCCCTGCCCTGGTCCCGCCTGCCGGGAGGGCTGAGGGCCATCCGCGCGGGGCTGGAGCGGGCGCTGGAGGGCGAGGGGGAGCGGACCTTCGCCACGGCGCACCTCTCTCGCGTCTATCCCGACGGGGCGAGCCTCTACGTCACCTGTCTCTTCCGCGCGGCCGAGGATCCCGACAGGACCCTGGAGCGCTGGCGCCTCCTGAAGCGGACGGCGAGCCTCGCCGTCACCGAGAGCGGAGGGACCATCAGCCACCAGCACGGCGTGGGCCTGGACCACGCCCCCTACCTGAAGGCGGAGAAAAGCGCCCTGGGGCTGGCCGCCCTGACGGGCGCCGTACGGGCCCTGGACCCGGCGGGGATCATGAACCCGGGCAAGCTGTTGCCGGAGTGCTGATATAGCGCGAGGAGCGCACCATGTTCACGGCGGAAAAGCGGGAGGAAACCTGGCAGGAGATTGAAGGGCCCTGGGACCTGCTCGTTGTCGGTGGCGGCATTACCGGAGCGGCGGTCCTGCGGGAGGCCGGCCGGGCGGGCCTGATGGGCCTGCTCGTGGAGGCCCGCGACTTCGCCTGGGGGGCCTCCAGCCGCTCCTCCAAGCTGGTCCACGGCGGGCTGAGGTACCTCGCCCAGGGCGATCTGAGGCTCACCTACGAGGCGGTGCGGGAGCGCGAGCGCCTCCTGAACGAGGCTCCCGGCCTGGTGGAGCGGCTCAACTTCCTCGCCCCGCACTACCGCAAGAGCCCGCCCGGCCGGGCCATGATGGGCATAGGCCTCTCACTCTACGATCTCATGGCGGGCGCCTGGAACCACCGCTACTTCGGGGCCGGATTCTTCCAGACCCTGGCGCCGAACCTCAGACTGTCCGAGCTCCTGGGAGGGTACTGGTTCAAGGACGCGGAGACGGACGACGCGCGGATGGTGCTCCGGCTCGTCCTTGAGGCCGTGGCCGAGGGCCAGCGTGCGCTCAACTACGCCCGGTGCGTGGGGCTCATCAAGGAGGGCGGCCAGGTCCGCGGCGCGCTGGTGCGGGATGGGCTCACCGGCCGGACCGCGCGCGCATCGGCGCGGGTCGTCGTGAACGCGACGGGCGCCGAGGCCGACGGCCTCCGCCGCGAGGTGGGCGCGATGAAGCGGCTGCGGCCCCTGCGCGGCAGCCACCTCCTCTTCCCCGCGTGGAGGCTTCCCCTGGCCCAGTCGGTGAGCTTCATGCATCCGCGCGACCGCCGCCCGATCTTCGTCTTTCCCTGGGAGGGCGTGACCCTGGTCGGGACCACCGACGAAGACCACGGCGACGGCATGGACGGGGACCCCGCCATCAGCGCCGGCGAGGCGGTCTACCTCCTGGAAGGGCTCCGCGGCCAGTTTCCCTCCCTCGACCTCTCCTCCTCCGACGTGCTCGCCACCTTCTCGGGGGTGCGGCCGGTCATCGGTTCCGGCAAGGCGAAGCCCTCTCAGGAGCGACGGGACTCGGCGGTGTGGGACGAGCAGGGATTGCTCACCGCCACCGGAGGCAAGCTGACGACCTTCCGCCTCATGGCCCTCGACGTGCTCAAGGCGGTCCAGCGCCGTCTGCCCGACTTCAGGGGGGCGAACCGGTCGCTGCCGGCCTTTCAGACTCCGGTCCCGCACTGGCCGATGAGTGCGGCCTCGCTTTCGCCGGCCGAACTGCTCCGCCTGGCAGGCCGCTACGGAACGGCCCTTCCCGGAATTCTGGCGGCGGCCGGTCCCCTGGAGCTGGAGCACGTGGCTTGCGCGCCGACGCTGTGGGCGGAGTTGCGGTGGGCGGCCCGCGCGGAGGCCGTGGTCCACCTGGAGGACCTCATGCTCCGGCGCACGCGCCTCGGCCTCGTGCTGCCCCGGGGCGGAGCGGAACACCTCCCCAGGATCGGCGCGATCTGCCGCGCGGAGCTGGGCTGGGGCCAGGCCCGCTGGGAGGAGGAGGAGGAGCGCTATCTGCGGCTCTGGGAAACCTGCTACAGTCTCCCCGTCGGCTTGGCGGGGAAAGAGGGGGGGACGGGACGCAGGGACCGCACCGGGGAAACTCTCCCCGCCGCGGGCTGAGGCGGCGCATGGTTCCCATCTCCGGGACGATGCGGATGCGAACGGTGGAGGGTGGAGGCCCCGGCAAACCGTGATTCTGCCTTGGCCGCCTCGATTCCTCCCCACTCCGCCTGGGAATCACCATTTCCGGAGGGCCGCCATTTCAGAAGGGGTGCTCCTCGGACCCGGACGATCATGGACCATTCATCAGAAGAGGAGGGGAGATGGCGGGGGATCGGATCCTTTCCATAGACGTGGGCACGCAGAGTGCCCGTGCGATGGTGCTCAGCCCTGACGGAGAGATGCTGGCCAAGGCGCGCGTACCCCTGCGCCCTTACATTTGTCAGCACCCTGGCTGGGCCGAGGAGGACCCCGACTACTTCTGGCAGTGCCTCGGAGAGGCCTGCCGGAAGCTCTGGGAGAACGAAGGGGTCCACAGGGATTCGCTGGCCGGCGTGGTCCTCACCACGCAGCGGGCGACGGTCGTGAACGTGGACCGGGAGGGGCGTCCCCTCAGGCCGGCCATCCTCTGGCTCGATCACCGGAGGGCGGAGGAGCTGGGCAGGCTGGGCGGTCCCTGGGGGTTGGCCCTCTCCATCGCCGGGGTGGGTGGAACGGTGGCCTACCTCATGGCCGAGGCCGAGGCCAACTGGATAAGGACCCTCCAGCCCGAGGTCTGGGTCGCGACCCACAAGTACCTCCTCCTGAGCGGCTTTCTCACCCACAGGCTCACGGGCCGCTTCGCCGATTCGGTGGGCTGCCAGGTGGGCTACATCCCCTTCGACTACAAGCGCCTGAAATGGGCGCGCGGGTGGGATTGGAAGTGGCGCGCCGTCCCCATGGACCCCTCCGTCCTTCCCGACCTCGTGCCTCCCGGCGGCCGGCTCGGCGAGATCACGCCGGCGGCCTCGCAACACACGGGCATTCCCGCCGGCCTGCCCGTGGTGGCGGCCGCGGCCGACAAGGCGTGCGAGGTCCTGGGATCGGGCTGCCTCACACCGGAGACGGCCTGCCTCGGCTACGGCACCACGGCCACGATCAACGTCGCGAGCTCCAAGTACGTGGAGGCCATTCCGCTCCTCCCGCCCTATCCCGCGGCCCTTCCGGGAGCCTACAACCTGGAAATAGAGATCTACCGTGGCTATTGGATGGTGAGCTGGTTCAAACAGGAGTTCGGGGACTTCGAGCGC
Organism: Acidobacteriota bacterium; assembly: GCA_021778515.1. GTDB lineage: Bacteria > Acidobacteriota > UBA4820 > UBA4820 > DSQY01 > DTPS01. Next base: position 19,434 of record JAJYCJ010000053.1, read on the forward strand.
CGCATGGCTCCCCAGCGGGGCGTGGAGCCCGAGGTCCTCTTCGACGAACTGGTGCGCGCCGTGCCGCCCGGCTCCGAGGGCCTCATGCTACAGCCCTACTGGTCGCCGGGTCTGAAGGTGCCGGGGCCTGAGGCCAGGGGAGCCATCATCGGCTTTTCGGACGTCCACACCCGCGCCCACGTCTACCGGGCCATCCTGGAGGGGCTCGCCTACGCGCTGCGCGACGGGAAGGAGCGCATCGAGCGCCGGAGCGGCGTGGCCATCCGGGAGCTGCGCATCTGCGGCGGCGGCTCCCAGAGCGACGGGGCGATGCAACTCACGGCCAGCATCTTCGGCCTCCCCGCCAGCCGGCCTCACCTCTATGAGACCTCGGCTCTGGGGGCGGCCGTGGACGGCGCCGTGGGGCTCGGTCTCCACCCCGACTTCCCCTCCGCCATCAAGGCCATGGCGCGCCCGGGCCGGACCTTCGAGCCCGATCCCCTTACGCGGGAGATCTACGACGGCCTCTACGAGAAGGTCTATCGGAAGATGTATCGTCGCCTGAAGCCGCTCTACGATTCCATTCGAGAGATCATCGGAAGGCAGGCGCGGTAGCGGCGAGGCGCGAGACGGGAGACGGGAGACGCGAGAGGCGAGATGCTGGCTGTTGCCCTTGCGGGGGGCGCTCCAGGGCGATGAAGTGGCCTCCAGATCTTACGCCCCCAGACGCTCGAAGAGCCTGACGAGGGATTCGATGCCGCCGTAGAAGTTCTCGATGAGGAACTTCTCGTTGGGACCGTGAGCGGCACAGTCGGGCAGGCCGAAGCCCATGAGGAGCGTGGGGGCCTTCAGGTGCTTCTGGAAGCTGGCCACGATGGGGATGGAGCCGCCCGTCCGGATGGTGACCGTCTCCCTTTTATAGACGTCGGCCATGGCCGCTGCCGCCACCTTCACGAAGCGGTTGTCCGTGTTCACCACCACCGCGTCCCCCACGCTCAGCTGCTTGATCGAAAGCCGGATGCCCTTGGGGCAGAGCGACATCACGTGGTCGGAGAAGAGCTTGAAGATGGCCTGTGGCTCCTGGTCGGGCACGAGCCGCATGGAGACCTTGGCCGAGGCGCGGGCGGGGATCACGGTCTTGGCGCCGGCGCCGGTGAAGCCCCCGGGCATGCCGTGGACCTCCAGCGTGGGCCGCGCCCAGGTCCGGTAGAGCACTGAGTAGCCCGGCTCGCCCGTGAGGGCCGTAGAGCCCACCTCGTTCTTGAGGTACCGAGGCTCGTCGAAGGGCAGTGATTCCCAGGCCTTCAGCTCGGCCTGCGTGGGCGCCTTCACCTTGTCGTAGAAACCGGGGATGAGGACGCGACCGTCGTCGTCTTTCAGCCTGGAGATGATCTGGCAGAGGGCGAAGAAGGGGTTGGGCGACGCCCCGCCATAGGAGCCCGAGTGCAGGTCCGTGGCCGGTCCTCGGGCTTCGATCTCGGTGTAACAGAGGCCGCGCAGTCCCACGGTGAGGCTGGGAAGGCCGGGCGCGAACATCTCCGTGTCCGAGACCACGACCACGTCGCAGGCCAGGCGGTCGGGATGGTTCTTCACGAAGGCTTCGATCCCCTCGCCGCTGACCTCTTCCTCCCCTTCGATGATGACGCGCGCGTTCACGGGCAGCTTGCCGCCGCCCGTTTTCAGGAGCGATTCGAGGGCCTTGAGGTGCATGAACATCTGGCCCTTGTCGTCCGTGGAGCCGCGGGCGTAGAGGCTGCCGTCCCGTTCCACCGGTTCGAAGGGCGGGGTGGTCCACTCCTCCAACGGGTCCGCCGGCTGCACGTCGTAGTGGCCGTAGCAGAGCACCGTGGGCCTGCCCGGCGCGTGGAGCCAGTCGGCATAGACGAGGGGGTGGCCCGCCGTGGGGATGACCTCCACGTGTTCCATGCCGCTGCGCCGAAGGTCGTCGGCGACCCACTTCGCCGCCCGCTCGATGTCGCCCTTGTGCTCGGGCAGGGTGCTCACGCTCGGGATGCGGAGCAGCGCCTTCAGCTCGTCGAGGAAGCGCGCCCGGTTTTCGCGGGCGAAGGATACGGCTGGGGAGATGGTCGTCATGGGGCCCTCCAGAGGCGCCGTGTCGGGGAAGCGGGGTGCGCCAGTCCGCTTGTACCACAAACCGGCGCCGCGTGCAGGAGGCAACTGGCCCTGATTTTGCACAGTAGCACGGCGAGGTGACAGCGCTCGCCAGGCGGGCTGGAAGCTCCAGCTGGTGGTCCTTCCAGGTGCAACTCCAAGGATTTTCAATCCTCTTTTCATCCGCTGAAGCGCTGTGCAGGTGGCGCGATACTCTTGTAGTTCCGGTTGTTTGACCGAAATCCACAGGATTCTTCACAGCCTTTTCCACCGGAACGGTGGAAAAGCGATTCGGGGCCAGGATGTCCACCCACCGTATCTTTCATGGGACCACGATACGGCCCCGCCGGAGGGCGCTGGCACGGCCAGGGCGGGGATGGCTCTCCTTCACCCAAATCCCGCGATTGAAATGCGGGTGGCTTCGGCTATGGTTCAGGTTCACGGGGGGGAGACATTGTCTCTTGGACGGGGAGGGCCATTCCCTCCCCGCCCCACGGGCAAAGCCCGTTGGGGCCCCACCCCACCCTCG
>JAJYCJ010000054.1 GCA_021778515.1 Acidobacteriota bacterium
GGGAACCCTCGGGACTATGTTAGACGGAGGAGGGATGCGATGATCGCACCCATACCTTACGTCCACGCCGGGATCGGCCTGCTGTGCACCCTGGGCTCCATTCCCCTCGTCCTGCGGAAGGTCCCCATGAACCGCGGATACGGCATCCGGATCCCCAAGGCCTTCGCCTCCGAGAGCAACTGGTACGCGATCAACGCTTACGGCGGCAAGCTGTTGCTGGCCTTCGGCCTGTTTCTTCTGCTCTTCGCCGGCCTGAGCAGGCATCTGGCGCCGCCGCCCAGGAGCCCCTGGGCCGTCCTCTACCTGCTCGCGCCCCTCTCGGGGCTGGTCGTCGTCCTCGTGCTCGTCGAGTCCTACGCCCGGCGGTTGCCCGACCGTTAGGTCGGCGGCGGCCTGGCTGCGGGGCCGCGAGACGCGAAGACTAACCACGGAGAGCACGGAGAGCACGGAGAAGGAAAAGGTGAGGAGGCAATGGGGCGATTGAGCGATTAAGCGATGAGGCGATTAAGCGATGAGGCGATTGGGCGATGAGGGCGCATGGAGGCCTTCGAAGGCGGCATGTTGAACGCTTCCCTTCTTCACCTCTTCACCTCTTTACCCGTGAAGGAGCGCTCTCCAGAGCGCGAAAAGGTAATGACGTGATGAGGTGAGTCCGTGAGTAGGGCGCATGGAGGCCTTCGGAGGCGGGAAGGCCGCCGCTCTCCCAGCCCGCGCCGGTCGCGGTCATCCTGAGGGCCGCTTCGAAGTGCTGCCCCCGAAGGATCTCAACCGCCGGACGTGCAGGGCCGTTGCCCGAGATCCTTCAGGGGAGAAGCTTCGAAGGAGACTTCAGATGACGCATTCGCCGTGAGGGCGCGGGGTGAGGAGGTAGGTCCGTGAGGAGGGGAGGCCTTCGAAGGCGAGATGAGGAGATGAGGAGGTCCGTGAGGAGGTGATGAGGGTGAGAAGCGATCTTCGAAGACAACCCATAGGCGATAGGCGACTTTACAGGGCTGCTACGGCGGATTACCATGCGGCATGGGCCTCCGATTTGTGTGGGACAGCCGAAAGGCGGCAACGAACCTGAGCAAACACGGTGTGTCGTTCGAAGAAGCAGCTTCGTGCTTTGGGGACATCCTGTCTTTGACCATCGAGGATCCGGATCACTCAAGCAGCGAAGAGCGTTACCTGCTGGTGGGCTTGTCGAGCGCAGACAGGCTTCTGGTGGTGGCGCATGCTGAGAGGAAAGGCGAAGTGAGGCTGATCAGTGCGCGTCTGGCCACCCGGCGCGAAAGGAAGCACTATGAAGAAACCTGAACCCCACCCAACGGCCAGTGAAATGCGAGGCGAGTACGATTTCTCAAAGGGTGTTCGCGGCAAGTACGCAAAGGCCTATGCCCGAGGCAGCAATATCGTGGTGCTCGATCCCGATGTGGCGGCCTTGTTCCCCGACTCAAAGGCTGTCAACGATATCCTCCGGGCCATCGTGCGAGTTGCTTCAAAGCATGCCGCAAACCCTCCGAAATCCACGCGATCCCCCATCAAGAAGAGGCAGTAGCGCGCTCCAGCCAACTAGGATGTGCACGAGCGGCGAGGCGGCGTTGCGGGGCGATCGCCTACGCGGCTGTGCGGCGAGGATGGGCGGGGGCTGGCGATGGGCCGCGCGATGGCGCCCTTTCTCCAAGCCATGCGCGGATTTTCCTGCAGAGCCCGCATGAAGGCGCTTCATGATGCGGAACACGGTATCCGGCTCTTGAGGCGAATGCCCCCGGTCCTCGAGGCCCTGATCGTGCTGGCCATGTGTTTTGGGCCCGCCGTTGTCGCGTCCCTGAGGGTCGCAATAGACCATGAGGGAACCGTTTTCTTCGACAATCACCGGGTCATCCTGATCCTGCTGCAGGAGTTCCTGGGCTTTGCGTTCGCGGGCGGGCTGCTGTATGCGCGGGGATGGCGCCTTTCGGATGTCCGGGTCTCCTTTTCCCTGAGGAGCCTGGGTTGGGGGGTCTTGCTCTATTCTATGCCCTATGGGTGTTCGCCTCGCGCCTCGTGATCAGCTTGACGGCTGCCCTGGGAGTCGGCCCGATGCAGGGATATGGGGTCTCCGTGTCTTCGTCGCTCAGCCCTGCCCTTCTCGTGATGCTGCTGCTGGTCAATCCGATCTACGAAGAGCTGTGGTTTTCGGCCTATCCGATCGAACGCTTCAAGGGCTTTGGAACAGCCGTCGCCCTCGGGGTGAGCGTCGTCGTTCGCCTGCTGTGCCATGCGCATGAGGGCCTCGCGGGCGCCGCGGCGGTAGGTCTTCTGGGCGTGATGAGCGGGCTTTACTATTGGCGCCGCAGGGATCTCGGTGCGATTGTTTTGGCCCATTTCCTGGCGGATCTTTTGGGCCTGTACAGTCTCATGCATCGATGAAGGAGCCGTGCAGGCCCCCTGGCAGAGTCCTCTCCTTAGCGTCTCGCCTCTCGCCCCCTTACGCCGCGGGGCCCGTCTGTGCTACACCTCTGGCATACCCTGGCAGAGTGACATCGTGAGGCGCCGTGCAACGGACCGGGAGGAGTGAGGCGTGGTCTTCATCGGTGCCGGGCCGCGCATGCCCCACGGGCCCAACGAGCCGTCGCCGGCGATCATCGGCTGGGTTCCTGGCCGGCATCGGCCTGCTGGTCAGCGGCATCATCGGAGGGCTGGGGGCGGCGCAAATTTGGGTGGGGCGCTGCATTCATAAGCGGAGCCACAGGGCGGCCTGCTTCGTCGTCGCGGCCATCGGTTGCCTGAACATGCCGTGGGGCATCGCCATGGGGATCTTCAGATTCATCGTCCTCGGCAGGGCGTCCGTCGGACGCCTCTTCGAGGGGGGAGGCCTGGAGCAGGTGCGGCAGGCCACCTGACGGACCCGCCGCGGCGGGCCGTTTCTCCCGGTGGGATGGGTTTGCAGATGCGGCGCCGGAGGCGTGCGGCCGCCCGCCGGGCGGAGACCTAAGGAGGCCCGGCGGAGTTCCTCCCGGATCAGTTTTCTCATGGTGTGTCCTTGTACGGCCGCCTTTCGCGTCCGGTGACCCCACGGGCCGAATTCCAGCGGAACATGCTTGTCCAAAATAGAGCGCCCTGCCGGCTTCGGACCACGGCTGGGTCTGGGCCGCGCCTTTGGCGCGGCTCAGGGGGCCTTCGCCGGGCGCGTCCGCGCAAGCGTGGCCGCGCTCCGGCCTCAGGCCCTGAGCCGCCCTTCGGGCGCCAGGCCCAGCCTTGGTTGTTGTGCACCGTCCCCCCACCCTCCACGGGTGCGCCGGCGGTGACGGACCTCCTGCTTCGTCAGCTTTCGGCGTCTGCATCCTCAGCGTACGGGGAGTACGCTTCCGGTGCGGCCGCCTCAGCTTCCTCGCATGAGGCCCATCGGCGCCGGGACGCGCCTTCCTCCGCTTCGCTCCGGAAGGCAAACCGCACCAGTGCGAGCTGGAATTGTTTTGGACAGCTATGCCAGCGAAAATCTTCTGCCAGAAGTCCTACCGGTACATGTGGACGAGCGGGTCGAGGGCCTGGAGGACGCCGCGGCGGAGGGCCTGGAGGCGGGAGGCGGCGCGGCGGCGGGTGCCGAGGGTGAGAACGGCGCGGACCATGTGCAGGAACTCCTCGCGGGCCTCGAAGTAGTGCAGGGCCCAGAGGCCGGCGGGGATGCCCAGCAAAACGAGCGCGGCCGAGGCCCACGGCCCCAGCAGGCAGTCCAGCCCCGCGGCCGTGCCGGCGTAGTAGAAGAGAAAGAGCAGGGTGCCCAGGCCGAGCTTGTAGGTGGCCACCACGTCCTCCTGCCGTGAGAGGGCGTTGGCCACGGGGGCCGTGAGGGCGTAAGGGACGGCGTTGAAGAGCCAGCCGTAGAGGGCGAGGGGGTAGCCCGCCACGAGCAGGGCGAGGCGCTTCCAGGCGTAGGCCAGGGCCGGACCGGCGGAGACCTCCCTGGCCACGTCGGCGTCCTCCAGCCGCAGGAGGTGGAGGAGGCGCGCGTAGTGGCGCATGCGGCTCATCAGCAGCGCCAGCTCGCGGGGGTGCTCCTCGCGGGCCCTGTAATAGCTCTCCAGCATGAGGCGGCGCGCCTCGGCCCTGGGGAGGTCCTTCTCCTCCGCGCCGAGCAGCTCCAGCGCCATGGGCCGGAGGGCCTCGACGAAGCGCAGGTCGTCCCAGCGTTCGGCGTTCACCGTCACGGAGTGCAGGGCCGCGGCGATGCGCTCCGTCAGCGCCGTCACCGCCTCGGGCGCCTCTCCCTCGCCGAAATCCAGGTCTGCGCACGGCACGGGCAGGCCGACGACGGCCGTGACCTCGCTGCGGAAGACGGCCTTCTCCTCGAAGACGAGGCCCACCGGGAGGATGGCCAGCCCCTCGGCCCCCGCCTTCAGGGCGCGGCCGGCGATGCGGGCCGCCCCCGTCTTCACGGGCTGGAGCGAGGGCTCGTTGTGGCTGAGCCCCTCGGGGAAGAGGGCCACGGCCTCGCCCGCCGCCAGGCTCTGCCCGCACGCCTCGAAGGTCCTGGCGTTCTGCGCCATGTCGCTGCCCGCGTCCTGCCGCCTCTGGACGGGAAGCGCCCGCAGGGCCTTCAGGAAGGGAGCCACGAGGGGGTGATGGAAGAGGGGCGCCTTGGCGAGGAACCGCACGGGGCGCGGCGAGACGGAGAGGAGGAGGAGCGGGTCGAGGAGGGCGTTGACGTGGTTGGCCACGAGGATGAGGGGGCCCTCGGCCGGGATGTGGTCTTGGCCCAGCACGGTCACCCTGCGGAAGAAGATCCGCAGGGCCATGCGGAAGAGGCGCTGGAGCAGACGGGGCGCGAGGTCCATGACGGGGACAGTATGCCAGAGGAGACGGGGATTCCGAAAATCCCCGCGGGGCTAAGGGTGCGCCGGTGAGAGAGGTGCGGGAACCAGACACGGCGGGATCCCGTGCCAGGAGTCCTCCGAAGCCTGCCACGGGATGACAGCCGAAGAGGAGGCGCCCTTCGAGGGGGCGGCCACCGCCCGGCCGGGCCTGGTCCGCGCCTGGGCCGCGCCTTCGGCGCGGCTCCGCGGGCCGTCTCTACCGTTGGAAGGCGTAGGAGACCTTGACGAAGAGCTGGCGGTCCTGGGGCTGGATCCCCTGGCGGGGGACGTAGGACCGGTCGTCGCCGTAGCCCACGTAGAGAACGCTCTGCCAGTTGAGCCGGTACGCGTAGAGGAGCGAGCCCTGAAGCCCGGCGGACCGGTGCTCCACGGCGAAGGTGTAGAGCGCCTTGTCCCGCCTCGTGTCCACCCACTGCGCGATGGCCCGCAGGTAGGAGCGGGCGGAGAAGCTGTAAACGGCCTTCACCCTGGCCACGTCGGCCGTGAAGAGGCGCCCGGAGCGGCCGGTCTCGCCGGTCACGTTCAGCCAGTCGTGCTCGCCCGTCAGGTCGAGGTCGAGGCGTTCGGCGGGCCTGAGGGTGATTTCGTACTGGACCGTCCCGCCGTTTCCCATCCGAACGTTGTCGAAGTCCACCTGCGGCCCCAGGTCCGCGTAGAGGGTGACCTCCGTGACGTGCGGGCCGGGGGACCAGTTCAGGGTGAAGTTGTAGTTGTGGAAGTGGAAAAGGACGGTCCCGGCGCGCTGGGCCCACGTCACGACGGCCATGTCCGCGTACAAGTTCCGCACGCCGTGCAGGTTCAGCCCGGAGGCCCAGCGGCCCGTGAGCGTTCCCCCCTGCCGGTCCCACGTCTGCTGCAGATTCAGGTAGGGCTCCACCTGGTTGAGGAAGCCGGTGGGGTAGTAGTCGCGGGCCACCCACTGCTTCAGCGACCGGTACCCCACCTGGGGGACGTAGCCGTCGTCGGCGCGGAAGCCCTCGCCCACGTCCTGGTAGGTCGTGTTGGCGTTCCAGGCGCGGACGCTGTAGCTCCAGTTCAGGGAGAGGGCGCCCGCCGAAAACGACTGGCCGTTCCACGCGGAGCTGAGATCGGGCCGGTCCGGCGTGCGCGTCATGCTGAAGAGGAACTGGCCCGTGAACTGGTTCCTGTCGTCCGGGTTCCACTGGAAGTCCGGGCCCAGCAAGCGGTTGAAGCTCCCGTCCTGATTCTCCCGGTCGGTCATCATGAGGCCCAGGTAGGAGCGGCCGAAGTCCTCGCGCACCCGGCCGATGGAGACCGTGGAGCTGAAGTCCTGCGGGAGAAGCTCGGAGTACTGGGGGCCCGGCAGGACGACGCTGCCGCCGCCGCGGTCCTGTGCCACCAGGAAGGTATAGGCCGCGTCGCCCGTCTTGCCGGTGATCCTCGCGCCCCAGCTCGGGGAGGTGATGGTGCGCGTGTAGACGGCCTGGAAGGGCGTCTGGAAGAGGTCCACGCCCTCCATGAAGAAGGGGCGCTTCTCCGGGTAGAAGAGGGCGAACCTCTGGTTCACCGCCACCTGCGCCACGTCGGACTCCACCTGCGAGAAGTCGGGGTTGAGGGTGAGGTCCACGGCCGTGTTGGCGTCGGGCGTCCATTTGGCGTCCACGCCCGTGTCGGTGGCGACGGGTTTGTTGAGGAAGGAGGTCCCGGGAATGCCCCGGGCGTAGCCCTGCTCTCTGGCGGTCGCGTACGGGGCCACCACCCAGTGCCCGCCCGGCGGCAGGCCCGTGATGCCCGTGAGCTCCGCCTCGTGGCAGAGGATGCAGTTGGTCCCCTTGGGGATGCGGACGTTCGTGATCTGGTACCGGTTGTTGCGGGGGTAGTTCCGGAGGAGCACGATGCCCCAGGTCTGCGGATCGGCGGCCGGGTAGCGGAGCGAGGAGAAGGGGATGCGAATCTCCGCCTCCCAGCCGCTGGCCGTGATCCGCGCGGCGCAGTCCCAGAAGAAGTCCGGCGAGAAGTCCTCGTTGCCGGTGGCGTCGGTGCGGACGGCGTCCGACTCGATCCCCCTGGGGTTCACGAAGAACTCCTGGGCGGTGAGGCGGCTGTTGCGCGGGTCCAGGAAGAGGCAGACGAAATCCTGGTCGGAGGAGAGGCCGTCCCGGTCCGTGTAGGGGGCGCGGATGGCGGCCGGGTCGGGGTCCTCGCACCGGAAGGCGACGTAGAAGTATCGGCTGTCGTAGGTGATCCAGGCGGTGGTCTTGACCGGCGGAGGGGCGTCGTCGCCGGGGCTGATGTCGTAGAAGGTCGTCACCTCGGCCGCGCCCTTCCAGCCCGGGTCCGAGAGGTGCCCGTCCATGGTGATGGCCCCCGCGGCCCGGTGCAGAGGGATGGTGGGGGCGGAGGCCTCGGGCGGCGCGGCCGCCCGGGGGAGAATCGCGGCGAAAAGGAGGGCGAGGCCCAGGAGGAAGCGTCGTGGCTGCATGATCATTGAAGGTCCCTTCCGTTGGAGTTCGCGCGAGCAAACGGCCGGTCGAACGCCCCGCGCCGGCGGGAGACGGCCCGGTGACCGGTGGCCACGGCGGCGTCCCTCGGACAGCATACCTGGAGGCGGCATCCCATGGGAACGATGCGCCCCGGCCTACTTGAGGAACCGGAGGGTGAGGGGGTAGCGGAAGCGCTCGCCGTTGGAGGCCTTGACCGCCGCCACCACGATCATCACGAGGTCGAAGAGCTGCAGGAAGACGAGGAGCGCGATGCCCACGCACAGGCAGATGAGGAAGAGCGAGGCCAGGGTGTACACGAGGACCGAGAGCTGGAAGTTGAGCGCCTCGCGGCCCTGGTCATCGGCGAAGGGGTACTCGTCCTTCTTCAGGAGCCAGACCACGAGGGGGCCGAGGACGTGCCCAAAGGGTACGCCGATGAAGCCCAAGAGGGCGGACAGGTGGCAGAGCGTGCCCCAGGTATGCCCCCGCTTCACGGGGTCCACGGCCGGCGGCGGCGATGCGGCGGTGCTCTCGGGGGAACCGGCGGATCCTTCTTCGCCCATGGCGACCTCCCTTGTGGAGCATACGGACCCGATACCGCGAAAGTTGACGCCGCATCGCGGTGCTTCGATGTGGTTTCGGTGGCCACGGGGGCCGATTTTCTCGGAGCGGGACGGGGCAGGCCCATCTGCCTTTTGACGCTGGGCGGGCGGACGGGTTCACCACCGCCGGTCCCGAGATGGTTGGCTTCAGGTGCCCCCCCTCGTATCACCAGTCTGGGGCGTGTGATCGCCCCCCCGGCCTACGAGCGCCAGCCGGCCCAGACGAGGCAGCCCCAGCCGATGAGGAAGCAGACGCCGCCCACGGGGGTGATGGCGCCGAGCCAGCGGATGCCCGAGAGGGCGAGGGCGTAGAGGCTGCCCGAGAAGAGGAGGACGCCCGCCGTGAAGAACCAGCCCGCCGCGCGGAGCGCCGGCGAGCTCCAGTGGGCCGAGGCCCAGGCCACCACGAGGATGGCGAGGGCGTGGGCCATCTGGTAGCGCACGCCCGTCTCGAAGACGGCCATCATGTCGGGGGCCAGCTTCCCTTTGAGGCCGTGGGCGGCGAAGGCCCCCAGGGCTACCGAGAGGAACCCCAGTCCGGCTCCGATCACAAACAGCGTCCGCTCCATGCTTCCTCCTGCACGCTCTTCGGGTCTGTCGGGCACGCCCATGCTACCAGCGCGGCGCGGGAGGGTCAAAGGGTCGGGCCGCGGGGATCCGCGGGCGGAACCGGGAGCACGTCGTCCAGCCAGCGCCGCACCAAGTCCGTGGCCTCGGGGCACGCGGGGAGGCCGCCGTCGTTGTGGCCGCCGCACAGGCGGACGAGGGCCTTGGGCCGCCGGGCGGCGGCGTAGAGTCGCTCGCCCATGGCGAAGGGGACGATGTCGTCCTCCGGCGAGTGGAGGACCAGGACGGGGACGGCCAGGGAGGGAAGGCGGCCCAGGGTGTCGTAGCGGATCGTCAGCAGTCTGGCCGGCAGCCAGGCGTAGTAGAGCCGGGCCATCTCGGGGACGCTGGTGAAGGTGGACTCCAGGACCACGCCGGCGCAGGCGTGGCGCGTGGCGGCCTCGACGGCCACGGCGCCGCCCAGGCTCTCCCCCCAAAAGAGGGTGCGGTGCGGCGACAGGCCCCGCGCCCGCTCCACGTGCTCCACGGCGGAGTCCATGTCGCGGTAGGTGCCCTCCTCCGTGGGCCGGCCCTGGCTCGAACCGTAGCCGCGGTAGTCGAAGGCCAGGACCGAGAGGCCCAGGTCGTGGAACTGGGACAGCCGGTCCAGCCTGTGGGAGATGTTGCCGGCGTTGCCGTGGCAGAAGATGACCGCGCCCCGGGGCCGCTCGGCGGGAACCCACCAGCCGGCCAGGACCACACCGTCCGCCGTGCGGAGCGCCACCTCCTCGAAGCGAAGTCCAGCGAGGGCCGGGGTGCCGGCCATCGCCCGGTCGGGAAAGAAGATGAAGGACTCCTGCCCCCAGATCATCCATCCCCCGGCAAGGGCCGCCAGTCCGGCCAGGAGTGCGACGAGAAACGGGCCGGCGCCGGCGATGCGCCGGTGGCTCTCGATCCAGCCGCCCCCGAGGGTCTCCGTCCCCGCCATGCCGGCCTCACTCGTAGACCCTTCCGGCCTCCTTCAGGCGCCTCAGGTAGAGCACCTCGCAGGAGCCGTCTCCCCTGTCGCTCCGGGAGAGCGAGGTATGCCACCAGCCGGAGTAGCCGCCCCGGCGCACGCTCACGTCCACGAGCTCGCCGGAGAGCTCCGCCGCCTCTCCCTTCCTCAGCCCCTTGACCGCTCGCTCCAGGTTCGCATCCGCCGGAATCACGTGGGTGTTGGAGGAATAGCGGGCGATGAAAGTGTTGTCCAGGCCGGTCCCCGGGCCGTACTCCCACCAGTACCACCGGCCGCTCTGGGACCAGGAGATCTTCCGGTAGAGGCCGTTCTCCAGCAGCTTGCCCCACGCCATGGCCACGTCGCAGGGGGCCACGGCGGCGTTCCAGCCCGAGTAGTAGCTGCTCCTGTCAAGCACGACGCCCCGCAGGACGTAGTCGGCCCTCGGCGTGAGCACCACGTCGTAGCCGTCGCGCCGCATGGCTATGCCGATGGGATGCTCCACGGGAGTCTGTTCGGGGTCGGCCGAGGTGTCGATGGGCGAGCTGTCCCAGCTCGTGGGCGTGGCTTTGCAGGCCAGGAGGAGACCCGCCAGGAGCAGGCAGGCCGCCGCGGCCAGAGCCGGATGTGCTGGATGCGTCTTCATCGGCACAGTCTCTCGCGGTTGGCCGCGCCGGCTCAAGCCCCGGAGGCTTCGGAGCCCTGCCTGGGGCGGATCGCCCATCGCCCGACCGCCCTCCGGCGGTGCCGCCGGAACCGGTTTGACAGCCCCCGAATGCGGCACTATACTCCAATATCTGAGCATATGCTCAGATATTGGTGGGAGGAGTGATCTCATGGAAGCCACAGGCACGAAACAAAAGCCCGAGGCCCTGTCGGCCCTGCCCTACAGCGACAAGACCTACCACGCCATGGCCGAAACCTTCCGGGCGCTGGCGGACCCCACCCGGACCCGCATCGTCCATCTGCTCTCCATGGGAGAGAGCTCCGTGAACCACCTGGCGGAACGGCTCGACGTGACGGCCTCGGCCGTCTCGCACCAGCTCAGGATGCTGCGCCAGATGGGGCTGGTCCGCTTCCGGAGGGACGGGCAGGCGGCCCTCTACTCCCTGGACGATCCGCACGTCGCGATCCTGTTCCAGGAGGCTCTGGAGCACGTCTCCGACTACCTCCAGGAGGGCAGGAAGAGGCGCGAATGGCTCTGACCCTGCCCCAGGGCTGCCACGGCCAGGCCCAGGCGCCGCTCACCGGCGGGGAGGGCCGGCGCAAGGTCTTTCTCGTGGGGAACCCGAACGTCGGCAAGAGCGTGCTCTTCAACGCGCTGACCGGCTCGTACGCCGTGGTGTCCAACTATCCGGGCACGACGGTGGAGGTCTCCCGCGGGAGCGCCGAGCTGGGCGACGGGAGCTGGGAGGTGATCGACACCCCCGGCATGTATTCGCTGCGGACCATCACCGAGGAGGAGCGCGTCTCGCGCGATCTGATCCTCAGGGACGAGGGGACCATCGTCCACGTGGTGGACGCCAAGAACCTGCCCCGCATGCTCCCGCTCACCCTGGAGCTCTGCATGATGGGACGCCCGCTCGTGCTGGCTCTGAACCTCATGGACGAGGCCGCCCAGGCGGGGGTCAAGGTGGATACGCGGGCGCTCTCGGTCGAGTTGGGCATCCCGGTCGTGGAGATGGTCGCCACGCGGGGCAAGGGGATCCAGGAGCTGAAGACGATCCTGGCCGGGCCCATCCCTCTGCCGCCCTCCCCCAAGGTCTCCTTCCCGCCGAGGCTGGAGGAGTCCCTGGAGGCGCTGCGCCCCCGGATCTCCGGCGATGCCTGGCGGTTCTGGGCCCTGCACGCGCTGGAGGGGGACGCCCCGGCGCTGGAGAGGACGGGCCTCCCCGATGAGCTCCTGCGCACCCTGCGCACGAGGGCCGGTCTGGGCCCCCGGCGCGGGGCCCCTTCGGCCCTGGTGGCGAAGTCCTTCCACGCCTCCGCCCAGAGGGTGCTGGCGGGAGCCTACAAGGACGGAACTCGCGGGAAGGTGGCCCTCCAGGAGCGCCTGGACCGCCTCCTGCTGAATCCCTGGACGGGCTTCCCCATCCTGGCCGTCATCGTCTACGTGGGGCTCTACCAGTTCGTGGGGGTCTTCGGCGGCGGGACCGTCGTGGACTTCCTGGAGACCACGGTCTTCGGCCACTACGTGAACCCTTACGTGGAGGCGCTGTTCGCCCACCTGGTGCCGTGGATGTGGCTCCGCACCCTCTTCGTGGGGGACTACGGCATCTTCACCCTGGGGCTCCGGTACGCCATCGCCATCATCCTGCCCATCGTGGGCACCTTCTTCCTGGCCTTCTCGGTGCTGGAGGACTCGGGCTATCTGCCCCGCCTGGCCATGATGCTGGACCGCATCTTCAAGGCCATCGGCCTGAACGGAAGGGCCGTGATCCCGCTGGTGCTGGGCTTCGGGTGCGACACCATGGCCACCATGACGACGAGGATCCTGGAGACGAAGCGGGAGCGGGTCATCGCCACCTTCCTCCTGGCCCTCGCCATCCCCTGCTCGGCGCAGATCGGCCTGCTCCTGGCCCTGCTGGCGGGCCATCCCGCGGCGCTGGCTCTCTGGGCGGCCATCGTGGCGGGCGTGTTCCTGATGGCCGGAACCCTCATGGCGCGGCTGCTGCCGGGCCGGAAGCCGGCCTTCTTCATGGAGCTCCCGCCCCTCAGGATGCCGGTCCTGAAGAACGTCTGGAGCAAGACGGTGAGCCGCATGGGGTGGTACTTCCTGGAGGTCTTCCCGCTCTTCATCGTGGCCTCGGTGATGATCTGGGTGGGCCAGATCACCGGGATCTTCCCCAAGGTGGTGGAGGCCATCGTGCCTTTGGTCAAGGCCCTCGGGTTGCCGTCGCAGACGGCCGTGGCCATCCTCTTCGGCTTCTTCAGGAGGGACTACGGAGCGGCGGGGCTCTTCGACCTGCGCCATTCGGGGGTCATGAACGGCGTCCAGCTCCTCGTGGCCACCGTCACGCTCACCCTCTTCCTCCCGTGCATCGCGCAGTTCCTCATCATGCGAAAGGAGCGGGGCTGGAAGGTGACCCTCCTCATGTCGGGGGTGATCCTGTTCATCGCCTTCGGCGTGGGGTGGGGGCTCAACGCCGTCCTGGTGGCGGCCAAGGTGACGCTGTGATCACCTGCGCCATGTGCGGGAGGAGCTACGACGCGGACCAGAGCGCGGGGGCCTGCTCCTCGTGCGTCCTCATCACCAAGGGCTGCGGCAGGGTGAGGTGTCCCCACTGTGGGTACGAGAATCAGCGGCCCCTCATGGATGCGTTCTCCCAGATGAAAGACCGATGGAAGGAGCTTCTGCATGGTTCACGAAAATGAGATCACCGAGGCGGAGCAGGAGATCCTGGAGCGCCTGTGGCAGCACGAAGTGGAGGGGTGGCCCCTTCCTCCCGGAGCCGAGGGCGAGGTGGTGGAGCTGGGGCTTCACGCCAAGGGGTGGGTCAAGGGGGACGGCCTGCGGCTTTCGGCCGGGGGTCTGGAAGTGGCCAGGCGCGC
The DNA here is from genome assembly GCA_021778515.1 of Acidobacteriota bacterium. GTDB lineage: Bacteria > Acidobacteriota > UBA4820 > UBA4820 > DSQY01 > DTPS01. The sequence continues at coordinate 12,977 of JAJYCJ010000054.1, forward strand.
CATCCGCCGCCACCGGCTGGCGGAGCGCCTGCTCGCCGATCTCATGGGCGTGGAGCAGGAGCAGGCCGAGGAGCACGCCTGCGTTCTGGAGCACTCCCTCGTGGAGGGACTCGCCGAGAAGGTCTGCACCTTCCTCGGCCATCCCCGCGTCTGCCCCCACGGCCATCCCATCCCGGAGGGCCCCTGCTGCAAGAAGGCGGCGGCGAGCGTGGAAGCGGTCATCTCACCGCTGGACCACATGAGGCCCGGCGAGGAGGGGCTCATCGCCTACCTGGCCACGCCGCAGAACGGCGACCTTCAGAAGTTCCTCTCCATGGGAATCCACCCCGGCGATCCCATCGCCCTGGTCCGAAAGACGCCCTCCGTGGTCTTCCGCTGCGGCCACTCGCAGTTCGCGGTGGACCGGGAGCTGGCGACCCAGGTCTACGTGAGACGGCACGGGTGAGGGTGGATGAGGGACGAGGGATGCGGGAGAGCGGGGGGCCTCCCGCCCCTTCTTCCTCGTCTCGTCACTTTCCAACTTTCTAGCTTTCGCTACCGCGCCGCCTCATCGACGATCTTCTCCAGCGTGCCCGCCACCATGTCGGCGAAGGGCTTCAGGTCGGTCCGGCCGGTCAGGGCCATGAGCTCGTGGGGCTCGATGGCGCCCAGGATGGTCTTGCCTCCCTCCCGGCGGACGATGCAGTTGCAAGGGAGGAGGAGCCCGATGTTGGGCTCGGCACAGAGGGCCTGATGGGCGATTGCAGGGTTGCAGGCCCCGAGGATCACGTAATCCGTGAACTCCTTGCCGAGCTTCTGCTGGACGGTGGCCTTCACGTCGATCTCCCACATGATGCCGAACTGGTTGGCCTTGAGGGCGTCGCGCATGGCCTGCAAGGCCACGTCGAAGGGCTTGTCGGTTTCCGCGTAGATTCCGTATCTCTCTTTCCGGGACATGGATACCTCCTGGCGGCTCCACCGCCGAAATGCGGGAGCAATGGCTGCGCCGGCGCCTCGGAAGGCGACCGGCGGGCACCGGCACAGATCCAGTCAGATGCCCTGGGAGCTCCCAGGTAACCGTCAGGGGTTCTCCTGGATCACCAGCCCCACGTGCTTGTCCAGGATCTTGAGCGCGGTCTGGACCTTGCCCGTGACGGTGCGCTCCTGGCCCTCGGCGGGCAGGGCGCCGGAGGTGGTCACGGTGATCTCGCCCGAGCCGTCGTCGAGCGTAAAGAAACCCTCCGTCATGAAGGGCATCTTGGTCACGGAGGTGACCTTGCCTCGCACCGTCACGGTCTTGTTTTCGTATCGGTCGGGGTGGGCCTTGATGTCGGCGATCTTGACGGGCAGGAGCGAGCAGGCCGAGACGAGCAGGAAGAGCAATACGGCCGTGCCCGAGATCGAGCGTTTGTGGAGGGGAGCCATGGGGTATCCTCCTTGCCCCCATGTTACCCGAGCCGGCGGCCGGCGTCCACGGCCCGCATTCTCGGCGTACGCCCGGCACGCCTCCGGCGCGGCCGCTCCGGGAGCCGGGCCGAAGCGCCGGGAATCTTTTGCGCCTCCCAGTGTTCAACCAGAAGTCGAGGCTTTTCCCGCGGCCGGCCTTCTTGACAGAAATCAGCCGCCGGGAGTATATGCTGATAGCTTGAAGGAGCCGTTCATGGCCAGTCGCCTCTGTGCCGTTCTCGCGATCCTCCATCACCATCACGGGATCTCTGCGGCCGGAGGGTGCGGGCCCGCTGTGTGACGGTGGTCCACGCGGCAGAAGCAGAGCCCTCCGGAGACGGAGGGCTTTTTTGTTGTCCCGAGGAGCCCGAGATGGCCGGACGATCGCTTGAGATGAGGGTGCTGAAGCTGGGGAGCAACGAGGAGGTATCCAGGACGCTCGCCTCCCTTCGGACGGAGGCGGCGACGCCCTCCGCCGTGGCCGATTCGGTTCGCCGTACGCTCGCCGAGGTGAGGGCGCGCGGCGACGAGGCCGTGCTGGAGGCCGTGCGCGCCCACGACTGGCCCTGTCCCTCTGCCGGCGCCCTGCGCGTACCCGCCCGGGAGCTTGAAGCGGCCGCCCGCTCCCTGCCGGCCGCTCTGCGCGAGGCCCTGACGGAGGCGGCCCGCTCGATCCGGCGCTTTCACGAGGGGCAGCGCCCCCCCTCCTGCACCCCGCTGGAGTCCGGCGGCCTGCGCGCCGGCGTGAAGACGCTCCCCCTGGGCTCCGTCGGGCTGTACGTTCCGGGTGGAAGGGCGGCCTACCCCTCGACTCTCCTGATGCTGGCCATCCCCGCCCAGATCGCCGGCGTAAGGCGCATCGCGGTGGCCTCCCCCGCCAGGCCGGAGGGCCTGCCGAACCGCGCGGTGCTGGCCGCCGCCTCCCTCCTCGGGCTGGAGGAGGTCTTCGCCGTGGGCGGCGCGGCGGCCGTCGCGGCCCTGGCCTTCGGCACCCCGACCATCCCGCCCGTGGACAAGATCCTCGGCCCTGGAAACGCCTACGTGGCCGAGGCCAAGCGCCAGCTCTTCGGCTGGGTGGGCATCGACGCCATCGCGGGCCCCACCGAGCTCGTCATCCTCTCCGACGGCTCCTCGCCCGCCGCCTGGGTGGCCGCCGACCTCCTGGCCCAGGCGGAGCACGACGGCGCGGCTTCGGCCGTCCTCCTGACCACCGATCCGGAGGAGCCCGAGCGGGTCCTCGGTGAACTCGAACGCCGCCTGGACTCCTCTCCCCGCGAGGCCATCCAGCGGGAGAGCCTGAAGGCTCGGGGCGCGCTCGTCGCGTGCGGCAGCCGGGCCGCGGCCTGCGCGGCCGCCGAATTTCTGGCCCCCGAACACCTGAGCGTGCAGGCGGGGGAGCCGGAGGCCTGGGCCGAGGCGGTGCCCTCGGCCGCCGCGGTCTTCCTCGGTCCGTGGGCGCCGGAAGCGGCGGGCGATTACGGCGCTGGGCCCAACCACAGCCTCCCCACGGGAGGCACGGCCCGGTTCTCCTCTCCCGTGGGGGTCTGGGACTTCGTGCGGTGCCAGTCCTACCTCTCCCTGGACCGGCGGGCCTTCGAAGCCATGTCCGGATGGATGGAGCTCATCGCCGAGGCGGAGGGGCTCTGCGGCCACGCCGCCTCCCTTCGCGTCCGAGGAGGCGTCTCGTGAGCCGCTTCAGACCGGAGGTGGAGGCCATGGCGGCCTACGCCATGCGCGAGGGCTCGTTCCCCGTGAAGGTCAACCAGAACGAGGCCCCCTGGGACTGGCCCGCCGAGTTCAAGGAGGAGGCGGTCCGCCTGGTGGAGGCCACGGCCTTCCACCGCTACCCTCCCTTCGACGAGGCGGCCCTGACCGCCGCCCTCGCGGAGCGGTGGGGGCTCGAACCGGAGTCGGTGCTGGTGGGCAACGGCTCCAACGAGCTCCTCCAGGCCCTCTTCCTGGCCGCCCTGGGGCCCCGGCGGACGGTGTGCCTGCCGTCGCCAGGCTTCGCCCTCTACGGCCAGCTCGCGCTCCTGTGCGGGGCGAGGGCCCTGAACGTGCCCATGGCCCCCGACCTGGCCTACGATCCGCCGGCCTGGCGCGCGGCCCTCCGGCGGGAGAGGCCGGAGGTGCTCCTCCTCTGCTCGCCCAACAACCCCACGGGCACCGGTTTCCCCGCCGGGGCCCTGGACGCCCTGCTGGACGAGGCCCCCGGCCTCGTGGTGGTGGACGAGGCCTACGCCGAGTTTTCGGAGGAGGAGAGCGCCCGCAGGCTCCTGCCGCGCCGGGACAACCTGGTGGTCCTGCGGACCTTCTCCAAGGCATGGGCCGGAGCCGGCCTGAGGCTGGGGTACGCCATGGCGGCCCCGTCCGCGGCTCTCCAGCTCCGCAAGGCCCTCCTGCCCTACAACGTGAGTCCCATCACGGCGGGCCTCGGCGCCCTCGCGCTCGCGCACGCCGGATGGTTCGAGGAAAGGGTGCGCCGCGTCGTGGCGGAACGGGAGCGCCTGCGCGCGGCTCTGGGGCGCCTTCCGGGGCTCGCCGCGTATCCCTCGGAGGCCAATTTCTTCCTGGTGCGCCTAGCGGGACGCGAGGCCGGCCAGGTTCACGCGGAGCTGAAGGCCCGGGGGGTCCTGGTCCGCGACGTCTCCCGCTATCCCATGCTGGAGGGCTGTCTGCGCCTGAGCGTGGGGACGCCCGAGGAGAACGAGGCCGTGGTGAAGGCCCTGTCGGAGGTGCTGTCATGACTCCGGCAAGAGGTTTCGACGCCCTGATCCTGGACATGGACGGCGTCCTCCTGGACACCCGGCGCAGCTTCACCCTGGCCACGCTCCTGTCGGCCCGCGCCTGCGCCCAGCGGCCCGGCCTGGGCGAGGAGTGGAGCGCGGCCGAGGTGGAGCGGCTGAGGCTGGCGGGCGGCTTCAACAACGACTGGGACGCCGCCGCCGCCCTGTGCCTGCTGGGGCCGCGCAGCCGGCCGGGCCCCGCGTGGAACGCCCTCTGCGAAAAGCTCTCGCAGGGGGGCGGCGGCCCCGGCGCGGTGCGTGCGCTGGCGGGAGATGGTTGCTGGGAGCGGGCCAGGCTGGAGGTGGAGCCCGTCTTCCAGCGCCTCTACGGCGGCCCGCGGGCCTTCGAGCTCTACGGCCTGGAGCCCTCGGAGAAGCGCGGCCTCCACGAGGAGGAGGCCCCCATGGTCACCCCGGCCGAGCTTCTGGAGGCGGGACTTCCCTACGGGATCTTCACGGGCCGCACCCGCGAGGAGGCAAAGCTGGGGCTCGATCGCCTGGGGCTCGCCCTGCCGCCGGAGAGGCTGGTGTGCGATTCCGAGCCGCGCTTCCGCAAGCCCAGGCCCGACGGGCTGCTCGCGTTGGCCGAGGCGCTGGGCGCCCGCCGGCCGCTGCACGTGGGCGACACGGTGGACGATCTTCGCTCGGCGCGGGCCGCCCGGGAGGCCGGGCTCGCGGTGCGCTTCGCGGGCGTGGCCCCCGAGGGTGGGGAGGCGGAGCGGAGGCTTCGCGCCGAGGGGGCCGAAGCCGTGCGGCCCTCTCTTCGCGCCGTCTTGACCTGGATGAAGGAGGAAGAGCCATGATCCGCAGAACCCGAGAAACCCTCGTGGAGGTGGAGTGGAAGGCCCGCGGGAAGGGCCCCGCCCGCGTGGAGACGGGCATCGGTTTCCTGGACCACATGCTCGAATCGTGGGCCTTTCACGGAGGGTTCGGCCTCCGGCTGAAGGCCGACGGGGATCTCCGGGTGGACGCCCACCACACCGTCGAGGACGTGGCCCTGGCCATCGGTGAGGCCATGGACGAGGCGCTGGGCGAGCGCGCGGGCCTGGCGCGGTTCGGTTGGGCCTACGCCCCGCTGGACGAGGCGCTGGCCAGGGCGGTCGTGGACCTGGTGCGCCGCCCCCACTGCGAACTGTCCCTCCCTCCGCTGCCGCCCATGATCGGCCAGCTTCCCTCCGAGATGGTGCCGCACTTCTTCCGCTCCCTGGCCACGGCCGGCCGCTTCACCCTCCACCTGGACGTGCTGCGGGCGGAGAACGGCCACCACGCCGTGGAGGCGGCCTTCAAGGCGCTGGCCCTGGCCATGGGCCAGGCGCTGGTCGTGAAGGGCAGGAGCGCCCGCAGCACGAAGGGAGCGCTCTGATGGTCACCATCGTCGACGCCGGCACGGGCAACCTGCGCTCGCTCTGCAACGCCCTCACGGCCCTGGGGCTGGAGTCGCAGGTGCTTGGGGAGCCGCCGCGCGACACCGCCGCCTGCCTGATCCTGCCCGGCGTGGGCGCTTTCGGCCATGCCGTACGCGCGCTGGACGAGCGCGGCTGGCGCTCCTACCTCACGCGGGCGGCGGGGGCCGGGAGCCGGATCGTGGGCATCTGCCTGGGCCTCCAGCTCCTCTTCGAACGCTCGGAGGAGAGCCCCGGGGCCGAAGGGCTCGGATTCATCCGGGGAACGGTGCGGCGCCTGGATGCCTCGGCCGCCAAGGTGCCCCACATCGGCTGGTCGCGCCTGCGCCCCTCGGGAGACGAGCGGGTCCCTCCCTGGGCCTACTTCGTCCACTCCTACGCCGTCCGGCCGGAGGAGGCCGGGGTGGTGACCGCGTGGGCCGACCACCCCGAGCCCTTTCCCGCCGTGGTCCGCCGGGAGAACCTCACGGGCGTCCAGTTCCACCCGGAAAAGTCGCAGCAGCCGGGGGTCGCCTACCTGAAGGCGCTCCTGGGAGGCGAAGGATGATCGCCTGGGCCGCGGTGGACGTGCTGGAGGGGCGGGCCGTGCGCCTTAGGCAGGGGCGGCGGGAGGCCGCCACGGACTATGGCGAGGCGCTCGAAGCGGTGGCGCGCTGGGCCGAGGCGGGGCTTCGGGCCCTGCACCTGGTGGACCTGGGAGCGGCTTTCGGCGGGGCGCCCTCGCTTTTCACCCTTCTTCGCCTGGCGTCGGGGCGCTGGCCGGGCCTGGCGCTTCAAGCGGGAGGGGGAATCGCCTCCGCCGGCGACGCCTTGCGCCTGGCTGAGGCGGGCGCCTCGCGGGTCGTGGCGGGCAGCCTGCTCTTCCGCGACCGGGCCGAGGCGGGGCGGCTGGCCTCGGCGCTGGGGCCGGGCCGCTGTGTGGCGGCGCTGGACGTCCTCCGGGGGCGCGTGATGATTTCGGGCTGGCGAACCGATGCGGGAGCCGATCTTCGCGATGCCATGACCATGGCGGCAGAGATGGGCTACGGGGAGGTGCTCGTGACGGACATCGAGCGGGACGGCGTGATGGCGGGCCCCAACCTGGAGCTCTACGGGGAGCTGCCCGAGGGCGCCGCCTGCATCGCATCGGGCGGCCTGCGCTCCAGGGCCGACCTGCGGGCCCTGGCCTCCCTGCCCGGAGTGGCCGGGGCCGTGGTTGGCCGGGCCCTGTACGAGGGGACGGCGAGGCCGTCCGAACTCGCGGAGTACCAGCCATGAAGCGCGTGATTCCGTGCCTTGACGTCAAGGAGACCGGAGTGGTGAAGGGCGTCCGCTTCGAGGGCCTCCGTCCCGCGGGCGACCCGGTGGAACTGGCCGCCCGGTACGACGCGGAGGGTGCCGACGAGCTGGTCTTTCTGGACGTGAGCGCCACGGTGGAGGGTCGGCGCCCCCTCCTCCCCATCCTGGAACGCGTGGCCGAGCGGGTCTTCCTGCCGGTCACGGCGGGGGGCGGCGTGGGAAGCGTGGCCGCCATGAGGGAGATGCTCATGGCCGGCGCCGACAAGGTGGCGGTGAACTCGGCCGCCGTGGAGCGGCCCGAACTGCTGTCCGAGGCGGCGGAGCGCTTCGGCTGCCAGTGCGTGGTGCTCGCCGTGGACGTGCGCCGCCGGCCGGGCGGCGGGTGGGAGGTGGTGACCCGGGCGGGGACGCGGCCCACGGGGGTGGACGCCATGGAGTGGGCGGCGCGCGCCGAGGAGCTGGGGGCGGGCGAGCTCCTCGTGACCTCCATGGACGCCGACGGGACGAGAGAGGGGTTCGACTGCTCCCTCTACCGGGCCCTCACGAGGGCCACGCGGCTTCCCGTGATCGCCTCGGGCGGCGCGGGGTCCCCCGGGCACTTCCGCGACGCGCTCGAGGCGGGCGCCGACGCGGTCCTCGCCGCCTCCCTCTTCCACGAGGGCGGTCTCTCCATTCCCGATCTGAAGCAGGCCCTCGCGCAGTGGGGCCAGGAGGTTCGGCTGTGAAACCCGACTTCGACAAGACTCCGCTCGTGCCCGCCGTGGTCCAGGAGACGCTGACGGGCGAGGTGAGGATGCTCGGCTACATGGACCGCGAGGCGTACGAGAAAACCCGCCAGACCGGGGAGCTCCACCTCCACTCGCGCTCCCGGAACAGGCTCTGGCGCAAGGGCGAGAGCTCGGGCCACGTGCACGAGGTCGTGGGCGTGAGCGCCGACTGCGACGGAGACGCCCTGCTCGTGGCCGTTCGTCCTTCGGGCCCCACCTGCCACACGGGGGCGCCGAGCTGTTTCTTCGAGAGGCTCTGGGGCGCCGCCGGGGCGGGAACCCTCCTCCGCCTCCAAGCCACCGTGGCCAGCCGAAAGGCCGAGAAGCCGGAGGGCTCCTACACCGCCGGCCTCTTCTCGGCGGGCACGGCCCGCATCGCCCAGAAGGTGGGCGAGGAGGCCGTGGAGACGGTGGTGGCCGCCCTCTCCCAAGACGAGAGGGCCCTGACGGCCGAGTCGGCCGACCTCCTCTACCACCTGATGGTCCTTTGGGCCCACCGGGGTGTGGCGCTGGCCGACGTCCTGGCGGAGCTCGATCGCCGGGCGGGAGGCTCGCCATGACCGCCTCCGGGGCCCTGAGCCCTGGCCTGTGGATGGGGGATGCCGCTCGGCTTCGCCGCATGGAGCGCGCCCTCCTGGATCTCTGGGCCGGCGAGGGCTATGCCGAGGTGGTCCCCCCGCTCCTGCTGCCCGAGGCGCCGGTCCGGGCCGCCTCGCCCGAGGCCCTGGCCTCGCGGACCCTCCGCCTGGACGCCAACGGCGAGGGGCCGCTGGCCCTGCGCGCCGACTTCACGGCCGGGGTGGCCCTCATGGCCGCGCGGCGCCTGGAGCGCCTCGATGGGCCGCAGCGCCTCTGCTACGAGGGAACGGTGGCGCGCCGGCCCGCGGCCGACCGCCCGGAGGGGATCGAGACCTTCCAGGCGGGCTGCGAGCGGCTCTCGCCGGCGCCTGGTCCGGAGGGGGACGAGGAGGTGGCCCTGCTGGCCGCGGGGAGCCTGAGGGCCCTCGGTCTCGGGGACGCGGTCCTGGAGCTGGGCCACTGGGGGCTCGTGGGCCCGCTGATGGAGCGCCTGCCGTGGCCGCAGGCTGCGCGCGAGGAGCTGGAACGGGCCCTCAACCGGAAGAGCAGGCCCGCCTTGGAGTCTCTGGTGGGACGGCACGGGGAGTGCCCGGAGGCGAGGCTCCTCGTGCGCCTCCTCCACCTGGGAGGAAGGTCCGAGGCGGTGGAAAGTCTGGCGGCGGACCTCGATGCGGCCGGGGTCCTGGGCGCGTGGC
>JAJYCJ010000149.1 GCA_021778515.1 Acidobacteriota bacterium
CAAGGCGGGCCAGCGCAGCAAGCAGGCGAGGGGACGCGAGAAGGTGCTCTCCCGGCTGGAGCGGGTGGAGGCCCCGGTGCGAAGCGCCGAGGGGTTCCGGCTCCAACTGGCCTTCGATGACATCCCCGGCGAGGACGTGCTGAATGCCGAGGATCTTCTCCTGGCGCTGGGGGAGCGCCGCCTCCGCGTGCCCAAGCTCCACCTCAAGCGCGGGCAGAAGGTGGCCCTCGTGGGGGCCAACGGCGCCGGGAAGACGACGCTCCTGCGGGCCCTCCTGGGCGAGGTGGAGCTCGTGTCGGGCGCGGTGCGCTGGGGGACCAACGTCCGCCTGGCCCACTACGACCAGCACCAGCGGCGGTTCGACTTTCAGGGGACCCTCTTCGACACCGTGGGCGGCCTTCTGAAGAGCTTCAACAAGGAGATGATCTACTCCTACCTGGGGGCCTTCGGCTTCGGCGGCCCGCGCGCCGACCAGTCGGTGGGGAGCCTCTCGGGCGGGGAGCGCGCCCGGCTCCACCTGCTGGGGGTCCTGCTGGCGCGGGCCAACGTCATCTTTCTGGACGAGCCCACGAACCACCTCGACGAGGCCATGGTGTCCATGCTCCAGGAGGCGCTCGCGGCCTTCAAGGGGACCCTCGTCGTCGTGAGCCACGACGAGGAGTTCCTGCGCTCCGTGACCCACCACACGTGGGGCGTGGCGGGGGACACGCTCCGCTCGGCGGCGGGCTTCGCGCCCGATCTGGCCGAGGCCAGGGTGAGGGGGCCGGCCGCCCGCGAGGAGGGGCCTGCGCGCAACGGCCGCGAGGGGGGCGCGCCCAAACCGGCGCTCTCCAAGAACGAGCTCTTCCGCCTTCAGAGGCGGCGCCAGGAGGCCGAGGCGGCGGTGGGCACCCTGACGAAGGAGAAGGCTCGGATGGAGGCCCGCTTCGCGAGCCCCGACTCGGTCGTGACCGAGGACTGGCACGCCCTCAACCGACGCTACGAAAAGCTGAAGCGGGAGCTGGCCGCGGCCGAGGAGGAGTGGCTGGCCGTCATGGCGCAGGCCGAGGAGGCGGGAGTGGCGAGTGAGGAGTGAGGGGGTTCTCGGCCTCCCGGATCGGCGCGGCGGGCGGCGCTGTTCCCCGCCCAGCCCGGCCTCCGGCGCGGGCCGGCCGCTCCCATGAACGCGGAAACGGCCCCCCGCAAGAAAGCCCCTCCCTTCTGGGTGGTCTCGACCTACTTCGCCGAAGGCTTCCCCTACAGCCTCGTCCGCCAGATCTCCACCGTCTTCTTCAGGGACCACGGCGCCAGCCTGGAGGCCGTGGGCATGACCTCGCTCTACGGCCTGCCGTGGGTCCTCAAGTTCCTCTGGGCCCCCCTGGCCGACGCCTTCGCCACCAAGCGCCGGTGGCTCCTGGGGGCGGAGGCCGCGCTCGCGGCGGCGGCGCTGGCCCTGGCGGCCGGCTCCGCCCTCGCCGACCCCCTGGCGGTGGCCTCGGTGCTCTTCCTGATCACGGCCTTCCTCTCGGCCAGCCACGACATCGCCATCGACGGCTACTACCTGGAGGCGCTGGACCGGAAGGGGCAGGCCCGGTACGTCGGCTACCAGGCCATGGCCTACCGCCTGGCCCTCATCGCGGGCGGCGGCGGCATCGTCTGGCTCTCCGGGATCGCCGGCTGGAGCCCCGCCTTTCTCCTCTCGGCGGCGGTGCTGGCCGGCCTCATGGTCTACCACCTCCTGTTTCTTCCGAAGGTGGAGGAGCCCAAGCGGCCCATCTCCCATCTGGTGCGGTGGGCGGCCTCGCCCAGGCGCCTGCTCTGGGTGGCCGGGGCGGCCCTGCTCCTCCTGGCCCTCCGGGGGCTGTGGCTGCTCGCGCCGGTGGCGGCGGCCAGGAAGGCGCTCCAGCCCTACCTGGCCGAGGTGGGGGTCCCCGGCTGGATCGCCCTGGGCCTGCTGACCGCGCTCCTACTGCTGCTGGCCAACCTGCCGCGCCTCCGGCGGCGCCTGGCCGCCTCCGATTCCTTCTACGCCAGGGCCTTCATCGACTACCTGGACCAGCCGCGCATCGGCGTCATCCTGGCCTTCCTGGTGCTCTACCGCTCGGGAGAGGCCTTCCTCCTGGCCATGGTCTACCCCATGCTGAAGGACATCGGCCTCGACAGGGCCCAGTACGGGCTCATCTACGGGACCCTCGGCATCGGCGCCTCCATCGCCGGGGGGATTCTCGGCGGCCACCTCATCGGCCGCTTCGGCCTCCGGCGGGTCATCTGGCCGCTGGTGCTGGCCCAGAACCTGCCGAACCTCTTCTACATGGTGCTCGCGCTGATCTACGGGGGGCTCGTCGGCCATCCCGAGCGAGGCACGGCCAACCTCACGGTGGTGGCGCTCTTCGTGGTCCTGGAGGCCTTCGGCGCCGGCAACGGTACGGCGGTCTTCCTGGTCTTCATCATGCGGACCTGCAAACCGACCTACAAGGCGGCCCACATGTCCCTCGCCACGAGCGTCATGAACGTGGCCTCCACCCTCTCGGGCGTCCTCTCTGGATTTCTCGCCCACTGGCTCGGCTACGCCGCCTTCTTCGGCTTCACCTTCATCGCCACCATCCCAGGCATGGCGCTGATCTTCTTCCTGCCGCATCTGGATGGGGGCGAGGAGAAGGACGCGGGACGCTAGGGGCGGGACGGGAGACGCGAGGGGCGGTGGAGGGTGGAGGCCCGATTTCGCCTTTCATCCGTCATCACGGCCGTCAAGACCCGTTCATCTCGCAATGCGCGGTTTGCCTTCCGCAGCGAAGCGGAGGAAGGCGCGTCCCGGCGCCGGTCCTGCCGGGTCAGACGGTGAGGCCGGCCGATTGCAGGAGGCGCCGGAGGCCCTCGGCGTCGGCTTGCGCGAAGGCGGCCTTCTGCCGGCTGTCGAGATCGAGCACGCCGTAGCAGGTGCCGTCCGGATCGAAAAGGGGCACGACCACCTCGGAGAGGTTGGCGGGATCGCAGACGATGTGGGCCTCGCCCAGCGCGGTCACGTCCTGCACCACCTGGGGCCTCCCCTCTTTCCAGGCCCGTCCGCAGACGCCGTGCAGGGGGATGGGCGAGCAGGCGGGTCCCGGCCGGCACTCGTGGAGCAACAGCGCATCGCGGCTCTCGTTGATGAGGTAGACGCCCAGCCAGTGGACGCCGCGGCTCCGCAGGTGCTCCCACAGAAGCTCCACGCAGACCCGCAGGCGCTCTTCCCGGCCGAGATGGGCCGGAAGCGTTGCCGCCAGACGCCTCTCGCAGGCTTGGTAATCTCGAACGAAAGGCTCCATCGCTCCTCCAGGAGGGGACCATACCACGACGCCCCTGCACCGCCAAGCGCACGGATGGCTGTCGAGGAGGGCCCCGCAATAGAGACCTGGCCGATGCGGTTCTCTGGGTGCGGAGAGTTTTGTGAGCATGACGGAGAATGCGGGCTTTGGGTCTCTTCCCGAGGAGCTCCGGGACCTGGCGGAGCGGGTCCGCGACCTCTGCCGGGAAACCGCCGTGCGGGCCTACGAGGAGGCGGCCACGGCCGGCCTGTGCCACGAGGGGGCCTGGGAGGCGGCGATGGACGCCGTCCGGGCCCTGGACCTGGAGGGTCTCCTCTCCTCCCGACCCCCGCCTGCGGACGGCGAAGGCGCCCAACCGCGAAAAGACTAAACCACCCCGGTGCGCACCCTGTCCATGCAACCTGAAGGAGGAACACCCATGAAGACGTGGACCAAAATCGCACTGGCCGCCGGGGTGATCGCCGCCGGCGCCGCCCTGTTCGCCCAGATGCCCGGCAACCCCATGAAGATGGCCCAGGAACTGAACCTGACGCAGCAGCAGCAGGACCAGCTCCGGCAGCTCCGCTTCGAGCAGGCGCGAAAGATGATCGATCTGCGAAGGGACGTTGAGCTTCAGCAGCTGTCCCTGCGCGAAGAGATGACCAAGGACAACCCGGATCCGGCCAAAGTGGACAAGGCCATCGATGACTTGGCCCTGGCCAAGGCCCAGGTGGCGAAGGTCCGCTTCAGCCACATGCAGCAGGTCCGCAAGATCCTCACCCCGGAGCAGTGGCAGCAGGCCCGCCAGCTCTTCCGAGAACGGATGATGGAGCGGCGCGGCCACCGGATGGGGCAGGGCCGCGGGGCCTGGCGCCAGGGCCGCGGACGGGGGATGGGACGACCCTCGGCCCCTGTGCCCGACGGCTACGGCCAGGGCCCGGACGCCCCGCCCCCGCAGGACCAGCCCGCTCCTTAAAGAGCCTTCTCAGCACCAGCTTCCTTTCCTTCCCCCCTTGCCCGGGCGGACGCCACTTCCGCCCGGGCTCTTTCGTGCTCATGGCCGTCCAAAACAGTTTCAGCTCGCGCTGGCACCGGTTTGCCTTCCGGAGCGAAGCGGAGGAAGGCGCGTCCCGGCGCGTCGCACGGGGGGCGCTCCCCGTTTCCGTGTACCCCTTCGACTGGCGCCGACTCTTCGCTTTTCGCTGCAAGCGAAAAGCGGCGTCCCGGCGCCGATGGGCCTCATGCAAGGAAGGTGAGGCGGCCGCACCGCAAGCGTACTGAATGTACGCTGAGGATGCGGACGCCGAAAGCTGACGAAGCAG
>JAJYCJ010000055.1 GCA_021778515.1 Acidobacteriota bacterium
AGGGGTGCGAGACGATCTTCATCACGCCGGGAAGCCCGTGGGAGAACCCGTTCATCGAGAGCTTCAACGGAAAGCTGAGGACCGAGTGTTTGAACCGGCATGTTTTCGAAGACGGAGAGGAGGCCAGCACGATCATCGAGAAATGGCGAAGGGAGTACAACGAGGTTCGGCCGCATGGCTCGCTGGGGGGCCTCTCCCCCGCGGCGTATGCGGCCCAGGTGGCAAGTCCGCTCCGGCCTACGGCCTCCGCGCCCTTGCCGCCCAACAACACCCATGCCATCCTCTCATTCTGACTGGACCACAAAACGGGGGGGAGTCAGTGCCCTTGCGGAGGTCGTCGAGGCCCAGGTGAACGTAAACCCTCTCCGTGACGGCAACGCTGGAGTGGCGGAGGAGCTTCGAGGCGATGTGGAGTCCTGCTTGGCGGGCGGCATGGAGGCCGTAGGTGCGCCTCACGTCGTGGATGTGCACACCCTCCAGACCCCCGGCCTTGCAGAGGTCCTGCCAGGGGCGCTGGAGGCCGAACCGAGGCTTCTTTGGGTTTATGCCTGGCACGAGATAGGGGCCCATGGCGGGCGTGTTCTTGAGAATGGCCGCGGTGTCCGGGGGAAGGGGAATGGCCTTTGGACGGCCGGACTTAGGGGAGGGGAGGTACCAGGAGGCCTCCTCCAGGAATTTCCAGCGCACATGAGCCCAGCAGTGGACTAGCCTGAAGTCCCCGCCCTCGACAGTAATTTAGCACCGGGGGGTTATCTCAGGGATATTGGCACAGGGGGGACATTCCTGCTTCGATTCGGGCTCCGGATGGAGATGCTCGCCCGGCGGACTGCTCATTGACTCGTTGCACCTTCCGCTGGCGCCACTTCGGTGCCCTCGTTCAGGATGGCCAGGTACTGGCCGTAGGCGAAGAGGCGGTCCCGCTTTCGTCCGGTGACCTCGCGGACGATGCCCAGCTTGATCAGGTTGGAAAGTGCCTTCGAGAGGGTCGGATGGGAGAGATCCAGCTTCTCCACCGCCTTCGCGATGCTAAGGACGGGATGGCGACGCATCAGGTTATGAACGCGAAGTGCTGAACCGGCTGACCGTCCCAGCTTGGCGAGCTTGGCTCCATCTGCTTCGAACAGGTTAAGTATCTGGCGGGCCGTTTGGCTCGCCTGGTTGGCCGTCGTGGCGACTCCCTCGAGAAAGAAAGCAAGCCAGCCCTCCCAGTCGCCGTCGCTTCGGACCCCCTGAAGGTGCTCGTAATACTGCTGACGATTCGTCTTGAAGTAGAGGCTCAGATACAGCAGGGGCTCCCGCAGAATGCCCGCCTCGCACAGCAGGAAGGTGATGAGGAGACGTCCAAGACGGCCGTTGCCGTCCAAGAAGGGGTGGATGGTCTCGAACTGGACATGGCTCAGGGCTGCCTTAATCAGGGTGGGGAAGCGCTCGGACTTGTCGTGAAGAAACTCCTCAAGAGACCCCATGCACTGCAGAACCTCTTCATGGGGTGGGGGAACGAAGACTGCGTTCCCGGGGCGGGTGCCACCGATCCAGTTTTGGCTTCTCCGAAGTTCGCCAGGCGCTCTTTCGCTTCCTCGGCCTTCAGCGAGGAGAACTCCGTGAACTTCTCGAATCAACCGAAGAGAGAGCGGAAATCCTTCACGAAGGCGCTTCAGCCCGTAGTCCATCGCGGCGACGTACCTGGACACCTCTTTAACGTCGTCCATGGGAGCCCCAGGAGCCGCCTCGCTCTCGAACATGAGGAGGTCGGAGAGGGAGGATTGGGTCCCCTCAATCTGCGAAGAAAGGACGGCCTCCTTCCGGACGTACATGTACAGGAAGAGAGAGGGGTCTGGGAGAATCGCCGAAACTCCGTCAAGGCGGCCCAGGGCGATATGGGCCTGCTCAAGGAGCGCCTGAATCGGGACGTCCAGCTTGAGAGGAGGAGAGGGGGGCAGCGGATTCGGGACAAAGGCCTGGACCTTCTCTCCCGAAGTGGCGTTCACGAGGTATCTCCCTGTGTTTCCTCGGTTCACAGCACCTCTCCCCGGGTTATTAAGCGTAGGTTACATTGCCTCTGTGAATATTAAAGTTTAGGCCACGAAGCTTACATTATGCCCTTGGGGCATGAATTTCAACCGCCGTTTTCTTCCTTCTGCTGCTTCTTGTGAACCAGCCGGATGACCTTCCCGCGTTCGCGGCTGACCTTGGCGGTGCCTTTGCGTAGGTCGTCGAGGCCGAGGGGGACGTAGACCCGTTCGGTGACGGCAACGGTGGAGTGGCGAAGGAGCTTCGACGCAATATGGAGGCCCGCCTGGCGCGCCGCGTGGAGCCCGTAAGTCCGCCGCAGGTCGTGAATGTGAACGTTCTTCAGGCGAGCCTTTTCGCAGAGATCCTGCCAGGGGCGCTTGAGGTCGAACCGAGGCTTCTTGGGGTCCAGGCCTGGCACGAGATAGGGGCCCATGGCGGGCGTGTTCTTGAGAATGGCCACGGTGCTCGGGGGAAGAGGAATGGCCTGTGGACGGCCGGACTTGGGGGAGGGGAGGTACCAGCAGGCCTCCTCCAGGTCCACATGCTCCCACCTCGCGCGAAGGACCTCGGAGAGGCGGGCCCCCGTCTCGAGAAGGAGGGTAAAGGCGAGCCGAAGGTGCGGATCCTTCATCTCCGCGATGGCGTCCACCGTAGCCGCGAGTTCGTCGTCGGACAGAACTCGCTGCCGGGGGGGGTTCTCGGGCAGGAGGCGCACCTTCAACGCCGGGTTGTCGGGAATGAGGTCGAGGCGCCAGGCCGTTGAGAAGCACGTCCGAACCGCCGCGAGCCAGCGGTTCGCGGTGATCTTGCCCCGCTCCTGCATCCGCTGGAACATCTTGTTTACGTCAGTGACGGTGATGTCCTTCAGGAGCCGCTTGTCCCAGGCCTCGCCGGCAATCTTGAGAAAGGCCTCGTCACCCTTCCAAGACTTCTTGCGCTTTTGGATCTCCAGCACGTAGTTCTTGCGCCAGTCCTCGAAGGTGGGTGCGGTCTTGTTCGCCTCGATTTCGGCCGCGGGGTTCTGCCCGAGTGTTGCTTTGGAGAGCAGTTCGCGGGCTCGATCACGGGCCTGCTCGATCGTCAGAACACCGTACGTGCCGATCGTGATCCACGAGCGCCGCTCTCTCGTGCCGTAGCGGACCATGAACACCTTTTTCCCGCTGGCGTAGACCGCCACGCAGAAACCGGGGAGCGTTGAGTCATAGAATTTTTGCCCCCTCCGATCGTCCGATACGAGGTCATCCACGACCCTTTTGGTCAGCCGTATCGCCATGCCGCTCCACCGCCCTTTCTTCGACCGCCGGGCTATCATTTGGTCGTTTTGCCGCTCCACCACCGCTCCACGGGGTGGTCAACTCGCAAATTTGCCGCTCCACATTCATCAACACCGATTGTTAGTATTATAAGGAGATTAGCACTGCCTGTCAACACCCTCAATCATCGGGTCCACGGTGATTTTTTGGATTCGTAATCATCAGGTCGCCAGTTCGATTCTGGCCGTCGGCTCCAGAAAAACACCGAGCACAATCAGCAGTTAGGCAAGAAAAGGCCCCCGAGAATGGGGACCTTTTTGTTGTAGGGCAGTCAGTTGGTTGGTGCCCAATTCTACCTATCGGTGGTGCCCAAGGTGGTGCCCAAGGTGGGGTCCAAGCCGGAGGCGAGCCGGTCCCTGGTCCCCACGATGCGCGAGTTGTCCCGCTTGTGGACGTACCGCGTGGTTGTTTCCGCCCGGCCGATCTCCCTCAGCCGCCCTCTGGGCGCCATGCTTGGCCTCTCCTGGTCTGGGTTGCCCTTGGCCTCGAGGAGAGTGCGGCTGGAAACAGCCGGCCACTAGGCGCTTCGTGGATTCCATGCCCGTGCGGGAGATCCCGGCCAGGCGCGTCCTCGTCAAGCCGCTGGCCAACCACGCTCATTGCTGGAAGGAGAGCGTGGCCATTTTTGGGGCCGCGGCCTGCGAGGCGAGGGGCAGCTTCGCCTACCGGGAAGGCGGGCGGGTGCAAGTGGCGCACAGGATCGGGAAGAGCCGTGAGTGGAGCGGGGCGTCACGGAGTGAGGTTGAGCAGGGCGAGAAGGGCGGGGGTCTGCGGGCTGGTGGACACGATCGCTTCCTTCTGTGGCTTCGGCAGCTTCTTGATGCGGTGCTCGACCCGCTGGGCGAGGGAGCGGCCGCCGATTTCGGCCTCATAGACCAGCTTCAACGGGCCCCTGGATCGCAGATACCGAGAACCGCGGCGACCTCCCTGACGGTGCTCCGCGAGCCTGCGCTGCACGTCGGTGGCCGTGCCGGCGTAGAGGGAGCCGAGGCGCGTTCTGATCAAGTATATGTGCCATGTGCTCATGACCGTCTGGCTCTCCCGATGATTCAACAGTAGCACGCCGCCCCAGGCCCGCGCCCCTCGAGCCTCGCTCCGCGCCTCGCGGGGGCCGCTCCTCCGACCGGCATGCGAAACGCCCCGAGGGATGGGCCGGGCCGGCGTTCCCTCGGGGCGTCGCGTGGCGCTTGGCTTTAGTCGCCGAAATATGGGTATCTCCGCGCGCCTCCTACTTCTTGGGGCCGGGCAGCGGCTGGTAGGCCATGCCGAGAGCGTGGAAGAGGAAGGCGTAGACGTCGGTCTCCTGGCCGATGCGCTGGGAGAGCGAGAGGTCGATGCCATGGCCGCTCTTGCTGCTCGTGCGCAGGAGAATGGGGGTCTTTGCCCCGTTGGCGGCCTGGAGCCTGGCCACCATCTTGCGCGACTGCATGGGATCCACGCGGGGGTCGTTGGCGCCCGTGAGGAACAGGCAGGCCGGGTAGGCCGTGCCGTCCTTCACGCGATAGTACGGCGAGTAGGCGTAGAGCGCCTTGAAGTCGGCCTCGTTCTTCACCGTTCCGAACTCGGTGACGTTGAAGGAGCCGTTGGGGCTCAGCTCCACGCGGAGCATGTCGTAGATGCCCACGAAGCTCACGACGGCCTTGAAGAGGCCGGGATGCTGCGTCAGTTCTGCGCCCATGAGGAGGCCGCCGTTGCTGCCGCCCTCGATGGCGAGCTTCTGGGAACAGGTGTACTTCTTGGCGATGAGCGCCTCGGCGCAGGCGGCGAAGTCGTCGAAGACGTTCTGCTTCTTCGTGAGCATGCCGGCCTCGTGCCAGGCCTCGCCAAACTCGCCGCCGCCGCGCATGCTGGCCTCGGCCCACACGCCGCCCTGCTCGATCCAGAGTCGGGTGAGGGGGGAAAAGCGGGGAGTCATGGAGATTCCAAACCCACCGTAGCCCGTCAACAGAGTGGGATTCTGGCCGTTGAGCTGGGTACCCTTGCGCATGAGGATGGTCAGGGGCACGTGGGTGCCGTCCTTTGAGATGGCCTCGGTGCGGATCACCTCGGTGTCCGAGTAATCGGCCGGCGAGGTCTCCCGCAGGGCCGTCTCGGTGACCTTGCCCGTGGCCGGCGCGTAGCGATACCAGGCGGGGGGTGTCACGTAGCTCTGGTCGCGGAAGCAGAGATCGCCCCCCACGGCGAGCATCTCGCCCACGGCGCTCACGGGCGGAACGGCCACCTCGCCGAGGGTCTTGCCCTCCATGTCGTAGACGCGGATCGTGGAGGGACCGCCCACCATCTCGTTCACGAAGAGGCGGTCACCCACGGGCGTGAAGGATTCCACCACCGCGGCCTTCGACTCGGGCACCACGACCTTGGCCCGGCCGAGCACGGGCTCGGCGCACGAGAGTCGCAGCACCTTGCCCATGGGGGAGTCCTTCAGGGAGAGCAGGTACAGGGTGTCTTTGGGGCCGAACTCTGCCGCCGTGATCTTGTCCTCGAAGGCCGCGACAGGCTTCCAGCCGCCGGAGGGCCCAAGGAGGTAAAAGGCGAACTGGCCGCCGTCCCCGTTGGCCACCGTGGCGAGGAGGTACGTGCCGTCCTCGCTGCTCTTCAGAGTCGTCTCGGCGATGCGCGGCCAGCCCTTGCCCACGGCGTAGGCGTCCTTCTGGGTGGGGGTGCCGAGCTTGTGGAAGTAGACCTCTTGGTAGAAGTCCAGGTCCTGCGGCGGCCGCTCCTTGCCGCGCGGGTAGCGGGTGTAGTAGAAGCCGTTGCCGTCCTTGTTCCAAGCGAGGCCGCCCCCGGCCGTTCCCTCGTTCACCCGCGGAATGGGCTCGTAGAGCTCCTTGCCCGTTGCGGCGTCGTAGACGTGTACGGTCCCGTCCTCGCTCCCGCCCACCGAGAGGGAGACGGCCACGAGCTTGGCGTCGGGCGACGGCACGTACCAGTCGATGGCCGTGATGCCCCGCGGGTCGATGGCGTTGGGGTCCACCACGGACTTGGCGGCGGGATCGTCGAGCGATTTGAGCGTGACCAGGAGGGGCTGCTGCTTCGGGGGCTGCCGCTTCATGGCGAAGAGGACCCCGTGCACCTCGCGCAGGTCGAAATAGCTGGGCGAGGCGCCGCCGAGGAGATCATCCAGCCGGCCCCGGATCTCGGCCCTGTAGGGGAGTGCGTCCAAAAACTTCTCCGCGCAGGCGTTCTGGGCTTCGCTCCAGGCCCTCACGGCGGGGTCCGCCCAGTTCTCCAGCCAGCGGTAGTCTTCCGTCACCTTCACTCCGAAGAAGGTGGAGGTGACGGGCTTCTTGGGCGTGGGCGGCGGGCATTGCACCGCGCCCGCGGCGGCCAGCGCGGCGGGAGCCATGCAGGCCAGCAGGAGTGAGGCGACCGTGGAAGAAAGGTGCTTCATGAAAGGCTCTCCCTGATCAGCGGCCGCCTCCGGGCCCGCGCGCCGGACCCCGCCGACGGCCGTTGGCTGTCGCCCCGATTCTACTGCAAGCCGACCCTGGAAGGAGAACGTACGGGCGCCACGTGCCCAAAAGAAATGGCGAATTCCGGACAAGCCGGATTGACGGGGTGGTTGAGGTGCAGGACCGTCCCCTCCGGTCATGCCGGGGAGCGGAGGGTGTCCAGAAGCGCACGCCGGAAAGGGCTGATTCCCGGCTGGGCGGAACGCGGGATGGGGGATGGTCGCCTGAGGAAGGCTCTCGCGCTTGATGAGGTGCGAAGTGCGGGAATGGGCTGGGCCCTGGCGCGTTTCGCCTACATGGGGCCGAGGGGAATGGGGTCAAGGAGTGAAGAGGCAAACAGACAGGGAGAAGGTAAGGCCGTAAGGAGCATGCCCAGCGCCCTTACCGAAGCTTGGAGTAGGGGAGAAGTGCCGGGGGCTGTGTAGGGGAAATGGGCTCATGCCGTATCGGAGGGACTTCTTCAAGGATCTGCTGGACAACCTGTCGGATGGGGTCTACTTCGTGGACCGCGACCGGCGCATCCTCTACTGGAACCGCGGCGCCGAGCGCATCACCGGCTACCGGGCCGACGAGGTGGTGGGCCGGCTATGCTTCGACAACATCCTCATGCACGTATCCCCGGACGGGTGCGCCCTTTGCCAGGGGCTGTGCCCGCTCGCCCGCACCATCCAGGACGGCAGGGCGAGGGAGAACGAGGTGTTCCTGCACCACCGGGACGGCCATAGGGTGCCCGTTCTGGTTCGCATCTCGCCTTTGCGGGACGAAGGCGGGACGATGGTGGGGGCCGTGGAGGTCTTCAGCGACAACTCCTCGAAGGTGGCGGCCCTGCGGAAGATCGAGGAGCTTCAGGAGGTCGCCCTCCTGGATCCACTCACGCAACTCGGGAACCGCCGGTACTGCGACATCACCCTCACCGACAAGTTCGCCGAGATGGGTCGTTTCGGGTGGTCCTTCGGTGTGCTGTTCATGGATCTCGACAACTTCAAGTCGGTCAACGACCGCTATGGCCACGACATCGGGGACGAGACCCTGCGCATCGTCGCCAAGACCCTGCTCACCAATACGCGTACCATGGACTTCATCGGCCGCTGGGGCGGCGAGGAGTTCTTGGCGGTCATCCTCAACGTGGATGCCGAAAAGCTCGTGCAGATCGGCGAGCGGTTCAGGATGCTCGTCGCCCAGAGCAGCCTCAGCCTCGGGGCCGACCGAGTCAGCGTGACCATCTCCACTGGGGCCACCCTCGCCGGCTCCGACGAGACCCAGGACTCCCTCATGCGCCGGGCCGACGCTCTCATGTACCGCAGCAAGGCCCAAGGCCGCGACCGCGTCACCCTCGGCTGACCCGCGCCGGCCCTCCACCGTTCACGGTTACCTTCCCGTATTGTCATGGGCCTTGCGGCACCCCGATAGCGGGAAGGAGCGGGCAGGGAGAGCAAGTCGAGGGAGGGAGGCCGAGCGGCACCCGGGAGAAGAATTCCCGCGACGGGCACGAGCGATTCGGGGGCGGGAGCCGCTCGCCCGGGGAGGCGAGGTCCAGGCTCGGTGGGTTCGGGGATGGGGACGCGAATGGAGTCCCGAATCAGGACGTGCAGTGGCCCGCGGCGCTTCTATATGCTGTCCGCTGAGCGCACGCGGTTGCGGCCCTCGCGCTTGGCGCGGTAGAGGACCGCGTCGGCGGCCGCCACGAGCTCTTCCGGCCTGGCCTGGTTCCCCGGTCCGGTGATGGCCACGCCGATGCTGATGGTGATGTAAGGCGACACGCTCGAGACTCCGGTGGGGATGGCCAGGGCCTCGACGCGGGCCCTCAGGCGCTCGGCCACGTCGGCCGCTCCGGACAGATCGTGGGCGGGCAGGATGACCACGAACTCCTCCCCGCCGTATCTCGCCAGAAGATCGCCGGCGCGTTGGAGCGCCCCCGCCATGGCCTCGGCCACATGTCTGAGGCAGAGGTCCCCTTTCTGGTGGCCGTAGGCGTCGTTGTACGGCTTGAAGTGATCGATGTCGGCCATGAGGAGCGCCAGGGGAGCGCCCGTGCGCGCGGCTCTGCGCCACTCCACATCCAGCATCTCCTCGAACCGGCGCCGGTTCGCCACGCCGGTGAGGTCGTCCCGGTTGGAGAGTTCCTTGAGCTGGGCATTGGCCGATTCGAGCTGTCGGCCTCTTTCTACCAGGGTCTCGTTGACCTTGGCGAGCTGCGAGGTTCGCTCCTCCACCAGGCGGGTCAGGGCCGCCTCGCGCCGCGCCGAGGCCTTGAGCCTCAGCGTGACCGTGCCGTAAACGGCCGCTCCGGCGATGAGGACGCACAGCAGCACAAACCACCACGTTTGGTAGAAGTAGGGAAGGCGCTCGAACGCGAAGGTGTCACCCTTCTCGTTCCAAAAGCCGTCGTTGTTGCAGGCGATCACCTGGAAGACGTAGCGGCCTGGAGGCAGCCCGGTGTAGACCGCCTCCCGGTGCGTGCCCGCGCGGATCCAGTCGCTGTCGTACCCGATGAGGCGGTACCGGAAGCGCTCCTTCTCGGGCGCCACGAGGCTCAGCGCCGTGTAGAGAAATTCGACGCGGTGCCTGCCGGGCGCCAACTGTAGGCCGCTCTTGAGGGGAACGGAGCGGCCGTCCACCCACATCTGCTCGATCACCACCGGGGGCGGCTGCCTGTTGAGACGGATTTCCTTGGGGTTGAGCACCGCCAGTCCGCGGACCGTGGGGAAGCAGAGCCATCCCCCGCGCGTGCGGCAGCCGGCGGGCTGGAGGCCGCCGTTGCACTCGCTGCTTCCCATGCCATCCGACCGGCCGTAGGCATCGCAGTGGACCTGGGCGGCCCTGCCGTCGGCCACCGCGTCGAGCTCGCTCTTGAGGACGCTGAAGACCCCTTTGTTGCAGCTCATCCAGAAGCGGCCGGCGCCGTCATCCAAAATCACGAAGACGGTGTCGCTGAAGAGGCCCTGCTTGCGGGTGATGTTGGCGAAGCGGCCATTCCGTAGGCGGCTCAGCCCCTCGGTGGTGCCGATCCACAGGGTTCCGTCCGCCTCTTGGTAAAGGGAGAGCACGCTGTTGCTGGCCAGGCCCTGCCGGGTCGTGAAGGTGGTGAATTTGCCATCCTTGTAATAGTCCAGCCCTCCCGTGTCGGTGCCCATCCAGATGCCCCCGCCGCGATCTTCGAGGAGGCATTCCACGGACTGGCCGGAGAGCCCATCCTTCTTCTCCAGGAGTTCGGCACGGCCGTCCCGGATGCGAAAGACGCCGTTGGCGCAGCCGACCCACAGGGTTCCCGCCCTGTCGCGGAGCATGCAGGTGAAGCCCGTATTGGCCAGCAATTGGTCCTTGGGGAGCAGGCGCGTGATGTGCCCGTCCTTCCATCGAACGATGCCGCCCGCATCGAGTGCCAGTAGGATGGATCCGTCCGACTCCTCCATCAGGGTGTCCACCGTGTCGCTCGGCAGGCCCTGCGCCTTGGTCAGGTTCGTGACGCCCGTCTGGCTCCAGCGGGAGGCCCCGCCCCCGTCGGTCCCCATCCACAGGCTCCCGTCCTTGGCCTGGAGGACGTTGAGGACCATGTCGTTCAGCAAGCCGTTGGCTTTGTTGAAGGAGAAGAACTTGTCGTCCCTGAATCGGTTGAGGCCGTCCGCCGTGCCCACCCAGAGGTTCCCCTCCCGGTCCTCCAGGATCGAGAGGACCTGGCCGCTGGAGAGGCCATCCTCCGAGCCGTACGACTCGAACCGCCCCTGGCGGTAGCGGCAGAGGCCGTTCTTGGTGCCGATCCACAGGCTTCCCTCCTTAGGCACGTCGAGCAGCGCATTGACCGTGTCGTGAGGCAGCCCGTCCTTCGTCGTGTAGAGCCTGACGGAATCGTCGGGGGAGATGTGGAGGAGCCCCCGGAAGCTCCCCACCCAGACGCCGCCCCGGCCATCGCCCGCGAGGGCGTAGTACCAGTTCCGTTCCTTTACCGGCACCGGAAAAGCCGACAGGCGGCCCGCCTTCCACCTCGCCAGTCCGTGGTTGGTGCCGATCCAGACCGAGCCGTCAGGCGCCTCGTAGGTGGCGTAGACGACGTTCCCCGGCAGGCCGTCGCCGGTGGTGTAGGTACGCACCGACGAGCCGTCGAGGAGGACGAGGCCGCGGTTGTCGGTGCCGAGCCACAGCCGGTGCTCCTTGTCCGCCATGACCGACATGAACCGGTAGCCCTGCAGGGGGCGCACTCGCTCCGGAATGCTAATATCCCCAGCGCTCATTCTGAAGAGCCCGCCGCTGTCCAGGCAGACCCACAGCCCCCCGTCGGGATCCTTGCAGAGTGCGACCACGTCGTTGCCCGAGAGGATGGGCGCCCTGTCCTCGTCGTAGACGGTGAATCGCACCCCGTCGAAACGGACCAGCCCCTCCTGAGTACCGAGCCAAAGGTAGCCGCGGTCGGACTGCACCATGGCCTGGATGGAGTTCTGGGGGAGGCCGTCCTTCTCGCGCCACACGTGATGGCCGTATTGGACGATGAGCTTGGTCGCATCGAGGGCGCTGGATGGCAGGCACAAGCCAAACGTGCATGCCATTACGATCGCAAGTACCGCGCGCTTTCGCACGGCGTTCTCCTAAGCCCCCTAACCCCATATGAAATACGTTCTGAACGGCCGCCTCAGGGGCGCGGCTCCCCGGTAGTTTAGGCTGTTCCCCTGCGGGACCGCAAGCGGGGGATCGCTTTCGAGAGGGGAAAGAGAGGTGAGAGGAAAGAGGTGAAAAGTGAAAAGTCAAAAGTGAAAAGGAGGCGCGGTCAGGACGGCGCGATCAGGACATAGGTAAGGGTTCTGGTTCAGGACATAGGTAACACCAACGGGCTACTTTTGTTTAAGAGGCCTTCCTTCTTAGGGTGGTTATGCGGTCGCGCACGGGCGCACGAAGCACTCCCCGAGGCGGGCCTCGGCCGGCCCTCCTCGGCGCTTCCCCCGCTTTCGCTGGGGTCGCTGCTCCTCCCTGCCCTGGCGTGAGGAGCCCTCCGGCGGGGGAACCTCCCCGTTCCCCCGCGCCCCCTTTGCCGCGCCGCCTGGCTCAGGCAGGTTCGGTGGTCCTACAGAAGCCCCTGCGCCTTCATGACTTCGGCGATGAGCAGCGTTCCGCCGCCGGCGTCGCGCATGAAGCGCTCCCCGAGGCGGGCCTCGGCCGGCCCTCCTCGGCGCTCCCCCCGCTTTCGCCGGGGTCGCTGCTCCTCCCTGCCCTGGCGTGAGGAGCCCTCTGGGCGGGGGAACCTCCCCGTTCCCCCGCGCCCCCTTCGCCGCGCCGCCTGGCTCTGGCAGGTTCGGTGGTCCTACAGAAGCCCCTGCGCCTTCATGACTTCGGCGATGAGCAGCGTTCCGCCGGCGGCGCCGCGGATGGTGTTGTGGACGAGGGCGGCGTATCGGAGGCCGAGGATGGGGCAGGGCTGGAGGCGGCCGACGGTGACGGCCATGCCCCCGGAACGGTCGCGATCGAGCAGGGGCTGGGGGCGGGCGAATCCCTCTTCCAGGACGACGGGCCGTTCGGGGGCGGAGGGAAGGCCCCGGCCCGCGAGAGGGGAGCGGTAGCCCAGGAAGGCGCGGCGGACCTCCTCCATGCCGGCCGGCCGCTCCAGCTCCACGGAGACGGAGAGCAGGTGGCCGTCGCGCACGGGTACCCGGTTGCACTGCGCGCCGAGGGGCAGTGCGGCGGGTCGGACACAGCCGCCTTCGATCCGGCCGAAGATCTTGGCGGGCTCGGCGCGGAGCTTGGCCTCCTCGCCGGCGATCTCCGGGATCACGTTGTCCAGGGCCTCCAGGGAAGCGACGCCCGGATGGCCGGCGCCGGAGAGGGCCTGCAGCGTCGTGACCAGAACTCGCCGCAGGCCGAAGGCGCGGCGCAGGGGCTCCAGGGATAGGCAGAGGCCGATGGTGGAGCAGTTGGGGTTGGCGGCGACGGCGCCGCCGTATCGGGCGCGCTGCGGGGCGAGGAGGGCCAAGTGATCGGCGTTCACCTCGGGGATCACGAGAGGGACCTGCGGATCCATGCGCAGGGCGCTAGCGTTGCTGATCACCGTGAAGCCGGCGGCCCGGAAGGCGGGTTCCGCCTCGGAAGCCGTGGCCGCATTGAGGGCGGAAAAGGCGAAGTCGGCCTCGATCCCACCGGGGTCAAGCGGCCGCACCGTCATGCCCGCGGCGCGCTCGGGCACGCCGCCCGGCAGGAGCCAGCGCGCGGCCTCGCCGTAGGGCTTGCCGGCCGATCGATCGGAGGCGACGAGGGCGGCCAGCTCGAACCACGGATGGCCCTCCAGGAGCTGGACGAACCGTTGGCCCACCATGCCCGTGGCGCCCAGCAGCGCCACCTTCAGCTTGTGATCAGCCACGTGCGGCCTCCTTCCCTGTGACGGCGTCCTCGGCGGCCTGTTCGAAGAATCGCCGGTGGAGAGAGCGCACCGCCGAGGCCAGGTCGGATTCGGCGATGACGAAGCCCAGGGCCACCTCGGATCCTCCCTGCGAGATGAGGGAGACGGGCACCTCTCCGAGGGCGTCGAAGACCTGGCCGGCAAGCCCGGGGTGCCCCCTGAGCCCTTCCCCCACTACGCAGACCATGGCCTGGCCCTCCCGGACGCTGACGGAGCCTAGCTTGGACAGTTCGCGCAGGGCCGCTTGCAGGGCAGGGCAGCCCTGGAATGCCATGGCTACGGAGACCTCGGAGGTGGCGAGGGCGTCGGGGACGACGCCGTGCCGGTCCAGGATCTCGAAGAGGCGGGCCAGGAAGCCGTGGGCTTTGAACATGCGGGCCGAAACCAGATGGACGAGGGTCACCCCCTCCTTGTAGGCGATGCTGCGCACCGGGCGCCCGTCCCGCGGGGCCTCGCTAAGGACGACCGTGCCGAGGCCTTCGGCGCGCCGCGTGTTGAGCACCCGCACGGGGATGCCGCGCTCCACCGCCGGGGCCAGCGTTTTGGGATGAAGGACGCGGGCGCCGAAGAAGGCCAGCTCCGCCGCCTCCCGGAAGCTCATGACGGGGATATTCCTGGCCTCAGGGACGAGAGAGGGGTCGGCCGTCATGACCCCGTCCACGTCGGTCCAGATCTCGATCTCCCCGGCCCCGAGGGAAGCGCCTATGAGGGAGGCGGTGTAGTCCGAGCCCCCCCGGCCCAGGGTGGTGGCCGCGCCCGAGAGGTCCCGCGCGATGAACCCCTGCGTCACGGGCACGAGGCGGCGGGCCAGCAGGGGGGCGAAGGCCTCGCGGCAGCGGTGCCCCGTCTCCTCGATCAGGGGTTCGGCTCCGCCGTGGGAGGATTCGGTCACCACCAGCTCGCGGACGTCCACCCAGACGGCGGGAAGTCCCCGCGAGGCCAGGGCCGCAGACACCAGCCGGCTGGAGAGCAGCTCGCCGAAGTGGAGCAGCCGGTCGTTAACCGCCGGGGAGAACTCCTCCACGGCGGCGAGCCCTTCGACCAGGCGCTCGATGGAGGCGAAGTCCCGGTCGAAGTGCGTCAGCAGGGACCGCCTTTCCGGGGCCGCCTCCAGCAGCTCTTCGGCCAACCGCGCGTGGAGGAGGCGCAGGTCGCGCAGGACCTGGAGGCCGAACTCAAGGCGTCCCGAGGCGGCGGCGCGGCCGATGGCCTCCAAGGCGTCGGTGGTGTGCCCCACGGCGGAGACCACGAGAAGGAGCGGCTCGGAGGCCCTGCTCCGGGTGATGGCGGCCAGGCGCAGGATGGCCTCCGCGTCGCCCACCGAGGTGCCGCCGAACTTCAAGACGCGCATGGCGGACGCCTTTTGCCGAGGAAGTCTGCGAGTAGGAGGTCCAGCGCTGCGGTCTCCACGAGGAATGCGTCGTGGCCGAACCGGGAGGTCAGCTCGGCGAAAGAGGCTTTCACCCCCAGGATCCTGAGCCCCTCGGCGGTGGCGCGGAGGGCACTGGACGCGAAGAGCACGTCCGAGTCGATGCCCACGACCAGCACTCGCGCGCGGATCGCCGCCATGGCCTCCTCCGGAGAGGAGAACCCCGCGGAGGCGTCGTGCAGGTCCATCATGCGGGTGAGGGCCACGTAGCTTCGCGCGTCGAAGCGCCGCACGAGTTTCTCGCCCTGGTAGCCGAGGTAGCGCTCCACCTGAAAGGGGTTGGAGGCGGAGAGGCGCGCCGCCGCCGCTGGCTCCAGCCGCTCGCGTCCGAAGCGCTCCTCGAAGAGGGGCTCGCTCCGGTAGGAGACCATGGCGATGGCGCGGGCCAGGGCCAGCCCCCGCTCGGGGCCGTTCCCCTCGTAGCGCCCCTGGCGCCACGCAGGATCCAGCTCGATGGCGCCGCGGCTCACGCCGTTGAGCGCGATGGACCAGGCCGTGGCGCGGAAGGGTCCCGCGATGGGGACGGCCGCGGCCACGAAGTCGGGGAACTCTACGGCCCATTGCCAGGCCAGCATGGCGCCCAGGGAGCCGCCCAACACGAGGGCCAGGCGGCGCACGCCGATGTGGTCCAGGAGGACCTTGAAGGCCCGAACCGCATCCCGGGTGGTCACGACGGGGAAGGAGGCCCCGTAGGGCCTGCCCGTCTCCCGATCGGCGCTGCCGGGCCCCGTGGAGCCGTAGCAGCCGCCGGGGATGTTGGCGCAGATCAGGAAATACCGGGAGGAGTCCAGGGTCCGGTCCAGCCCCACGAGTCCTTCCCACCAGCCCGGCTCGTCCTTTGGACCGTGGGAGGCGGCGTGGGGCCCGCCGGTCAGGGCGTGGCAGAGGAAGACGGCGTTGTCGCCGGCCTCGTTCAAGGCTCCCCAGGTCTCGTAGGAGAGGGCCAGCTCGTGCAGGACGCCGCCGCCTTCGAGCGGAAAGGGCCCGGGAAGGAGGCAAAGCTTCTGAGAGCGGGGATCAGGAGCCTGGGCTGGCTGGCTCATGCCTTCTCCAGGGCCTGCGCGAGGTCCGCCAGGAGATCGTCGACGTGTTCCAGGCCGACGGAGAGGCGCACCAGGTCGGGGGTAATGCCGCCCTTCCGCTGGTCCTCCTCACTGAGCTGGGAGTGGGTGGTGGTGGCCGGGTGGATGGCCAGGCTCTTGGCGTCGCCCACGTTGGCGAGGTGTGAGAAGAGCCCGAGGCCGTCGATGAAGCGCCCTCCCGCCTCGGCGCCGCCGCGCACCCCGAAGACCACCATGCCGCCGAAGCCTCCGCTCAGCACGCGCAGCGCCATCGCGTGAGCCGGATCCTCCTCCAGCCCCGGGTAGCGCACCCAGGTCACCTTGGGGTGGGCCTTGAGAAAGCGGGCCACCAAGAGGG
Source organism: Acidobacteriota bacterium (assembly GCA_021778515.1). Lineage (GTDB taxonomy): Bacteria > Acidobacteriota > UBA4820 > UBA4820 > DSQY01 > DTPS01. The sequence continues at coordinate 16,006 of JAJYCJ010000055.1, forward strand.
CGTTCCGGCAGTGGCGCTCCATCCTCAGCGGCAGCGTTTCGAGGCCCTGGAGGGCGTACCAGGCGTTGTCCGGGTTCAGGCAGGCGCCGAGGTTGCGCAGGGGGACCGTCCGGGCGCGCACGATGAACGCGATGGAGGAGAGGGGCCCCAAGTCGTGCCCGAAGCGCAGGCCGTGGTAGCTCGGCTCGGGCTCGTTGTAGAGCGCGAACCGGGCGTTCGTCCAGTCGAACCGCCCCGAGTCCACGATGATCCCGCCGATGAAGGTGCCGTGGCCGCCGATCCATTTGGTGAGCGAGTGAACCACGATGTCGGCGCCCTGCTCGATGGGCCGGCAGAGGAAGGGTGTGGCGAAGGTGTTGTCCACGATGAGCGGGAGGCCGTGGGCCTTGGCGATGCCGGCCACGGCGGGGATGTCCACGACGTCGAGGGCCGGATTCCCGATGGTCTCCACGAAGAGCGCCCGGGTCTTGGGTGTGATGGCGCCTTCGAAGTTGGAGGGATCGAGGGGGTCCACGAAGCGGGTGTGGATGCCGAACTGGGGAAGGATGTCGTGGAACTGGGTAATGGTGCCGCCGTAGAGGTTGGAGGCGGAGACGATCTCGTCCCCCGATCGGGCGAGGTTCACGACGGCCGTGAAGATGGCGGCCGTGCCGGAGCTCACGGCCAGCGCGGCGGCGCCTCCCTCGAGGGCGGCCACGCGCTTCTCGAGCACGTCGTGGGTGGGGTTCTGGAGGCGCGTGTAGATGTTGCCGAGCTCCTTGAGGGCGAAGAGGTTTGCCGCGTGCTCCGTGCTCTTGAAGACGTAGCTGCTGGTGCGGTGGACGGGGAGCGCGCGGGCGCCGGTCTCGTCGATGGGCTGTCCCGCGTGAAGGCAGAGGGTCTCGAAGCGGTAGTGGGCCATGCTTTCCTCCCGGCAAGGGGCAAGAACAAAAAACCCGCCTCGGCCGAAGCCGGACGGGTCGCGTCCATGCTTTAGCCGCATTTCTTAAGCGCCCGCAAGCTATGGTTCAAATCGGCGCCCGAATCAAGGCGAGAATGTAGCACCAGGCCTGGGGACTGTCAAGGGGATGGAAACACCTACAGTCCGCCGTGGTGGAACCACCGCGGGACCGCCCCGGGAGCGCGGTCGAGGCCCTACGTGCGGAGCGCGACCACGCTGGCGCAGACGGCCCCGGCCCAGTCCCGCGGCCCCGGCCGTGGTTCGGAGTCGGCGAGGCGACCTATTTTGGACAGGCAAGGAATCTTGACCATGGGTAGGATCTCGAAACGCGCAACCTTGGGGAGACGCCCGTCGTTGTACTTCACTGGGGCCTCGGTTGGGGTATCCTCAATCCAAGCAGGAGGGGGAGAAAGCCATGAAGACTGGATCGAAGGTGGTGATGGGCGTCCTGGCGGCGCTCCTGATGCTGTGCGCGGCGTCGGGCGTGGCCCTCTTCGTGAGCGGCGCGGGGCAGAAGATCCGGGGCTTTGCGACGGGTGTGGTGCAGGTCGCCGGAGAGGCCAAGGGGTTGGACGCGCTCAACCGGAAGCATCCCTTCTCGCCCCCCGCGAACGGCGAGGTGAGTGAGGCGCGGCTGGAGGCCTACATCCGGGCCTGCCAGGAGTTGAAGCCGGAGTCCGACCAATACGAGGCGTGGTTTCGAGCCCACGAGCACCAGGGCAGGGGACAGGGGAACTTCACAGAAGCCGGAGAAGCGGTGGGCCTGGTGGGCGGAGTCATGAAAGCCATGGCCATGGCCCTGGAGTCCCAATCCATGGGGCCGCAGGAGTTCCACTGGATCCGGCGCACGATGCGCAAGGCTCAGCGCGACACCGCGGGGCGGCAAGGATCGGCGCTGGAGCACGAGATGTTAGAGGCTCTGCAGCAGGTGGCCAGCGCTCCGGGCCTCGATGGCGGGGCGCGCAAGAGGCTGGAGAGCGAGATCCAGTCCTTCCGGAAGCAAATCTCCGAGGGGATCCGGCCGCTCACGGCCAATGACGAGCTCTATCTCCGGTACGCCGGCCAGCTCGCGGCCTGCGAACTGGGTGAGGAAACGCTCTCGCTGGTGGGTGGGTTCGAGGGCGGTCCCCGCGGCGAGGGGCGCGGGGGCATCGCGCATGGAGGAACCCCGTGAAGCCTTGTGGCGCTCGAATCGGGGGCTTTTGTTGGAGCCTGTTCGGAGCTATAAGGGGGTGCGGGGCGGGCGCCCCGCGAAACGGCTCATCCGAGAGGAGACGGGGCATGGCGAAGAGGCGGCTCTTGAAAAACACTGGGCTCACGCTGGCGTTGGGAGTGTTTGCGATGGCTGCGGGCGCCGCGCCGCCGACGCAGGTGAAGGCTCCACTTCCGGCCCAGAAAGAGACACCGGCGCCCGTGGAGCGCGCCATCGTGGAGATCCCCGGGGGCTCGGGCGGCCTCCGCTTCGACGACCTGCAGTACTCCTCCGTTCTCGGCAAGGTCCTCCTCCCGGCGGGGAAGACGGGGGACCTCGATCTGGTGGACCCACACACCCTCGCCGTGACGGCCATTTCCGGGTTCAGCACGGGTTCTGCGGGGAAGCACCGCTGGGGAGAGGGCACGACCTCCGTGGACGAGGGGGCCGGTCTCCTCTTCGCCAGCGACCGGACGAGCCGGACCGTGAAGGTCATCGACCCAGCCTCCAGAAAGATCGTGGCCAGCGCTCCCCTCGCCTCGGGTCCGGACTACGTGCGCTTCGTGGCCCCCACGCGGGAGATCTGGGTGACCGAACCCGGCGCCGAACAGATCGAGATCTTCCGCCTCCCGGAGGGCCCCGCGCCCGTTCCCGTGCACGAGGCCGTCATTTCCATCCCCGGAGGACCCGAATCGCTCGTCATCGACTCGAAGCGGGGAGTGGCCTACACCAACCTCTGGAAGGACCAGACCCTCGCCGTGGACCTCCGGAAGCGCACCATCGTGTCGAGGTGGTCCAACGGCTGTGAGGGCTCCAGGGGGCTCGCCCTGGATGCCGCGGACGGCTGGCTCTTCGTGGGATGCGCGGAGGGGGGCGCCTCGGTCTTGGATGTGGCTCAGGGCGGCAAGGTGCTGGACCACCTGAAGGCGGGTGAAGGCGTGGACATCATCGCCTACGATCCGGCTCTCCGCCACCTTTACGTGCCCGGAGCGCGCAGCGCCACCCTGTCCATCCTGGGAGTCTCGACGACGGGGAAGCTGTCCCTTCTAGGCACCTTCCCGACGGAGAAGGGATGCCACGGGGTGGCCGCCGTCGGAGGGAAGGCCTTCGTCCCCGATCCCGGCGAGGGCAGGCTGCTGGTGATTCGAGACCCCTACGCCGCGTCTCATTAGCGCGGCGCTCCGGGGGAAGAGAGAAAACTTCACAACGGGGCACGCAAAGAGCGCGGAGGAAGAGGCCTGGGTCTTTCCGGGGAGATCGGGGAGCGGAGCCTGTCCTTTGACGTCCACCGGCTTCCGCGGAGAGACTCCGCGCGGGCTCAGGGCGCAGCCATGCCGCCCAGCCGCCTGCGGCGACATGCGACATGAGCAGGCAAGGGGTGCCCGGGAAAGATCATTGCTCTTCCTGCTCTCTCGCCTCGGACCCGCCCGGCATGCCCGGGAAGGGTTCGGCGCTCTGACGGCCGCGCCTGGGGACCATGACGGTCCGCTCGAACTCGATCACCGTGGTCCCGTCCTGATTCACGCCGGTGGTCCTGACCTTGACGATTCCCATGAAGGGCCGGGAGCGGGAGGGGCGCGCCTCGATCACCGTGCTGAAGGCGCGGAGCGTGTCCCCCGCAAAGACGGGATGGGTGAGGCGCACCTCCTCCCAGCCCAGGTTGATGGCATTCTGGGAGACGTCGGCCACCGAGAGGCCGGTCACCACGGCGAGGGTCAGGGTGGAATCCACGAGCATGCGCCCGAATTCCGTCCTCGCCGCGCGGGGTTGGTCGAAGTGGACGGGGTTGGAGTTCGTGGTCAGCAGCGTGAACCAGATGTTGTCCGCGTCCGTGAGGGTGCGTCCGAGCGGGTGCGGGTAGACATCGCCCACCGCGAAATCCTCGAAAAACCGTCCCTGCCAGCCCGTCTTGATGGTCATGGCGCCTCCCTGATGAATCGGCCTTGGCCCGTCATCCTCGGCTCGCCGCGAGGAGGATGCCGGGAAGCTTGAACGGCGAGGGGGCCGCCTCGAAGTGCACGAGACGCCGCGCCAGCGGGACGAGGGTGCGGAAGCTGGGGAATACGGGCGGCTTGGGCCACTGGCGGAACGGCCCCCGGATCACGGTCTTCTGCGGCCGCGGGATCATGAGGAGGTTGTGCACCGTACCCTGGCCCGACTGGATGTCGTCGTATGGGTGCCCGGGGAAGGCCCCCCACGTGCCGGCCATGGTGGCGAAGTTCATGGCGCCCCAGACGTTGACGCCGACGGTTCCGTACCGAAGGTCCCGGACGGCCCGCTCCACCGCCTGGGCGATGGCGGGGTCCTTCAGCGATGCAGGATGGACGAGGATCGTGCTCGTGAGCGTCCCCCACAGCCTCTCGTTGGCGAAGCGGACGGCGGCATCGACGAAGGAGGGCACGTCTTCCGCCTCCAGGGCCGTCTCCGAGAAGAGCGAGCAGAAGCCTTCGGTGGTGAAGCAGATGTCGTCGCGGCGCGCGGGATCGAGGCCCGAGATGAGGGTCCACGGGAGGCGGGAGCCGTCCGCCTCGCCGAGGCCTTCGGCCTCGGGGTGGGCCTGCACGAAGGCGTGGTGGATCGCCTGGGCACCCGGGTAATAAGCCCTCCGAGTGGGTGTGTTGCTCAAGACGCGCCGGACCTCCCGAAGCAGGTCCTGCCTGTGAGCCCACCCGGCGTGCTGGATGATGACCCGCGTGGTGAGACAGTTGAACCCCGCGTTGAAGACCAGCATCCCCGCCAGGTGTTCCCCCTGGTAGGCGAGGTCGCCCTCGCTCCATGGGCCCGGCACCACGATCACCGGGCTGAGGTTTCCCAGCTCGCACGCGAAAGGCTTGGTGACGAGGCGCTCGGCGGCCTGCTTCCTCTTGCGGCCCTCCGGCCCCGGGCCGAAGACGATGGCGTCGTAGGTCCTGTCGGAGCCGGTGAGGTGGATCTCGTCCACCCGGTCGTGGCTCGTGAGGTAGGCGCCCTCCTCGGCGGCGCCCCGCACGATTCTGAGAAATCCGCCCTCGATGAGGGCCGCGTAGCCGCGCTCGAGCAGCGGCGTGAGGTAGTCGGTCACGGGGTGCGTCTTGTAGATCACCACCGCGCCGTCGCAGAAGAGCTTGTCGAGGATGTCCCAGGGCCCCAGGATGGAGACGTTGCCGGCGCCGAGGACCAGGACGGTCTTTCCCTTCGGGGCCGGTCCGCGGTAGAGCCCGGCCTGGCCGGCCCGCACCGCCGCCTCGTCGACGCCGGGCTCGGTCCAGATCTCGGTCGTCATCCCGGGGTAGAAGATCCGGTCGTAGAGGCTCTGTGGAAAGACGCGCACGCTCGTCTGGCCTTCGCCGCAGGGCTTCACCGGGCCAGGAAGGGGAGGGGGGCCGCCCCCGGCCACCGCGCGCAGGGTGTCCCTGAGCATCCGCACGCCCTTGAGGAGCGCGCTGAAGGTGAACCACTCCTCGCCGTGGGCGTAGGAGCCCCGCTCGACGTTTTTGGCGTCGGCGCAAGCGTCGGACCACTCCTCCGCCAAGGGGTGCAGGTCCTTGAGAATCCGGTCCAGGAGCTCCGCCTTCTGCGCGACCGGCAGACGGACCCACCGCTCGCGCGAGCTTTCCAGTTCGGCGAGGGCCTTGTCCATCGCCTGCAGGGAGACGGATCGAGCGGCAGGCTGGGTGATTCAATCGCGA
>JAJYCJ010000056.1 GCA_021778515.1 Acidobacteriota bacterium
TCGTTCTGGACCACGTGAATCCCACCGATGCCGTCCAGAATGCCTGGCTGAAGGTCTTCTTCGGAATGCTGGTGGCGGGATTCGCGGCCTTCGTCTGGGCGGGCCTGCTCACCCGAAGGCTCACGCGACTGGTGCAGATCAGCACGCGCCTCGCCGCGGGCGACCTCTCGGCCGAGATTCCCGTCGACTCCCGGGACGAGGTGGGCTCCCTGGCCAAGTCCCTGGACACCATGGTCACTAGCCTCCGCGAGCTCGTCCGGCAGGTCCAAACCAGCTCGGGCATGATGTACGACGCGGCCCAGAACCTCACCGTCTCCACCGCCCAGGTCACCGGCTCCACCGCCGAAGTGGCCAGCAACATCCAGAACATCGCCAAGGGGGCCGAGACCCAGGCCGCCAGCCTGGAGGAGGCCGCCGGCGTGACCGACAACGTGGCCGCCTCAGCCTCGGCCATCGCCGAGAGGAGCAGGTCCAGCGAGGAGCAGGCCGTCGTTTCGGCCGAGAAGGCCCGGGAGGGCAACGCCGCCTCCAGCGAGGCCGCCCAGGCGATGGACGGCATTCTGGGCCACGTGGAGCGCTCAGCCGGCTTGGTGAGCACCTTCAGGGAACAGGCGGGGGAGATTCACAACCTCGTGGAGACCATCACCACGCTCAGCCACCAGACCCACATCCTCGCCCTCAACGCCACCATCGAGGCGGCGCGGGCGGGCGATGCCGGACGTGGCTTCGCGGTGGTGGCGGAGGAGGTCCGCCGGCTGGCCGAAAACACGCGCGAGCTCGCCGCCCAGATCGCCAGGCTCGCGCAGGAGATCACCGGACGCACCCAGGAGGTGGCCGGGCGCATGGAGGAGACCCGCGCCGCGGCCCGCCTGGGGCAGAAGGTCACCGAGACGGCCGCGCGGGCCCTGGAGGGGATCAGCGCGGGCGCCGAACAGACGCGCGAGTCGATCCGCGCCATCGCCCGAGAGGCGGCCGTTCAGGCCCAGGGCGCCGCGGCCCTGAGCAAGTCCATGGAGGAGATCCGCTCCGTGGCCACCGACAACGCCGCTGGCACGCAGGAGGCTTCGGCCGCCACGCAGGAGACCACCGCCAGCATGGAAGAGATCGACCAGCAGGCCAAGGCCCTGCTGGAGGAGGCGAACCGCCTCCGGTCCCTCGTGGAGAAGTTCAAGCTGTAGCCGGGAGGCTCCGGGGCCGTCCAGGGCCCCCACGGAGCAGGCCCCGGGAGTTCGATGGGGAGTGGCATGCGGAAGCTGCTGGTGGCGAGGGTGGCGGACCGGCCGGTGGGATTCCTGACGGACCACCTGGCGGAGATCTCTCCCCTTCCCAAGCTCTACCCGCTCCCGGTCGCCTATCCCTATCTGCGCGCCACCGCCTTCCTCAAGGGCCAGCTCGTGACCGTGCTGGACACGCGGGCCCTGGTGGATGAACCCCCGGCCGGCGAAGGGCATGAGCTGCTGCTCCGGCTCGCCTCGCCGCTGGGGCACCTCGCGCTCACCGTGGGCGCGGTGGAGGACGTGGTCGCTTTCGACGAACTCGCACTGCGAGAGGAGAAGAACGAGGGGATCTGGGGCGGCCTCTATCCATGGAACCAGGAGTGGGTGGGCGTGATCAACCCCTCCGCCGTGGCCGCCGAACTGAGTCGGGCCATGGCCCTGTCCGTGCACTACCAAACCGCTGGGAGAGACCATGCCTCATAGGGTTCTCATTGTCGATGACGCCATGTTCATGAGGGCCATGATCCGGGACATCCTCGTCAACTCGGGCCGGTATGAAGTGGTGGGCGAGGCCTCGAACGGCCAGGAGTCGGTGGAGCAGTACCACGCCCTCGCTCCCGACCTGGTCACGATGGACATCGTCATGCCGCAGATGGACGGCATCGAGGCGTGCCGGGAGATCCTCAAGACCTCGCCCAAGGCCAGGATCATCATGTGCTCCGCACTCGGCCAGGAGGCCCTGGTCATCGAATCCATCGCCGCGGGGGCCAAGGACTTCATCGTCAAGCCCTTCTCCGCGGAGAAGGTGCTCAAGGTGCTCGACTCCGTCATGGTCGGTTGACCCGTCGGGCCGGGCCGCGGGCGGCGCTCATGGACACCTCCAAGTATCTCGACCTCTACGTCACCGAGTGCAGGGAGCACCTCTCCCGGATGCGGCGGGGCATCCCCTCCGGGGAAGAGGTGCAGAGGTCCGCCCTCGCCGAGCTGTTCCGCAGCGCCCACTCGCTCAAGGGCATGGCGGCCTCCATGGGGTTCGACGCCACGAGCTCTCTCGCCCACCGGATGGAGACCCTGCTGGGCCGCTGGCGGGACGGAGAAGCCCCGACGGCCGGCCAATCCTCCGCCCTCCTGGCGGCTCTGGACGCTCTCGATTCCCTCGTGGACCAGGCCCAGGCGACGGGCGGGGACCAGGGGCTCGAAGAGGCCGTCGAGCTCGCCATCCGAGGTCTCGATGCGGGACCGGGGGCGCCGGTCGCCGGCCCCGCCTCTCCGTCCGATCGCCCCGCCCCGCCCTCTCCCGCCAGCCAGCCTCCTCCCGTCCGGCCTTCCGGCCGGGCCGCCCCCTCCGTGAGGGTCACGGTGGCCATCGATCCGGCCTCCCCGCTGCCGGCCGCACGCCTGGCGGTGGTGATGAACAAGGTGCGGGAGGCCTTCCCGGACTTCGTCATGGAGCCGGGGCTGGCAGAGATTCAGGCCGGCAACCTCCGCTCCGCCGCCTTCCTCCTGCCCGATTCGCCGCAGGTCAAGGATCTGGCCAGGAGCATCCAGGGGCTCTCGGAGGTGTCCGGGGTGAGCCTGGAGCGTGAGGCCTCCCCAGCCGCCGCCCACTCCGACCAGGTTCTCGTGGGAAGCCTGCGGGTCCAGTCGGCGGATCTCGACGCCCTGCTCGCGCAGACCTCCGACCTGCTGTTCCAGCTCAACGCCTTCCAGTCCGGCCTTCCGGAACGGGAGCGCCGCCGCCACCGCTTCTGGCTCGAAAGCCACCGCAGCAGCCTGAACCGACTCTTCGATCAGGTTCTGGCGGTGCGCCTGGTCCCCTTCGACTCCCTGGTGGACCGCCTGGGGCGGGCCGTCCGGGAGCTCTCGGGGCGCCTGGGCAAGCCCGTGCGGTTCGAGCACGCGGGCTCGGACCAGCAGGTGGACCGCTCGGTGCTGGAGAAGCTGCTGGATCCGCTCATGCACCTGGCCCGCAATGCCGTGGACCACGGGATCGAGGGCCCCGCGGACCGGGCAGCGGCGGGCAAACAGGCGGAGGGTCTGCTGAAGCTCTCCATCACCCGGGAGGGGGAGGCGCTCTTCGTGACCTTGGAGGACGACGGGCGGGGCATCGACCTCGAAGCGGTGCGCCAGGCCGCCGCGGAGTGCGGGCTGTACAGTCCGCAGGAGGCGGCCCTGCTCGATCGGGACCGCCTGCTCGAGGTCCTCACCCTGCCGGCCTTCACCACCCGGAAGGAGGTCTCCGAAGTGAGCGGGCGCGGCGTGGGCCTGGACGTGGTCCGCGCGGCCGTGGAGTCCCTGGGCGGCCACATCGAGATGGCCACCGAGGCGGGACGGGGCAGCCGATTCTCCCTCGTGCTCCCCTCCGCCGTCACCCTGACCCGGGTCCTGGTCTTCGGATGGGAAGACGAGGTCCGCTTCGGCATGCCCTCCTCGCAGGTCCAGACCATCGTGGACCTGGCCGTCCATCCCCTGATCCGTCAGGGCTCCAGGCGCTACCTGGACGACGGCGGCGAGCTGCTCCCCGTCCTGCGCTGGGGAACGGGCCGCTCTGACGGCCGGGGGTACGCCCTCAGGATCGGCGCTCCCCAGCGCGACCGCGTCCTGGTCGTCTCGCGGGTGTACCAGAGCGAGCGGGTGGTGATCCTCCCCTGGGGCCCGCCCCTGGAGATGGTTCCCGAGTGGATGGGCGGAGCGCTTCTCTCCACCGGGGATCTGGCCTACATTCTGGACGGACGCGCGCTGGTGAAGCGCGACGGAGAGGACGTGCATGTTCAAGCAGATGAAGGATGAGGATCTGGACGCGCTCAAGGAGATCAGCAACATAGGGGCGGGGAACGCCGTCACGGCCCTCCACCAGATGACCCACCGCGTGGTCACCCTGGAGGTGCCCGCCGTCAACGTGCTGCCGTTCTCCAGCGTCGTGGAGACCCTGGGCGGTCCGGAGGAGGAGGTCCTCGGCCTCTTCTTCCGGGTCTACGGAGGCTCCCGCGGCAACATGCTCCTCGTGCTGCCCCGGTCGTCCGCGGAGGCGCTCCTGGCCCTGCTCTTCAACGGCCCCACGCCCCGCCGCGCCCTCGGCGAGATGGAGATCTCGGCCCTCAAGGAGGTGGGGAACATCCTCACCTCCTCCTACCTGACCGCCGTCAGCGCCCTGCTGAACATCGCGCTCATCCCCTCCATCCCGGCCTTCGCCATGGACATGGCGCAGGCGGTGGTGGACCTGCTCCTGATCGAACTGGCCGAGGTCACCGAACAGGCGCTGGTGATCCAGACCGATTTCGCCTCCCGCGACCACTCCTTCTCCGGCCACTTCTTCTTCCTGCCAGATCCGCGCTCCATCGAGACGCTGCTGGCCGCCATCGAGAAGCTGCGACACCGGTGAAGAGGAGCCCCCCCGCCAGCGGGCCCGGAGCCCCTCCCGGCCCCCCGGCCGGCCCCGACCCAACTCGTGCGGCCGAGCGCGGCGCGCCGAAACCCAGGCCCTTCGCCTTCTGGGACCACATCCTGTACGGCTTCTGCTGGTTCTCTTTCCTGGCCGTCCTTGGGGTGGCCCGCTGGCTCCGGCCGGACCCCGCCGGGCTGGGCACCCACACGGAGCTGGGCCTTCCCCCTTGCGGCTTTTACGAGGCCTTTCACAAGCCCTGCCCCTCCTGCGGCATGACCACCTCCTTCGCGTGGATGCTTCACGGACACCCCATCACGGCCATCCAGACGCAGCCGGCCGGGGTCGGCGTCTTCCTCGCCACCCTCTGCGCCTGGTTCTACCTCCCGGTGGCCTGGAAGAAGAGGCGCCCCTTCGAGCACCTCTTCGACCTGCCCGCCTTCCTCCCCACGGTCGTCGCCCTCATCGTGCTCATCCTCGTGGTCTGGGTCTGGCGACTGCTGGCCTAGCAGGGAAAGGGAAGGTGGAGGGTGGGACGGGCGCCCGGCGCTGAGGTGGGAAGGGGCGTGCCGCCTCCTTCCGGTCTCCGCCGTTGTCATTCGGGCTCCCGCCCCGTTGCCCCCTCCGGCCGATTGGGTGTAGGCTCTTCTGGTTCCTTAGGCTCGCGAACTGAGTGAAGATGAAAAGGGAGGATTGCCATGAGTGACGTTTATCAGGCTCAACCGGTTCCAGCCGTGCCGGACAAGGCCAGCGGTATGGCCATCGCCGCTTTGGTTCTGGGTATCTTGAGCTTCTGCTGCTGCGGGCTCTTCGCGGGCATCCCGGCGCTCATCGTCGGCTTCATGGAGAACGGGAAGATCAACCGCGGGCAGTCCTCACCCAAGGGCAAGTGGATGGCCATCGTGGGCATCGTGATGGGGTTCATCTCCCTCATCCTCACCTGCATCCAGGTCATCTGGATCTTCTTCTTCGGCGGCATGAGCATGATTCAGCAGCTCATGCAGCACGCCGGGCACTGATAGCGGGTTCTGATCGGGCCTAGATCAGGGGGCACGGAGCGACGACGCCCCGGTCGTTCAGTTCCGTGCCCTCCGTGCGTCCGGGAGTAACATTTCGCGGCGCCCCCCCCCTCGGCGATAACCGCTCCCTCGCAGGCTGGTTCGCTTTCCGCCAAAGGCGGAAAGCGGCGTCGGCGCACCGATGGAGAGGGAGGCCTATCCTACGAGCGACCCTACGCCCTCGGGTGGAACTGGCGGTAGATGCGCTTCAGCCTCTCCTGCTCCACGTGGGTGTAGATCTGCGTAGTCGAGATGTCAGCGTGGCCCAGGAGGATCTGGACGGCCCGAAGGTCGGCGCCGTGCTCCAGGAGGTGCGTGGCGAAGGAGTGCCTGAGCGTGTGGGGGCTCATGTGCTTGGCGATGCCCGCCTGGCGCGCGTAACCGGTGATCAGGACCCAGACCATCTGCCGGCTGAGCGGACCGCCCCTGGCCGTCACGAAGAGGGCCGACGAGCTGCGGTTCTTCAGGAGACGGGGCCGCGCCTCGGAGCGGTATCGCTCCACCCAGTCCTGCGCGACCTCGCCGAGGGGCACCACTCGCTCCTTGCTCCCCTTGCCCATGACCAGGACGAAGCCCGCCTGGGGGTTGTACCGCTCCTGGGTGAGGCCCGTCAGCTCGGAGACCCGGATGCCGGTGGCGTAGAGCACCTCCAGCATGGCCCGGTTCCGGAGCCCCGTGGAACTCCCCGCGTCGGGCGCCTCCAACAGCCGCTCCACCTCCTCGGGGGTGAGGTACTCGGGAAGCCGCTTGAGGGTGCGCGGCGCGTCCACGTTCTCGGTGGGATCGCCCTCCACCTTCCTCTCCAGGATCAGGAAGCGGTAGAAGGTCCGCAGGGCCACGAGGCGCCGGGCGGCCGTGCTGGCCGAGTGCCCCTCGGAGCGCTCCCGCCCCAGGAAGGCCCTGACGTCCTCCCGGCCCACCTTCTCCGGGGCCTTCCGGCACGCATCGAAGAAGCGGAGCAGGTCGCTGCGGTAGGCCTCTACCGTCTTGGGTGAGAGCCCCCGCTCCACGGTCAGGTGGTCGAAGAAGAGGGCGAGCTCCTCCGGGACCTTCCCCCTTTTCTCCTCCTCACTCCTCAGCTTCACCAGTACCGCTCCACGTGAATCTGGCCCAGCGCCTTCCGGCTGTGCTCGCTGAAGCCCTCGGCCTGCAGGAGCGCCGACATCTGGTCCACCATGGCGGGGTTTCCGCAGAGGAACACGTGCGTGTCCTCCGGCCGGGGATGGAAGCCCCACGCCGCGTCCAGCGCCCCCGACCGCCACAGGTCCTGCACGTAGCCCGTGTGCTGCCGCCAGGGGTCGAACTCCTCCTCGGGCTTGCTGATCACGGGGAGGTAGGTGAAGCGATCGGTGCCTTTCTGGAGCGCCAGCAGTTCGGAGCGGTAGCCCAGGTCCCACGAGTGGCGGGCCCCGTGCAGGACGGCTGAGCGGCGCGCTCCTCCGCCCGGCGCGTGCGTGCGCAGCATGCTCATGTAGGGCGCGATCCCCGTACCCGTCGCGATGAGGAGGACGTTTTGCTGAGGAGGCACCTCCGCCAGGGTGAAGAGGCCCGTAAACTTTTTCCCGAGCCACAGGGGGTCGCCGGGCCTCAGCATGAAGAGGCGGGGGCTCAGGGAGCCCGAATGGACCAGGGCCACGTAGAACTCAAGGTACTCCCTGGCCTTCGATGAGGAGGCGATGGAGTAGGAGCGCCGGATGAGCTTGTCCGGCTCCCTGGGCGGCTCTTCAAGGTCGGAGAAAGGGTCCCTGGGCGCCGAGGCGGGAAGCCCCAGCACCGCGAACTGGCCCGGCAGAAAGTCGGGCAGCTCCCACCCCTCCGGAACCACCCTCAGGATGCAGAGCCCCGGGGCCACCTCGCTGCGCTGCGCCACGCGTGCATTCAACTCAGGTGCTGGCAAGGTGAGACTCCTTTGGAAGAAGCGGCAACCAGGAGGAGGGGGCAGAAAGGAAGGGAGGGCAAGAGCGCCACACACACGCCAGAACCCTCATGTCACCCCCATCTCCGAGGTCCCACCCCTGGTCCTCTGTCCCTTAACGTGTCCCCCCATCCAAAATTTCTCTGTGCCTCTGTGCCTCTGTGGTGGTCTTCTGCTTGCCGGATACCGGCGCCCGGGGCCGGCGCTGGAGGATGATCGTCACGGGGCCGTCGTTCACGAGCTCCACCGCCATCATCGCCCCGAAGACCCCGGTGGCCACCTCGACGCCCATGGAGCGCACGCCTTCGGCGTAACGCTCGAAAAGCACGGTGGCTTCCTCGGGTGGCGCCGCGTGCGAAAAGGAGGGGCGCGTCCCCTTGTGCAGATCGCCCACGAGGGTAAACTGGCTGACCGCCAGCACCGACCCGCCCGTCTGACGGACGTCGAGGTTCATCTTCCCCTCCGGGTCCGAGAAGATGCGGATCTCGGCGGTCTTCCGCGCGCACCAGTCCACCTCGGCCTCGGTGTCCCCCGCTTCGACCGCGACCAGGGAAAGAAGGCCCGGGCCGATGGCCCCCACCCTCGCCTCCTCCACGCTCACCGAAGCCCGGCTCGCCCGCTGCAGCACGACGATCATGGTTTTATCCTACCAAAGATCACGGCTGTCCAACATTACTTCAACTCGCACGTGGGGGGTGTGCCTTCCGGAGCGAAGCGGAGGAAGGCGCGTTCCGGCGCCGATGGGCCTCATGCGAGGAAGCTGAGGCGGCAGCACCGCAAGCGTACTCCCCGTACGCTGAGGATGCGGACGCCGAAGGCTGACGAAGCAGGAGGTCCGTCGCCGCCGGCGCACCCGTGGAGGGTGGGGGGCGATTCGCGCTAGATGAGGCTGGGGCTGGCGCCCGAAGGGCGGCGGAGGGCCTGCGGACGGAGCGCGGCCACGCTCGCGTGGACGCGCCCGGCGAAGGCCCCCAGCGCCGCGACGAAGGCGCGGCCCCGACCCAGCCGTGGTTCGAAGCCGACAGGGCGGTCTATTTTGGACGGGCATGACCAAAGATCTCGCGCGCGCGCCTGGCCTCGGGGAAGCCGAGGACCCAGGAGCCGCCAAGGTAGGCCAGTGCGCCGGCGCCCACGGCGGCCGCCAGCGCTCCGGCCGCCGCAAGCCTGCCGGAGTGAGGCAGCGCGTCCCAGAGCCAGAACGAGAGCAGCCCCATGGCAGCCGACAGCGCCGCGTCCCTCGCCAGGGCGAGGGCGAGCGCCTTCCAGGGCAGACGGACCCGGTGCCTGCGAACGACCGCCACGGCGAGCGCGAGGAGGTTGGCCAGCGCCGCGGAGGAGGAGGCCGCCGCGATGCCCGCGGCCCCGAAGTGCCTCAACAGGCCGAGGGCCGCCACCACGAAGACGGCCAGGCTGAGAAGGCCCGCCCTAAAGGGCGAGAGCATGTCCTGGTGCGCGTGGCAGACCCGCACCAGCACCGCCGCCACTCCCCAGAGCACGAGCCCCGCGGCATAGGCCGACAGCGGTCCCGATGTCAGGGAGACCGAGTGCGCCGAGAAGCGTCCCGTCTCGAACAGCACGCGGACGATGGGCGAGGAGAGGGCCAGGATGCCGGCGGTGGCCGGCAGGAGAAAGTAGAGGATCGCCTCCAGCGCCCGGGAGAGGGTTCCCTCCAGCTCCTTCCGATCTCCCATGGCCACGAGGCTGGAGAGGCGGGGGAAGATCACTGTGGCCAGAGAGACCGCGAGAATCCCGAAGGCCAGCTCGGTCACGCGGTTGGCGTAGTAGAGGGCCGCCACGGCCCCCTCGCCCGCCAGGCCGGCCAGCGCCGTCCCCACGAGCAGCGTAATCTGTCCCACCCCCGCCCCCATGGCCGCGGGCACCATGAGCTGGAAGACTCGTCGGACGCGGGGGTCCGTGAGCGAGAAGGCCGGAACGAAGGACATCCCCTCCCTCAGCAGGAAGGGCACCTGAATCAGGAACTGGAGCGCCCCTCCAGCGAGGACGGCCCACGCCAGCACGCCCGTCGGGTTGCCGCTCCGGTGGCCCCAGAGGAGGGCGGCCGTGATGATGGCCACGTTCAGGAGAGCCGGCGCCAGGGCCGACGGGGCGAAGATCTCCCGCGCGTTCAGTATCCCCATGGCCACAGCCGCCAGCGAGACGAAGAGCAGGTAGGGGAAGAGGTGGGCCGTCAGCCGCTCGGTCAGGGCGAAGACGGCGGGCGCCTCCTGGGCGTACCGCCAGGCCATGAGCCGCGCGATGACCGGCGCCGCCAGGGTTCCCGCCACCGTCAGGAGGAGCAGGAGAAGGGCGAACAGGTACAGGAACCGGCGGGCGAAGAGCCAGGCCGACTCCGGGGGGTCCTCCTTCATGGAGCGCGTCATCACCGGCACGAGAGCAGCCGTCATGGCCCCCTCGGCCACGAAGCGGCGGAAGGTGTTGGGAATCCGGAAGGCGATGTAGAAGGCATCCGCCCAGGTGGAGGTGCCCAGGAGCGAGGCCAGCAGCCGATCCCGCACGTAGCCCAGGATCCGGCTCACCAGCGTGAGGGCCGCCACGTGCGCCGTGTGCCTGAGAATGCCCCGCTCCCCCAGTCCCATGGCGGGGAGAATAGCACGGGCGGGGGGCGGGACGTGATGAGGGAATGAGGTGACGAGGTGATGAGGTGATGAGGTGATGAGGGGATTAAGCGACTGAGCGATTAGGCGATTGAGCGATTAGGCGATTGAGCGATGGAGCCAGATGGCGAGACCAGCATGGGGAACGGCGCTCCCCCCTGGCGGCGGCTCCTCCATCTTGCTATGCTTTGGCAGGGAGGAGCTTGCGGTGAGCGACGGCGACAGCTTCACGGTGACCTGCCCCTGCTGCGGAGCGCTTCTGACCATCGACGGCGCCTCTCGGGTGGTCTGTGATCATCAGCCCCCACCCGACCAGCACGAGAAGACCTCCTTCGAGGCCCGGCTCAAGACGTTGGACGAAGAAAAGCGCGCGGCCGAGGAGAAGTTCAAAGAGAGCGTCCGGTCGGAAAAGGGCAAGAAGGACATTCTCGAAAAGAAGTTCAAGGACCTGTTCGAAAAGGCCAAGGAGGGGCCGCAAGGGCCCTTCAAGCGGGACATCGACCTGGATTGAGGGGATCCGCCCATCCCTCCGATGGGAGGTACCGAGGAGGAACCGATGAAAGACGTTCGCACGATCGCCCTGGTGGGGCTGGCCGCGCTCATGGCGGCGGCTTTGGCCTGTTCGAAGGGACCGCAGCCTCCCAAGGACATCCAGTATTTCCCCTGCGACAACATGGACGGCGTCCAGACGCCGGGCCTGGTCACCTTCGACCCTTCCGTCTCGACGGACGGCAAGGGCTCCCTCAAGATCACCGCCGACCAGCCCACCACCGTCGCCCTCTTCGACGTCCCCTTCCCGGGCGCGGAGGGCTCGTCGCTGATCTACAAGGCCAAGGTCAAGACCAAGGACTTCGGCGGCGACGCCTACCTGCAGATGGTGGTCCACTTCGCCAACGGCGGCTCGCTCAACACCATGAACTACCAGAAGGCCATTGGGGGCACCACCGGCTGGGTGGACATGGAGACCTCCACGGTCATTCAGGCCGGCCAGAAACCCGACGTGGTGAAGCTCAACCTGGTGGCCAACGGTCAGGGCACCGTCTGGATAGACGACGTCCACCTCGTGAGAGCCCCCAAACCCGGGAGCTGAGGGCGCAGGCCGAAGGAATAGAACTGCACCACGCCTGAATCGGATTCTGGTCTCGCTTCGCTCGCGGAATGACGGGAAAGGGAGGGGGCCATTCGCCTGTTGGTCCCTTCGCGCCTCGCATCTCGCGCCTCGCGCCTATCTGGCGCTTGACGCCTCGAGTCTCGCTCCCTACGGGCTCGGCGCCGCGGCCAGGAAGGCCTTCGCCTGCAGATTGCCGGGATCCAGAAGCAAGACCCGCTTCGCCTCCGCCTCCGCCTCCGGGCGCTGACCCAGGGCCAGGTAGAAGGAGGCCAGGCTGAGGTGGGCATGGACGTCCGATGGATCGAGCTCGGCGGCCTTCCGGGCCTCGGCTACGGCCTCCGCCTGCTTTTTCTGCCCCCACAGGGCGCCGGCCAGGTTCAAGTGGGCCCGCGCGTACTCGGGGTCGACGGCCAGGGCCTTGCGGAAGAGCGCCTCGGCCTCCGTGTAGCGCTTCTCTTCCAGCCGAAGGATCCCCAGGTTGTTCAGGACCTCCGGTCTTTCGGGGTCGGCCGCGAGGGCCCGCTCGAAGTCCTCGTCGGCCTCGCTCCTTCGCCCGCCCTGATAGGCCTGGAGCCCCTTTTGGAACCACACCTCCCCTTCGGGTCGATGGACCGCGCCCTGCCGGGGACCGGCCTTGGCGCCGGCATCCGGGGGACGGCCCGCCCCTTCGCCCGGCGCAGCCGCTGGGCCGGAGGCCGGCTCCGAGGAGAGGAGCCGCCGTGGAGGCACCTTCTCAGAGGAGGCCGCCGCGGGCTGAGCCTCGTGGGGGGGTGAGGCCACTTCGGAAGCGGGTACCACCGCCCGACTTTCCCCGCCTCCGGGCGGGGGGAGCCGCACCGGAAATGGGCGCAGGGCTGGATCCTCCAAGCGCGGCCTACCCAGGCGGAGCAGCTCCGAGCGGTTCTTCTCGAGGCCGGAGCAGAGGCGGTAGCAGTGTCGCCCCATGAAGGCCACGGGAACGAGAAAGACGGGGCCGGGGCCTCTCACCGACCGCACCATTCCCTTCACGCCCTGGGCATCGCAGAGAAGGGCCACGCTCCAGGTCCAGACCTCGCCTCCCGCGGGCGCCCTGAGCATGCCCTCGAAGGCCTCCGCCGCGCCGCGCAGCTCCCCCTTGGCCCAGAGGGCCCGTGCCCGCTCGTACTCGGCCCGGTCGTAGAGCGCGGGCGGTGCGCGTCGCGCGGCGGCCTGCCGATGTTCCGCGGGCGCCCCGGCGAAGCGCGGGCCGGCCGCGGCCAGGCAGGCCCCGGCGAGGAGCCACGCAAGGAGCGCCCGGCCCAACGGCGCGAACGGACCCCGTCGCTCGGCCTTGCTGGAGGTGCGGCTTCCGCTCATACCCCCAGCCTAATGCAGCGGGACGGGACGGGCAAGCGGCGTCGAACGAATGCCGAGACGAGGAGATGAGGAGATGAGGAGATGAGGAGATCCCGAAAGAAGCCGGAACACCGTGCTTCCGGCATCTCGGCATCTCGGAATCCCTGCATCTCGCCATCTCGCGCCTCCCCATCTCCCCGGTGTCGCGATGCGTTGCCCTGGCGGAGAGGTTCCGCTAAGATTGCCTCCAGATCGAATTCCCTCCGTTGTTGGGGAATAGGTACCTCGCTGCGGAGGTTGGCTGAAGCTCGGGTTTGTCCGGGACCGGACAGACCCAAAGGGTCGGGATGGAAACCGTAGAGGAGGTTGCATGAAGAGCAGACGTCTTACCGCTGTTTTCACCGCGCTGGCTCTCAGTGCGGTTGTCGTGTTCGCCACCGCCGCCCTGGCCGGGGGCCACGGCTGCCGCGCAGGCAAGGGCGCCGCCTGCCCGAAGCGGGAGGCCATGCAGAAGGCCTTCAGCTCGGCTGAGACCGATCTTGCCAAGATGGAGAAGGGCATCCCCGCCGGCGAGCAGGAGGCCTTCCTCAAAGCCCATGAGCAGAACCTCGCAGCCCTGATGGCCGCTCGCGAGGAGTGCGTCAAGAGCTGCTCCGCCATGAAGGGTGGCAAGATGGCCGGGAAGGGCTGCCCGTACCAGGCCGCCATGCAGGCGGCCTTCAAGTCCCTGGAGAGCGATCTGGCCGCGATGAAGAAGGGCCTGCCGGCCGCCGACCAGGCCGCCTTCCTCAAGTCCCACGAGCAGAACCTCAAGAAGCTCGTGGACGCGCGAGCCGAGTGCATGAAGAGCTGCCCCATGAACATGAAGATGAAGGCCGCCGGAGGCACCACCTGATCCGGCCCTCCCCGTTCCGTAATCCAGCGGGAAGCCCGGCCGGGCTTCCCGCTTTGTTTTCTCACGCCCAGCCTCCTACGTCCCGCCTCCGGGCCCCGGCCTGTCACCTTTTCTGGTCAGCCTCGTTACCCGGCTGACACCCCGGCGGTCCAGGGGAGCCCCCTCTCACTCTTGAGACAGCCCCAAATGCCCGTCCAGGCTGAGTCCGCTCAGGAGCACGGGCGGATCGGCACGGGGAAAAGCCTGGCCCGGTTCTTGCTGCAATGCGATCCATGACGGATCGCCGCGATGCGGTCCGCACTATGGCGAGGGTGCCGTCGGCATCCCAAGGATAAGGGGCTAGGGCATGGACGGGCTCGGGGTAAGTCGCATCACGAAGCCGCGGCGAAAGTCCATTGCCCTCGGCCTGTTGGCCGCGGGCCTGCTTCTGATCCTCTGGTCCCAAGTGGTCCGATTCCACCGGTCGGGCATCATCGCGGTGCAACGGGCTCAGACGGCCAACCAGTTGGGCGATCGCATCCTGACGCTCCGCCTGACCGTCGAAAAGAGATTGGCGGCCGCCGAGAGCCTGGCCGCCTTCCTTCGCGTGACCCCCGGCGCCGATCTGCCCGCGGATCTCCCCCCCTTTCTCCGTCAGATCTACGAGCGAACACCACACCTTAAGGCCGTATGGGCCGCACCCGATGGAGTGATCACCTACGTCTACCCCGAGAAGGGCGACCAGGCGATTCACAGCCTGGACCTGAAGCACGATGCCCGCCCCGAGGTGAGAGGCGCGCTGGATCTGGCCCTCCGAACCGGCAAGCTCACCATCACCCCCCCCCACCCGCTGATCCAGGGCGGCACGGGCATCACGGCCAGGTTGGCGGTGGAGGGCCCGGGCCGCGGCTCGTGGCTCGTCGGGGTCTGTGCGGATTTCCCCGCGCTCCTCGAGGAGGCGGGATTCGATGCGAGTGGATCCCCCCTCCTCATCGCCGTGCGCGGGCCCGATGGCAAGGTGGCCTACGGTCCATCCTCGCTCTTCTCGAACCGGCCGGTCCTGAAGTCGCTGGACCTGGGAGGCGGCCGATGGGAGTTCGGGGCCGTCCCGGCGGCCGGCTGGGGAGCGGGTGCAGAGGCAAGCAGCGCCTTTCACTGGGCCATCGGGGGGATCATCGCCTTCCTCCTCTTCTGGTCCATCTACCTGGTGGTGAACCGGCGGGAGCGACTGCGGGCCGGCATTCTGGAGAATACGGCCACCATCGCGCGGCTCAACCAAGAGCTCCAGGAGGAGCTTGTGGCCCGCAAGGAGTCGGAGGCCCGCTTCGCCTCCTTCATGCGCTACCTTCCGGCTCTAGCCTTCCTCCGGGACGCCGAGGGACGCTACATCTACGTCAACGAGGCGTGGGAAAGGCTGACCGGCAAGCCGGCCCACGATGTCCTGGGGCGGCCCGTGGATGAAGTCCTCCCCCCGGTCGAAGCCCAGGTCATCCTCGAGGAAGACGCGCAGATCCTGGGGGGAGAGGAGCTCCTCTGGGACCAGGAGAGGTTGGTCATCGACGGTCGCGAGTCCTGGTGGATCTCCTCCAAATTCCCGGTCCTGGACACCGAGGGCCGAACGATCCTGGTGGGTGGCATCTCCATCGAGGTCACCGACCGCAAGCGCGCCGAGGAGGCGCTGCGCGCCAGCGAGCAGAGGTACCGCGCCATCCTCGAAAACATGGAGGAGGGCTACTACGAGGTGGATCTCCAGGGGAACCTGACCTTCGCCAACAGCGCCTTCTACCGAATCTTCGGGCGTCCGGAGCAGGAGCTCCTGGGCGCCTCCTACCGGAGCGTCATGACCCCAGAAACGGCAAAGAAGGTGTATTCCACGTTCAACCGCATCTTCAAGACGGGCCAAGCCGAGCGGGGCACGGATTGGGAGATCTTCCTGCCCGACGGGTCCACCAGGGCCTTCGAGGCATCGGCCAGCCCCATCCAGGTGTCGGAAGGGCGCCACTCCGGCTTCCGCGGGATCGTCCGCGACGTCACCGACCGCCGGGCCGCCGAGAAGGCGCTGGCGGAAAGCGAGGAGCGCTACCGCACCCTCTTCGACAGCGCCAGCGACGCCATCATCATCCTCGACGAGGAGGGCCGCATCATCGAGGCCAACGAAGCCACGGGCGAGCGCCTCGGCTACAGCCGCGAAGAGCTGATCCGGATGCACATCACCGACCTCGACGACGCCGCCTCCGCCTCCCTGGCGCGAAAGAGAGGCAAGGAGCTGCTGCGCAGCGGCCGTGGCCTTTTCGAGGTGACCCACCTTCGCAAGGACGGAACCACGGTGCCCACCGAGGCCAGCGCCAAGCTCATCTCCCACCAAGGGAACCCGGCCTTCCTCGTCATCGCCAGGGACATCACCGAGCGCAGGCGCGCCGAGGAGGCGCTGCGAGAATCCGAGGCCCGCTACCGCAAGCTGTTCGAGCGGAACCTCGCCGGAGTGTACAAGACCTCGCTCGACGGCACGCTCCTGGACTGCAACGCGGCCTTCGCCGCGATGCTCGGCGCCGCCGGACCCGAGGCGATCATCCACACCAGTGTCCTCGATCGCTACGCGGACCCCTCGGCCCGTCTCCCGTTCATCGAGACGCTGAGGCGTGAGGGCCGGGTCACCGGCTTGGAGGCGCGGCTCGTGCGGTTGGACGGCAGACCCGTCCACATCCTGATCAGCGCCACGCTCGTCCACGACGAGCCGGGGAACGGCCAGATCATCGAGGGCTCCATCATCGACATCACGGAACGCGAAGCGCTGGCCCGCGAGCGCCTGCGCGTGAGGGGCCTGGAGACCATCGGCGCCATCGCCGGCGGCGTGGCCCACGAGGTGCGCAACCCCCTCTTCGCCATTCAGGTCAACCTCGAGGCCCTGGCGCGGCGGTTCAGCCCCGAGGCCGAGGCCCGGAGCTTCCTGGACAACGTGCTCGAGCACGCCAGGCGGCTCAACTCCCTCATGCAGAACCTCTTGGAGCTGGGGCAGGCTTCCAGCCAGGAAGCGATCCTCCTAAGCGATCCCCGCCAGATCGTGGCGGAGGCCGTCGCCTTGGCGGAGGAGGACGACCCCCGCCTCCACGGCCGCGTCACGACCACCTTCTGTGAACGTCCAGAGCCATTCCGGACGGATCCCAAGAAGATCGTCAAGGCCCTCCTGCACATTCTGGACAACGCCGCCCAGGTGTCCCCGCCCGAGGGCACAATTTCCGTGGCCTGCGTCTGCAAGGATGGGGTCTGCACCATCAGCATCTCCGACCAGGGACCGGGCCTGCCTCCCTCCATCCGGGACCGCCTCTTCGAACCCTTCATCACCGCAAGCACAAACCGCCGGGGGCTGGGCCTCGCCCTCGCCCGCCACTACATCGAGAGCAGCGGCGGCACTATCGAGGCCGCCGACAACGCCCCCCCGCCGGGGGCCACCTTCACCGTGAGGCTGCCGCTGACGAAGTCGGAGGTCAAACCCAGCGGCGCAGTGTGAGCACGGGGTCGGGTTGCCTAGGTCGCGAGCCTGCGAACGGACCTGGATTCCGGACAAGCCGGAATGACGCCTTGCCATGCCGTCATTCTGCCGAGCGCAGCGAGTCCAGAATCCGGCGCGGCGATGGGGAGAGTTCCGGACAGGCTACAATCATGGCAAGCGGAGCGCGTCCAGGACCTGGAATGACAGGGAAGAGGGCAGGACGGCTTGACCGTTTGGCGCGGCGGGCCTACAGTTGTGCGAGCGAGAGCAAGCTGGAGACCGGCCCCACGGGATGAGCATCGCTTGGCCGCGCGGACAGGGAAACACGATGCGGATCGCGGCTCCAACCGATCCCGAGGGACAAAGACCCTTTGCACCTCGCCGAGCCCTCGGCTTGGCCTTATGCTTCGCGGTGCTCGCGCTCATTGCGTGGGGGTGGTATTGGTATGCGCGCCGGGAGCGCGAGCAGGCCGTCGCGGTCTGGCGGGCGCGCCTGACGGCCATGGCGGACGACCGCCAGGCCGCCCTGGAAGCCTGGATTAAAGAGCGATGGGGCGATGGGCACGTCATCGCCTCCTTCCCCACCGTTCAGGCGCTCCTGGCGGGCCGAGCCGACGATGCGAAGGCGGAGGAGGCCCACCTCGGCACCATCTTTGCGGCTATCGGCGCCCAATACGGCTACTTGGGCGTGACGCTCCTCGACGCCGAAGGGCGGCCCGTCGCCGCCGCCCCCGGCTCGCCTCCGCCCACGCCCGAGGTGTTGGCGGCGGCGCGTCATACAACGGGGTTGCAGGCGCAGAGCACGCTCCTCTACCGGGGAGCCCGAAGCGGCGCCCTGCGCCTGGCCTTTCTCGTGCCCGTGCCCGCGGGCCGCGGGTACACCGCCCCGGAGCTGGGCTACGTATTGCTCGTGCAGGACCCGGCACGCTGGCTCTTCCCGCTGTTCGAGCGTGAACCGGTCCCGACCCTGACGGGCGAGACGGTCCTGGCCCAGGCGGAGGACGGGAAGGTCCTCTTCATTAGCCCGCTTCGGTTCAAACCGGCCGAGCCGCTCTCCTTTCGCCTCCCTCTCAACACGATGAACCTCGCCGAGCGCGCCGCGGTGCTCGGCCGGAAGACCTTCGGCGAGTTCACCGACTACCGCGGTACGCCGGTTTTCGCGGCCACCCGGCCGATCAAGGGGACGGACTGGGGCCTGGTGGTGAAGGTGGACCGCTCGGAGGCGCTGGCGCCCTACCACCGGGACATGATCCAGCAGGGGCTGCTGCTTCTGGCCGTCCTGATCACCCTGACGGGCGCCGGGTACGGCCTGTGGCGCCGCCAGCGGGTGCGGGGCCTCCATGCGGTCCTCGCGGAACGGGAGCGGTCCGAGGGGCGAATCCGCCAGCTCAACCGGCTGCTCAGGACCATCTCCGAGATCAACCAGCTCATCGTGCGCGAGCAGGACCGCGATCGCCTGCTCTCCGGGGCCTGCCGCATCCTCGTGGAACTGGGAATGTTCCGCATGGCCTGGTTCGGGTTCAAGGACGAGCCCGCGGGGACGGTGGCTCCCTCCGCCTCCAGCGAGGGCGCGAGGGGCTATCTCCAAGGGGTGACGGTGCGCTGGGACGACTCCCCCGCCGGGCGCGGGCCCACGGGCACGGCCATCCGGGAGAACCGCCACGTCCTCAACCTGGACGTGACCACCAACCCCGTCATGGCTCCCTGGCGGGAAGCGGCCCTCCGGGCCGGCTACCGCTCCTCGGCGGCCTTTCCCCTCCGCGTGCACGAGGCCGTCCTGGGCGCCCTCACCGTCTACGCCGATCGGCCCCACGCCTTTGGCGATGAGGAGGTGGCCCTCCTCGACGAGCTGGCCGGAGACCTGGGGTACGCGTTGGAGGTCATGGAGGACCGCGCCGAACGCCTCAGGGCCGGGCAGGCGCTTCGGGAAAGCGAGGAGCGCTTTTCCCTCTTCATGGAAAATCTCCCGGCCATGGCCTTCATTAAGGACTCGGAGAGCCGAAACCTCTTCATGAGCAGGAGCCTCTCCACGGCCTTGGGCAAGGAGCCCGCCGAGTTGACCGGAAGGGGCCCGGAGGACCTGTACGGGAAGGAGCTGGGGACCACACTGAGAGCGAATGACGCCGAAACACTCTCCCGAGGGGTCCCGTCTCGCTGGCGGGAGAAGGCCCTCATCGCCGGCGAGGAGCGCCTCTTCGACTCGGTCAAGTTTCCCATTCCCACGCCGAACGGCACGCTCCTCGGCGGCATCGCCATGGATGTCACGGCTCGGGTCCGCGCCGAGGAGGCCCTGCGGGAGGCCCACGAGCGCCTGCGGCGCTTCGTGGATTCCAACATCGTCGGGGTGGTCATCGCCACCGCCCAGGGGCGCATCTTGGAGGCGAACGATTACTACCTCGATCTGATCGGCTTCAGCCGGGAGGAGCTCGAAGGCGGTGAGATGGACGGGCGCGCCATCACCCCGTCCGAATGGCTGCCCGCCGACGAGAGTGCCCTCGCCGAGCTGCGCGAACGAGGCCGCTGCGCGCCGTACGAGAAGGAATACGTCCGCAGGGATGGAAGCCGGGTGCCCGTCTATCTCGTGGACGCCATGCTGCCGGGCCAGGAGCGGGAGATCGCCGTGTTCATCCTCGACCTGAGCGAGCAGAAGCGGGCCGAGGCGGCACGCCGGGAGAGCGAGGAGCGCTTCCGGCTCTTCATGCAGGCCATCCCGGCGCGCGTCTTCATCAAGGACGCCGAGAGCCGCTACCTCTACTTGAACGACTACATGGCCTCTACGCTGGACCGGACCGTCGAGGAGAGCTCCGGCCGCACGCCCGAAGAGCTCTACGGCGCCGAGGCCGGGGCCGCCCTGCGTGGGCACGACACCGAGGCCCTCTCGAAAAGAGAGCCGACCCGGTGGGAGGAGGAGCTGCCCCTGCACGGCCATCAGCGCCTCTTCAGCTCCATCAAATTTCCCATTCCGAGCCCGTCGGGGACGCTCCTCGGCGGGGTCTCCCTGGATGTCACGGACCGCCTGCGCGCCGAGCAGGCGCTCGCCGAAAGCGAGCGACGCCTGAGCCTGGCCCTGGAGGCCACCAACATCGGCCTCTGGGACTGGGACCTCAAGAGCGACCGCTGGTACTCCACCCCGACCTACTTCCGCATGCTCGGGTATGAGCCGGAGAGCGAGGGGCAGAACCGGGAGGTGTGGGGCGAGCGGACCCACCCCGAGGACCGCCCCTTCGTGATTGCCAAAATGGACGAGGTGCGTGACCAGGGGCTGCCCGGCTTCGACATCACCTTCCGCTTCCGCCACGCCGACGGCTCCTACCGGTGGGTCAACAGCATCGGCAGGGCCGTCGAATTCGGTGAGGGAGGCAAGTCGGTCAGGTTGCTCGGGCTCCAGATTGACGTCACCGAAAAGGTGCGCGCCGAGGAGGAGATCCGCCTCCTCAACGAGAGGCTGCGCCTGCTGGCCGTGGCCGTCCAGGAGCTGGCCGCGGCGAGGGGCCTCCCGGACGTGACGGAGGTGGTCCGCCGGACGGCCCGCTGGTTGGTGGGGGCCGACGGCGTGACCTTCGTGCTGAGGGACGGGGACCAGTGCCACTACGTGGAGGAGGACGCCATCGGCCCCCTCTGGAAGGGAATGCGCTTCCCCCTGGAGGAGTGCATCAGCGGGTGGGCCATGCTGCACGGGGAGGCGGCCGTCATCGAGGACATCTACGCCGATCCGCGCATCCCTCACGACGCCTACCGCTCCACCTTCGTCCAGAGCCTCGCCATGGTGCCCATCCGGCGGGAGGAGCCGATCGGCGCCATCGGTGCCTACTGGGCCGAAAGGAGGAGGCCCACGGACGACGAGGTGGCGATCTTGCAGGCCCTCGCCGACGCCACATCGCGAGCCATCGAGAGCGTTCGGCTCTACGAGGAGCTGGAGCGGCGCGTTCAAGAGCGCACCGCCGAGCTGAATGCCTCCAACAAGGAGCTCGAGTCCTTCTCCTATTCCGTCTCCCACGACCTGCGGGCACCCCTGAGGGCCATCGACGGATTTTCGCGGGCGGTGGATGAGGACTACGGGGAGCGGCTCGATGACGAGGGCCGGCGCCTGCTCGGCATCATCCGATCGAGCACCCGGCAGATGGCCCAGCTCATCGACGACCTGCTGGACTTCTCCCGCGCGGGGCGCCACGAGCTGCGGCGGGGCCCGGTGGACATGACGGCGCTGGCGCGTCTGGCCTTCGAGGGGCTCGCCGGCGCACAACCCGGCCCCGGGCTCACCTTCCACTTGGCGCCCCTGGAGGATGCGACCGGAGACCCCTCCCTCCTCAAGCAGATCTGGGTCAACCTCATGAGCAACGCACTCAAGTTCTCCGCGGGCCGAACGCCTTCGGTCATCGAGGTGGGAGGACGACGGGACGGCGCACAGCTTGTATACTGGGTGAGAGACAACGGCGTGGGCTTCGACGACCGTTACGCTCACAAGCTGTTCGGGGTCTTCCAGCGCCTGCACGCCGCGGGAGAATTCCCGGGCACGGGCGTGGGGCTGGCCATCGTCAAGCGCATCGTCACCCGCCACGGCGGGAGAGTCTGGGCCGAGAGCCGGCTGGAGGAGGGCGCCACCTTCTTCTTCAGCCTGCCGGAGGCCAAGGGGGAGTTCGATGAAGGCTTATGAACCGGTGGACGTCCTGATCGTCGAGGACAATCCCAGCGACCTGGAGCTGACCCTCAGGGCGCTCAAGAAGGGCAACATCGTCAATCCCATCTACTCGGTCTCGGACGGCGCCGAGGCGCTTGATTTCCTCTTCGGCCAGGGCGCCTTCGAGGGG